>NZ_BTTW01000001.1:1002124-1336165 GCF_036245865.1 Corallococcus caeni | reverse complement strand
CCGCGTCTGTCGTGACGTGCAGAGGGCCCTGTCTCCCGGAGCGTGGGAGGCGGGGCCTTCGCGCGTTTCAGGGGGCGGGCGTGCCGGGCACGGCGAGGCGCAGGTGCTGGTGCAGCGTCTCCGCGCGCAGGTAGAGGAACTGCACGTCGCCGAAGGCCAGCGTGGCGCCGTCGTGGAGCATCACCTGGGCCTTGAAGCCCAGGGGCGCGCCGTTGATGAAGGTGCCGTTCATGGACTGGGCGTCGCGCACGGAGAAGTCCCCGGCGCCCGCGTTCCAGCGCAGGGTGGCGTGGTGCTGGGAGACGGAGGGCTCCGGCACCACCAGGTCGCACGCGTCGGTGCGGCCCACGGTGAACTCCTCGCCGTCCTGGTTCGGCTGGAGGAAGTGCACCTCCAGGTTGTCGAAGTCGCGCAGCATCGCGAGCAGCCGCTCCCCCATGCGCGAGCGGTGCGCCATGCCCACCGTGCGCATGCCCGCCATGCCGGAGGCCACCACGGACTTGAAGGCGGCCTCCACGGGCTGCTGGATGAGGGCCACGGAGCCGGACGCGGCCCGGAAGGACTCCAGCGAGGCCCCCGCGAAGGGGCGGAGCTGTTTCACGGACACCATGGCTCTGGACCCTACGTGCAACCGGCGGGGACGGGAAGGGCCCTCCGGGGCCTGTGGCCTAGGAGGGCAGCGGCGTCGCCTGTGCGCGGGGCATCTGCTGCGGCCCCGAGGTGGGCGTCGTCGCGGGCGGCGCGGGAGCGGGTGGCGCGGGCGTGTCGTCCAGCCGGCGCAGGTCCAGCTTCATGGGCACCTGGAGCGTGGTGCTCAGGCGCAGCAGCAGCACGTCCGGCGCGAGGCCGTTCTCGCCAATCGCCTGCGTCAGCTCGCGCGCGGAGGGCGCGGTGCCCCGGGCCCAGAGCTCCTTGAGGAACGCGCCCGCCTCCGGGGCGTGCCACCACGCCGGGCCGAAGCGCGCCTTCAGCTGCCCCTGGAGCTGCCCCGCCAGGAACCACGCCCGGAAGCTGTCGGCGGACTGGTAGAAGTCCTCCTGGTCCACGAGGTAGCGCGCCACGTCGTCCTCCGTCATCGGCATGGCGCCGGTGCGCGCCATCAGCGCGCGGTACAGCTCGCGCGGATCCACGTCCGTGCGGCGGTGCAGCTCCAGCTGGTAGAGCAGCCGGCCCGCCGCGTGGCGGATGAGGTACAGCTTGTGCGCGCTGGACGTCGCCAGGTACTGGGCGCGCTTGTCCGCGTCCCCCAGCACGCCCGCGTTCTCCTCCAGCCACACCGGGTCCTCCAGCAGGTCCTCGAAGAGCGCGGAGTACGCCTCGCCCACGGTGGGGTTGCCCAGCCGCGCCAGCTCGAAGCGCGCCTCCTGCGTGAAGGCCGTGTGCAAGAGGTGCCCCACCTCGTGCAGCACGCGGCCCTGGTGCAGCACGCCCGTGCCGGGCTTGAAGGACAGCCGCACGTCGGACGGCACCTTCACCGCCAGGGCCAGCGGGCGCGGGTTCTTCTGGGGCAGGTCGCGCGCGTCCACCTTCACGTTGGGCAGCGCGCCCAGGTCGATGCCCAGCCCCGCCACGGTGGCCTGCGCCTTCGCCAGCGACTCGCCCTTGGGGAACGCGTCCTCCACCTCGCGCGAGCGGAACAGGCGCGGGATGTCCGCGCGCGTGATTTGAGCGAAGGGCAGCCCCAGCTCGCGCTGGGACAGCCGCTCCATCACCAGGCGGTACGGCTCCTGCGTGGCCTGGAGCACCTCCTCCGCCAGCTGCGCCAGCCGCTCCAGGTCCGCTTGCCGCAGCTCGCTGCCGAAGGCCTCGTAGGACTCGAAGCCCATCTGCTTCACCAGCTCCCCCGTCTTCGCCTCGCGGCGCAGGAGCGTCTGGTTGAGGCGGGTGAGCGCGGGCGTGGCCGCCGCGTAGAGCGCCTTGCGCTTGAGGGCGCTCTTCTCGTTGGCGAGCAGTCGCTCCAGGTCGTGGTAGCGCACCTCGCGCCCGTCCACGCTCAGCTTGAGCGACGCCTCCAGGTTGGCGGACGCGTCGTTGTACTCGGCCAGCTCGCGCGCCAGGAACTCACCGGCGAAGTGGCCGTGGAGCGCGGTGAGGGCGCGCAGCTCGCGCGGGTCCTTCGTCAGGTGCCGGAGCCGGTCGATGCGGCGCAGGTTCTCCAGGCTGAAGAGGGCCTGCTTGCCGCTGTAGGTGGCGGCGATGTCCACCGCCTTGCCTTCGGTCCAGTAGTCCCAGACCAGCCGGTGCTGCTCCTCCAGGAGGAGGGCGGACTCCGCGGAGAGGGCGTTCACCTCCCCGGTCAATTGCTCTTCCTCGCTGGGAGGGGGGACCACCACCGGGGGCGGCGCCTTGTGACAGGCGCTCAGCAAACACACGGCGGCGGCGAGGAGGGACGGAATCCTTGGGGACATGGGCCGCCCATGTTACTTCCGACCTGCCGATGCCCAACGTAAACCCATGGCGGGCGGCCCGAGGACGCCAGGGCCTCTACTCCGCCCTGCGTCAGTTCTTCGCCGGCCAGGGGTACCTGGAAGTGGAGACGCCGCTGCTCGTGCCCACCCCCGGCATGGAGCCGTACATCTCCCCCTTCGAGACGCCCTTCGTCCCGGAGACGGACCTGGGCCGGGCCCGCACGCTCTACCTGCACACCAGCCCCGAGTACGCGATGAAGCGCCTGCTCGCTCAAGGCGCGGGGCCGCTGTTCCAGATCTGCAAGGTCTTCCGGAATGGCGAGGTGTCCCAGACGCACAACCCGGAGTTCACGCTGCTGGAGTTCTACCGGCCGCACGCGGACTACCACGCCATCATGGACGACCTGGAGGGCGCGCTCGCCCAGGCGGGCCGGGCGGCGGCGGACGCGAAGGACGGGGAGCCCGGCGCGGATCCGGCCTTCTTCACGCGCACGCCGTACGAGCGCGTGACGGTGCGCGACGCGGTGCTGCGCGCCACGGGCGTGGACATCCACGTGCACGCGGACGGCGCGTCGCTCAAGCGCGCGGCGGAAGGCGCGGGCGTGCGCACCGGTGACGCGACGTCCTTCGACGACGTCTTCTTCCACCTGTTCCTGCAGAAGGTGGAGACGGGCCTGGGCCACGAGCGGCCCACCTTCCTCATCGAGTACCCCGCGTCCATGGCGGCGCTGTCCCGGCTGAAGCCCGGCGACGGCCGCGTGGCGGAGCGCGTGGAGCTGTACGCGAAGGGGCTGGAGCTGGCGAACGGCTTCTCCGAGTTGACGGACGCGGCGGAGCAGCGCGCGCGGCTCGTGGAGGAGCAGGAGCTGCGCCGCAAGCTGGGCCGCGCCGTGTATCCCCTGGACGAGCGCTTCCTGGAGGCGGTGGGCCGCATGCCGCCCTCGGCGGGCATCGCCGTGGGGCTCGACCGAATCCTGATGCTGCTGCTCGGGGTCCAGCGCATCGAGGACGTCCTCCTGTTCCCCGCTCACGGGTTCGTCTGATGCTCAAGGTGCTCCAGACGGTGTTCGCCGGCTCGGCCGCGGTGGGCCTCACGGGGGTGACGTCCGCGACGGTGACGGTGCTGTCCGGGTTGAACCAGCACCCGGCGGCGGACAAGGTGCTCGGGGCCTGGGGGCGCTCGGCGCTCGCGGCCGCGGGCGTGCGGCACGAAGCCTTCGGCCTGGAGAACATCCCGAAGGACGGCAACGTCGTCTTCGTGAGCAACCACCAGTCGCACTTCGACGCGATGGTGAACTTCGCGCACATCGACAAGCACACGCGCTACGTCGCCAAGGCGGAGCTGTTCAAGGTGCCCGTGTTCGGCCGGGCCATGCGCGTGGCGGGCAACATCCCCGTGCAGCGCACGGGCGGCGCGGACGACCGGGCCCGGCTGCAAGAGGCCGTGACGGCGCTGCGCGAGCGGGTCAGCGTGCTGTTCTACGCGGAAGGCACCCGCAGCCCGGATGGTGAGCTGAGGCCTTTCAAGAAGGGCGCGGCCACGCTGGCCATCCAGGCGCAGGTCCCCGTCGTCCCCATGGCCATCTCCGGGACGCGGCTCATCCTCCCCAAGGGCGGCCGGGCCATCCAGTGGGGCCAGCGGGTGGCCCTGGTGGTGGGCAAGCCGGTGCCCACGCAGGGGCTGACGCTGGCGGACCGGGATACCCTCACCCGCCGCCTGGAAGAAGCGGTGGCCGGCCTGTACGCCGAGGCGCGCCAGCGCTCGGGAGACACTCCATGAAGAAGAGCACCCAGACCACGTCCCAGTCCCATCCCTGGCATGGCATCTCGCCCGGGCCGGAGGCTCCTGAAGTCGTCACCGCGTACATCGAGATCGTCCCCACGGACGCCGTGAAGTACGAGTTGGACAAGGAGTCCGGCATCCTCATGCTGGACCGGCCCCAGCGCTTCAGCAGCCAGTGCCCCACGCTCTACGGCTTCATCCCGCGCACGTACTGCGGCGAGCAGGTGGCGAAGCGCTGCGCGGAGCGCACCGGCCACAAGGACATCCACGGCGACGGGGACCCCATCGACATCTGCGTGCTGACGGAGAAGGTCGTCTCCAACGGCAACCTGCTGGTGCACGCGGTGCCCGTGGGCGGCTTCCGGATGATCGACGGCAACGAGGCCGACGACAAGATCATCGCGGTGCTGGAGTCGGACCTCGTCTACGGCGAGCTCCAGTACATCGCGCAGCTGCCGCGCCCGCTGCTGGACCGCCTGAAGCACTACTTCCTCACCTACAAGCAGATCCCCGGTGAGGGAAAGCGCAGCGTGGAGATCGCGGAGGTCTACGACCGGCAGGAGGCCATGGAGGTCATCCGCCGCAGCATGCGCGACTACGACAAGCTGTTCGTGGAGCCGGAGGCGAAGCCGGCGAAGAAGTCCGCGCCGTCCGCCCGTCGCAAGGCTCCCGCGGCCAAGGCTCCGGCCTCCAGGGGCTCGGCGGGCCGTGGCACCCGGGGCGGGAAGTAGCCGCTTCTTGAAGTCCTGACGCGCGGGAAGGGAGCGGCCCAGGCCCCCTTTCCGCGCGGTGTCGTGCGTGCGCCGTTAAGAGCGGCGTGCGCGCTTGGGCGCGGCGGCGGCGGGGCGCTTGCCACGGGCCGGAGTGGCGGGCTTGCGCGCCGTCTTGGCCTTGGCGGCGGAGGCCGTCTTCGCGACCTTCTTGGTGGTCTTCTTCGCCACGTTCTTCACGCGGGCGGCGGCCTTCTTGGCCACGGTCTTCACCTTCGCCACGACCTTCTTGGCGGCCTTCTTCACCGGGGCCGCGGCCTTGCGCGTGGAGGCCTTCTTGCCCGCGGCGGCCTTGGACGGCTTCGCGGCGGGGCCGGGGACGGCGGTGCCCCGGGCAGGGAGCTGATCCACGAGCTTCCTGGGCGCGATGGCGCGGTAGCTCTCGTCGATCCACGCCTTGATGACGGGCACCGGCACCTGCGAGGCCTCGTCGAAGTGGGCGGTCACCCAGCCGCTCTTGCCCAGGCCGTACTCGGTGGGCTCGGTGAAGGGCAGCGTGAGCGCGGCGTCCTTGGACTCGGGGAGCTTGGCGGAGAGGTTCAGCTTCTCGCCGTCGACGGTCATGAAGAGGAAGGTCTTGTCATTGACCTTCATCGCGCGGTGGCCCCAGGGAAAGTCCTCGTGGGCGCCGGGGTAGCTCATCGCATGTTCGCGCAGTACGGCTTCGACCTTCTGCGTCTCGTTCTCTGCGGGCATGGGCACCTTGCTTCGTTGTGTGTCGTGACAGCTTAACCGGACCTGTCGCATCCGGCGCATTCCGCGATGTGTCTGTTCTAGGAGGAAAGGCGGGTGACAGGCCACCCGTGGTTTCCCGCATCCGTCGGAACCCTTGGCCCTAGGTGCCGGGTGGGAGGCACGCATAGTCTCGGGGTCAACGATAAGGAGTCGCCTCCCGATGCCCCAGTCCCTGCTCGCCACGGATGGCTACAAGTTCAGCATGGCGGAGGCCGGCTGGCCCCTGCGGAAGGAAACGTTCTACTACTCGCACCGCAAGGGCGGGCCCCAGGTGATGCCGCTGGACCTGGAGGCCTGGGTCCGCGCCCTCCTGCCGGAGCCGCGGGCGGAGGACTACGCGTTCCTCGCCAGGCACGACTACGAGATGGGCGTGGGCTTCAAGGCCGCCATCCTGCGCAAGGAGCGGCTGTCCGTGCGCGCCGTTCCGCGGGGCGCGCTGTTCCTGCCGCGCGAGCCCATCCTCACCATCACCGGCCCCTCCGCGCTGGTGTCGTGGCTGGAGCCGCTGCTGTTGCAGCTCAACTACCGCGTCCAGGTGGCCACGCAGGCGCTGCAGGACCGCGAGGCGCTGGCGCGCACGCTGGCCACGGTGTCGTGCGAGGAGGAGAAGCGCATCGCCCTGGAGACGCTGGACCAGGTGGGCGTGAAGGCCGTGTCCATCCGGGTGGATTCGGGAGGCTACCTGCAGCGCGTGCGGGCGCAGGTGAAGGAGTTGGTGGACATCGTGGAGGACCCCTCGCGCATCTTCGAGGTGGGCCTGCGGGCGGCGACCTGCCTGGAGCAGCACGCGCTGGCCCTGCGCGCGTGCCAGGAGGCGGGCGTGCAGCGCACGAGCAACGTGGAGGGCGCGCGCGAGCTGGGCATGATTCCCGTGGGCACGATGGGCCACGAGCACGTGCAGCGCTACGGCTCCGACGACGCGGCCTACCGCGCGATGCACGAGCGCCGGCCGCAGCGCTCCAGCTACCTGCTGGACACCTTCGACACGCTGACGTCGGGCATCCCGGCGGCGTTCAAGCTCATCTCCGAGGAGCCGCAGGGCGGGGACTCCATCCGGTTCGACTCCGGGAACAAGAAGCTCCAGTACCTGTACGCGGTGACGCGCGCGCGGGACCTGGGCATCAAGCCGGTCATCATCCTGGAGGACGGCCTGGACGCGCAGATGACGCGCGAGTTCGAGGAGCTGCGCAAGCAGGTGGGCTGGGAGCCGACGACGCAGTTCTACGGCTACGGCGGCCACATCGTGGCGCGCACCATGTCCCATGCGCTGACGCGCGACCGGGTGGCGGCCATCTACAAGCTGTCGTGCTCGGGCGCGACGCCGGTGATGAAGTTCGGCAACGAGCTGGCGGAGGGCAAGCAGAGCGTGCCGGGCACGCCCGTGCTGTTCCGCCGCCGCACGGGCTCCGGGCCGCTGGGGCTGGTGGGGCAGGCGGGGGAGGCGACGCCGCAGGGCTACTTCCCGCTGATGGAGTCGGCCGCGTCCGCGCCGTCGCTGGTGGGCGCCGAAGGCCTGACGCCGGAGGAGCAGCGCATCGGGTACACTGCCACCACGCAGGCGCTGGTGGAGTCCCTCACCCGGCGCCACTTCCCGCAGGGCCGCTGACGTCAGGCGCGGCGGCCGCTGGCGGGCCTGGAGAGGACGTCATGCCGCTGCCCCCACCCCGGTTCCACGACGACGCACGCGTCGGCCAGCTCTACCTGGAGCGCGTGGCGGAGGTCTCCCAGGAGGCCTACCGCTACGCCGCCGAGCACCGCGTGCGTCCGGCCCGTGAGGACAAGCTCCGCATCGCGGCGTTCGGCATCGACGCGCAGGTGGCCTTCTGCACGCCGGGCGCGAGCCTCTTCGTCCCGGGCGCGGTGGAGGACACGCAGCGCACGCTGCGCTGGCTGTACACGCACCTGGACCGGCTGACGGGGCTCGTGTTCTCGCTGGACACGCACCGGGTCTTTCAAATCTTCCATCCGGCATGGTGGAAGGACGCGGAAGGGCGTCCGCCCGCGCCCATGACGGTCATCACCGCGAAGGACGTGCGGGAGGGCCGCTGGCGGGCGACGCGCCATCCGGAGGAGAGCCTGGCGTACTGCGAGGGGCTGGAGGCGAGCGGCCGGTACGTGCTGACCATCTGGCCGTACCACGCGCTCCTGGGTGGGCAGAGCCACGCGCTGGTGCCGGCGATGTACGAGGCGAGCCTCTTCCACGCGCTGGTGCGGGACACGCCCACGCACTTCGAGCTGAAGGGCGAGCACCCGCTGACGGAGAACTACTCCGTGATGGCGCCGGAGGTGACGGAGGTGAAGGGGCAGCGCGTGGGCGAGTTCAACGCGCGGCTGATGGAACACCTCCTGTCGTTCGACCGCGTGTACGTCTTCGGGCAGGCCAGCTCGCACTGTGTGCTGTCCACGCTGCGCGACCTGCGGCAGTACCTGGAGCGCACGGACAAGTCGAAGCTCCAGCGCATCCACATCCTGGAGGACGCGATGAGCCCCGTGCCCGCGCCCCCGTTGCAGCCGCTGCCCGCGGCGCTGGACTTCCCGCGCGTGGCGAAGGAGGCGCTGGAGGACTTCCGCGCCGCCGGGATGCGCGTGGTGAGGACGACGGATCCGCTGGAGCCGTAGCGAGGGCTTCGGCGCCGCGTTGCTACGCGGTGCCAGGCTCTTGGCTGCCGCCGTGACGTTGCGCGGACGGCGACGTCGGCCGCTGGGGCATGAAGGCCGCGATGCCGCGTGGCTTCGCGGTACTGCGCTCCCGCCGGCCGCCGTGACGTTGCTTGGGGGCTACCGGCCCAGGCGCGCGAGGGCCCACTTCGCGGTGGCTTCGCGCAGCGTCTCCCGCGCGCTGGCACCGGGACGGGCCTGACTGCTCAGCTCCACCACTTCGCGGAAGAGGGACAGTTCGGGGCCGTTGTCCCGCTGCACGATGCCCGCGAAGAGCACCACGTCCGTGCCCTGCGCGCGCGCCAGCCTCGCTAGCGCCACGGGCCCCTTGCCCATGGACGTCTGCCGGTCGAAGCGCCCCTCGCCCGTGAGCACCAGGTCCGCGAGCAGCACGCGCCGCTCCATCCCCAGCGCCCGCGCCACCAGGTCGTAGCCGGACGTCAGCTTCCCACCCGCGAGCGCCGCGAGCCCGTAGCCCAGCCCGCCCGCCGCGCCCGCGCCCGGCAGGTTCGCCGTGGCCTCGTCCACGATGCGGCAGAACGTGGCCAGCGCCGTCTCCAGCTCCTCCACCGCCGCCGCGTCCGCGCCCTTCTGCGGAGCGAAGAGGCGCGCGGAGCCGTCCTTCCCCAGGAGCGGCGTCGTCACGTCCGTGGCGATGAGCAGCTCCACCTGGTCCAGGCGCGGGTGCTTCCCACTCGAGTCCACGCGCGCCAGCCTCGCGAGGCCCGCGCCGCCCGGCGGCAGCGGTGCCCCGTCCGCGTCGAGGAAGCGGAAGCCCAGCGCCTCCAGCGCGCCCTTGCCGCCGTCCGTGGTGGCGCTGCCGCCCAGCCCGACGATGAGCCGCTCGCAGCCGGTGTCCAGCGCCGCGCGCAGCAACTGCCCCGTGCCGTGCGTGCACGCGGCCCGCGCATCCCGCTGCTCCGGGGGCACCAGCGAGAGCCCCGAGGCCTGCGCCATCTCCACCACCGCCGTGCGCCCTTCGTCCAGCCGCGCCCAGCAGGCCTCCACGGGCGCGCCCAGCGGGCCTCGCACCGTGAGCCTGCGGCGCTCGCCCCGCGGCGTGCCCACGAGCAGCGCGTCCAGCGTGCCCGGACCTCCGTCCGCGAGCGGCGCCACGTCCAGCACCACCTCGAGCGAGGCCTGCCGCAGCCCCTCCGCCATGGCGTCCGCGGCCTCGGCCGCGCTCATGGTGCCCTTGAACTCCTGGGGCGCGAGCAACCAACGCGGGCGAATCATGCGTGGACACCCACGGGCTCGGACCGCGCGGACTCGGGGGAACGCCGGTGGGCGAGCCGCCACCGCGTCTGCAGCATGGACCTCATCGTTCCTCCCGGGCCGGGGCGATATTGACCCCGGCATACCATTCCAGGAGGGGACGTGGCCCCTGGAGCGAGGGCATCACGCGCTGCGAAATCCGCTCCAACCGCACGAGCAGCCGGGTCACCTCTTCGGACGGCTGTCGCGCGGGGCCCTGGATGCGCTGGCAGAAGAACGTGCGGCACCCGAACGGCCGGTCCGCGTACACCGTGCAGCGCAGGCCCGCCGCGTCCAGGTAGGGGCACGCCCCGTCGGCGCGAGCGGGCGGCAGGGGCTTGCTGCGCCTGAGCAGCTCCCACTCCGGGAGCCACAGCCAGGGCTGACGCTTCGTGACGGACAGCTGGCAGCACTCACCGCTCGCGGGGCACGAGTACGGGGCGTACGCCGCGTCCGCCTGACGGTACACGGCGCGCGTCTCCTGGATGGCGCGCTCCAACGCCCGCGTACCGGACGCGGGGCTTTCGTCGTCTGCGTCGTCCCAATCCCGGCGTGCCATGCCCTGAACCGTTTCCGCACGTCGGGGCCCGGTGGATGGACCCCTTGGATGGGTCCTACCCTATCTCACAGCATGCGCAGCACGAAACATTTCAGGTAGCGGGTTTCGCGCAGGTTGAGGAGGACGGGGTGGTCGCGGCCGGCGCCCCGGCGCTCGATGATCTGCACCCGGCGCTTCGCGTCCGAGGCCGCGGAGGCGAGCATCTCCTCGAAGGCCTGCTCGTCCACGTGGTACGTGCAGCTCGCGGTCACCAGGATGCCGCCGGGCCGCAGGAGCTGGAAGGCGCGCAGGTTGAGCTCCTTGTAGCCGCGCACCGCCGCCGGGATGGCGTCCTTGTTCTTCGCGAAGGAGGGCGGGTCCAGCACGATGGTGTCGTAGCGCTTGCCCTCGTCCACCGCGTCGCGCAGGAAGTCGAACGCGTTGGCCGTCACCACCTCCAGGTTGGTGAGCTTGTTGGACTGGGCGTTCTCGCGCAGCTGCGCGGAGGCGGACTCCGAAATCTCCACCGCCGTGACCTGCTTCGCGCGCGTGGCCAGCTGGAGCGCGAACCCGCCCACGTAGCTGAAGCAATCCAGCGCCTCGCCGAAGGCGTACTGCGCCGCCATCACGTGGTTCTCGCGCTGGTCCAGGAACGCGCCCGTCTTCTGGCCTTCCAGCAGGTCCGCGCGCATGCGCACCAGGCCCTCGTCGAAGGACACGGGGCCCGGCGGCAGCGCGCCGCGCAGGAGGCCCTTCTCCGGGAGGAGGCCCTCCAGGTGGCGCACGCTCACGTCTGAGCGGTTGACGATGCCCTTGGGGTGGAACTGCTCCTCCAGCAGGTCCGCGATGAGCGCCTTGCGCTGCTCCATGGCGGGGACCAGGAACTGCACGCTGAGGTAGTCGCCGTAGCGGTCCACCACGAGCCCGGGCAGGCCGTCCGCCTCGCCGTGCACCAGCCGGTACGTCGTCTCCCCGGGCAGCGCGAGCTTGCGCAGCGCTTCCGCGGACTGGAGGCGCTGGCGGAAGAAGTCCACGTCCACCGCGACGTCGTCGTTGGTGAGCCAGCGCAGCGAAATCTTGGACTGCTTCGAATAGAAGGCCTTGCCCATGAACCAGCCGCGGCCATCCACCACGCGCACGACTTCACCGCCCTGGAGGCCGGGGTCGCCGTTGAGGTCCGCGCGGTAGATCCACGGCGGGCCCGCGAGCCAGCGGTCGGAGCCGCGGCGCAGGAGCATCACCTGGGGCGTGCCGTCCGGACCCAGCTCCGGCGACGTGCGGTCCGGCCGCATCTTCTCGGGGCGCTGGCCGTGCTTCTCCGGACGCGCGCCGGGCTTGCCACCGCGTCCGGGGGGAGGGGCGCCGGGACGGCCGGAGCGGGGGGGAGAGGAGGGCTTCATCGAAGGCGGTCTCGGAGGCAAAGAGGCGGGAGGGAACGGGCGGCGTATACTCGCAACCCGCGTGAGTTACGAGTTGGTCCTTCAGGCGCGGGCGCCGGGCGCCCCCTTCGACATGGAAAGGGTGGAGGCCCTGCTGGCGGCGCGCCCGGGGACCGTCCGCCCGGACGGCGTGCGCGAGTGGGACCTGGGGGTGGGCGTCGTCGAGGTGCTGCCCCTGCGCGACGGCAAGCGGGTGGTGGGCACCGAGCTGCGCGTGCCGCTGGAGGACCGCGAGGAGCTCATCCGCGAGGCCCTGACCGAAGCCGCCGCGCTGGCCCGCAAGGCCCAGCTCCGGCTGTTCGACCCGCAGCTGGGGCGGGTCCTCACGGGCTCCGACACGGAGATGGTGGTGGAGCAGTACCTGCGCACGGAGCTCTACCGGCGCACCGCGAAGCCCATGGAGATCACCCCCGGCCTGGAGGAGGCGATGAACCGGGCGGAGCGGGTGGACTCGCTGGGCCTGCCGTCCGAGCGCATGTCGCTGTCGACGCGGCTGGTGCTCTTCGCGGTGGGCGGCTTCGCCATCCTCTTCTTCGTGATGCGCTTCCTGATGGGGCAGCTCAACGGCGAGTGAGCCGGGCGGGGGCCACCCCACGGGGCGGCGGGGACCCTGGCAGGCGCTCACCGCCGGGAACACGCGTTGTCCGGCTGGCAATGAGCGCCGGAGTGAATCTGGCGTTAACGTGCCAGCGTGCTCAAGGTCCTCGTCATCGTCTGCATCCTGTTGCCCCTGGCGGAGCTGTACCTGCTGATCACGCTGGGGCACCACATCGGCTTGGGAGCCACGCTCGCGCTGCTGGCCGGCTCCGCCGTGCTGGGAAGCCTCATCGCCCGGAGGCAGGGCGAGCGGGTGTTCCGCAACTGGCGTGAAGCCATGGCCGGCGGCGGAGTGCCCGAGGAGGGCCTGCTCAACGGCGTGCTGATCCTGGTGGGCGGGGCGCTGCTCATCGCGCCGGGGTTCATCTCGGACGTGATGGGGCTGGCGCTGATGGTGCCGCCGGTGCGCCGCTGGATGACGGCGCGGGTGCGGCGCTCGCTGGAGCAGACGCTGCAGTCGGGCGCCGTGCGGTTCACGCACATGGGGGGCATCGGGCCCATGCCGGCCGAGGACCCGTTCCTGGACGCCCGGCGCTTCGATTCACAGGAGACGCCCGCGACGACGGAGCCCTCGGACGACCCCGCGACCTTCCGTCGCCCCCGGAGCGAAGGGGGCGAGGTGGACGCGGAGTTCACCAGCGACGAGGAACCCCGGGGCTGACGGGCGTCCGCTGCGGCGAGCCGTTCCACCGCGGCGTGACGGGCGTGGGGACCGGCAGGGGCGCGGGGGCGTTCGCGGGTGCGCCCGGCTGCGGCTCGGCGGACAGGCCCAGGGCAATACGAGCCTCGGTGGCGTAGCGGCCGTTGGGGAACTCGCGGAGGTACTGGCGGAACTCGTCCTCCGCGTCCGAGGGCTGGTGCTGCTTGTTGAAGCAGCGGCCGCGCAGGATGCGAGCCTCTTCCCGGTGGCCCGTGCGCGGGCTGGCTGCGGCGATCTCCCCGAGTCCCACGAGGAAGCGCCCGCACGTGGCGGCGGCGGTCTGCACCTTGGCGTAGCCGAGGAACCGTTCATCGGAGTCGTCCGACAGGAGTCCGCCCGGGACGAGCGCGCTCAGCGTCTTGCGCTTGCGCGGCTCCGTGGGAGCGGCCGGGGCCATGGACGGAGCCTGCACGGCGCCCGGTGTCGGCAGGGGCGCGGAGGACGCGAGCGAGCCCGTCGGCGAGCCGGGGTAGGGCACGAAGTCGTCGGACGGAGAGGCCTCGTTCGGAATCACGGCCACCGCCTGGGGAATCTCCGTGTTGGACGCCTGCGCCTGGGCCGGAGCGCTCTCCAAGGGATTGGAGGCGGTGGCAACGGATTGGCGCGGCATTTCTGGGGCAGGGGAGTCCGGCGTCACGTTGGCGACGGCCTGCGACGGTGCGGCGTTGTCCTCCACGGACGGGGTGCCGGGCGCGGGCGCATCCAACGGATTGGCGGCCGTGGCAACGGACTGGCGCGGGGAGCTGCCGCCCTCCGGTCGTGGAGGGGCCTTCTTCGTGGGCAAGGCGCTCGCGACCGCGGGGCCCGGTTCGGCGGCTCGCAGGTCGCGGAACGCCTGCCGGTCTCCGGCGGAGAGGGCGCGGGGCTTCAGCGCTTCGCCCGTGCCAGCGAGTTCCACGCGTTCACCCGCGTCCACGAAGCGGGGAGGCTGACCCTCCGCGTCCACGCGCACGCGTCCTTCCAGGACCGCCACCGCGGCACCGGCCGCCGTGCGCTCCACCGAGAAGACCGTCCCCACGACGGAGACGCGCAGGCCGGCGGACTCCACGAGGAACGCCTCGCGCTTCGCATGAGAAGCACGCACGGAGAGCCGTCCCTGCTGGACGGTCAGATGCACGGCGTTCGACTCCGCGCGCGCGAACACGACGTCCGAGCCCGCCGACAGCCGCACCCGGCTCGCATCCGGAAGCCGCAGCACCGCCGAAGCCTTCGGAGGCGTCCGCACCGCCATGCCCGAGCGAAGCCGCATCCCGGCCGCCAGCGCATGCTCCGAACCGGAGGCCTCCCGCAGCACCGCACCGGTCACGAGCTCCGCCTCCGTGGTGGACGCAGCCTCCTGCCGGACCGCGACCGCCTCTTGCTTCTCGAAGGCAGTCTCCTGCCGGACCGCGACGGCTTCTTCCGTTGACCCGGGTTGGCCGGTGGACTCCACCCCGGCCGGCGCGGTCCCAGTGCCCGAGCCCGTCGCGATGACCGACGGGGCTTGTGTCCCCGCCTTCTTCCAGAGCGAACCGCCCAGCCACAGCACCAGCGCGACGGCGCAGGCCCCCGCGAGCGTCATCGCCCAGGGCGACAGGAACCTCGGCTCGCGCCGGGCCATCCGCTTCGCCGCCTCGGCCTTCAGCTTCGCCCCGGTCTCCTCCCACCGCACGGAGGGCTCCACCGAACGCGCCGAGTGCAACAGCGCCCGGGCGTCCACCACGCGCTTCCACTCCGCCGCGCACGCGGCGCACTCCGCCGCGTGCGCCTCCACGCGGGCCTGGGCGGCCGCATCCAGCTCCCCCGCGGCCAGCGCCCACAGGGCCTGCGTCTCATGGCCGGCCATGGGAACCTCCCACCGGCCGGGCGACGACCAGACGCTGCATGGCCTCGGTGAACTCCAATCTCGCGTGGTGCAGGCGGCTGCGCACGGTGTTGGCGGAGCTTCCCACGGCGAGGGCAATCTCGTCCGGGCTCATGCCGCACAGCTCGTGGTAGACGAAGACGATGCGCTTCTTGGGCTTGAGCTTCTCCAGCGCCGCCTCCACCAGCCGGGCGGCCTGACGCCGCTCCGCGGCGCGCTCCGGGTCCTCGCCCGTGGCCACCACCTCCGGCGGGTCCGCGAAGGGGTCCTCCGGCCGGCGCCGCTTCCACCTCAGATGGCTGAGCGCCACGTTGGCGCACACCCGGTAGAGGAACGTCCTGAAGCGCGACTCGCCCCGGAAGCCCTTCACCGCCGTGAGCAGCCGCAGGTACGTCTCCTGGAGCAGGTCGTCCACCTCCACGCGGTTTCCCACCAGGTGGCGCAGCGTGCGCGCCACGTCCTGCTTCGTGGCCTCGTAGAGCTGCTCGAAGGCGGCCAGGTCCCCCTCCTGGATCCGGTGGACCAGGAGCCGCAGGTGGGCCTCGTCGGAAGACGCCGGAGCGCGCGCGCCCACCACGCCCACGCCGGACTCCGGCGGGGACGCGGACGCCCACGTGCGCGCTCCTCGGCTGAACACCAGGGCTTCTCCTTCAGGGCGACGCCGGACGTCCCCTTCCTCCAGGAACGCCCTCCAGTCTGTGTCGGTGGTCCAGACGAGCACACTGCCTCCGTGCCCCTGGGTCTCCGGAGAGACGAAAAAAGATCAAAATTATTTGATCAATCCGACCCCCTCTTGCGTCGAAGGCTCTCGAAATCGGATGACCCCCCCGGTGGCCGGTCCGGACCCATCCCATTCCTTTGGAGCCCCCACTCATGAGGAACACCACGCTTCGCGGCACGTTGTACGTGCCGTTCCTTGCGCTGTTAGGCCTGCTGTCGGGTTGCATCCTCGAGACGAGCGGCGGCGGGTACTGGCCCGACGACGACTACGACACCAGCTACGGCTGCTCCTCCACGTCCGACTGTGGCTCCAACCAGTACTGTCACTCCGGCAGCTGCTGGGACCTGGGTTCCAACACCCAGGGCTGCGTGTACTCCAGCGAGTGTCCCGGCACGCAGATGTGCATCAACGGCTGGTGCGCCCAGTCCTGCTACCGCGACTCGGAATGTGGCGCGGGCGGCCGCTGCAAGGACAACTTCTGCACCACCACCGGCACCACCGACGGCGGCACCAAGACGGACGGCGGCACCAAGACGGATGGCGGCACCAAGCCGGACGCGGGCACGGACGGCGGCACCAGGCCGGACGGCGGCACCAAGCCGGACGCGGGCACGGACGGCGGCTCCGCCCCTACCTGCCGGGTCAATACTGACTGCGGCACGGACAGCTTCTGCATCAACGGCACCTGCCGGAAGCAGTGCGACAGCGACGACAAGTGCGGCCCCGGCGGCGTGTGCTACCAGGGCCTGTGCCAGACGCCGCAGCCGGACCCGAACGCGTGCACCACGGAGGCCCAGTGCCCCAACGGCCGCGACTGCGTGAACGGCCAGTGCCGCGCGCCCTGCACCTCCACGACGGAGTGCTCGGCGGACACCAAGTGCGAGGTGGGCTACTGCCTGCCGATTCCTTCCGGCGGCCAGTGCAAGGCCAACTGCGAGTGCCCGGCGGGCCAGGTCTGCACCAGCGGCCAGTGCAAGTCGCCGCAGCCGGACCCGGGTCAGTCGTGCCAGGCCAACTGCGACTGCCCCTCCGGCCAGACGTGCACCAACGGCTACTGCAAGCTGCCCACGCCGGACGCGGGCACGGGCAGCAACTGGTCCTGCACGGTGAACTGCGAGTGCCCGTCCGGTGAGGTCTGCACCAGCGGCAAGTGCAAGCTGCCCCCGGCGCAGCCCTCCACGGACGCGGGGACCACCGGCACGGTGTGCCGCGCCAACTGCGAGTGCCCCGCCGGCCAGATGTGCTCGAGCGGCCAGTGCAAGCCGGTGAACCACGGCTCCGGCAAGGTCTGCCAGGCCAACTGCGAGTGCCCGTCCGGCGAGCGCTGCCAGGACAACGTCTGCTGGCTGTAGCGGTCAGCGGCTGACGCTCACCGCGAGGGAGCCACCATGCGCCAGCAGCGGTGGATCTCCTTGCGGTGGAAGTCCTCGGGGATGGAGCGGGGGGTGAGCTCCTCCACCTTCTCCATGCCCCGGGTCGCGGAGTCCTTCAGCTCGAAGCCCAGGAAGTTGGTGGAGAAGTAGAGGACGCCTCCGGGGGCCATGAGCGCCCGGAGGTGCTCCAGCATCCGCACGTGGTCGCGCTGCACGTCGAAGGTCCCCGACATCTTCTTCGACGTGGAGAACGACGGCGGGTCGCAGACGATGAGGTCGTAGCGGTCCTCGCCGTGCTTCGCCTGGTCCTCCAGCCACGCCTTCGCGTCCGCGCGGATGAGCACGTGGCGCGGATCCGCCAGGCCATTGAGGACCAGGTTGTCCTCCGCCCAGTCCAGGTACGTGTTGGACAGGTCCACGCTCACGCTGCTCGCGGCGCCGCCCGCCGCCGCGTACACGGTGAACGCGCCGGTGTACGCGAAGAGGTTGAGGAAGTGCTTCCCCTTCGCCTCGCTGCGCACGCGCGCGCGGGTGTTGCGGTGGTCCATGAAGAGGCCGGTGTCCAGGTAGTCGCCCAGGTTCACCCAGAACTTGAGGCCCTGCTCCTCCACCACCAGCCGCTCGCTGCCCTCACCCACGCGGCCGTACTGCGAGCGGCCCCAAGGCTGGGGCGTGTGCGTCTTCACGGACGTGCGCTCGGGCGGCACGCCCAGCACCGAGGTGACCGCGGCGAGCACCTCCGCGCGGTCCGCGTCCGCGTTCGCGCCCTTCGCGTGGGCCTTGCGGCGGGGGAACTCCACGACGTGGGCGTGGTCGCCGTAGAGGTCCACCGCGTAGGAGTACTCGGGGATGTCCCGGTCGTAGACGCGGAAGGCGGTGAGCCCCTGCGCGCGGGCCCACTTGCGCAGGCGCTTCGCGTTCTTGCGCAGGCGGTTCTCGAACATGCCCGCGCCCGGTGTCGTCTCCTCTTTGCCTTCGTCCGCCATGCGCCCCTCATATTGCAGGCCGCCCCGGGGGCGGGGGAAAACCCGTGCCCATGAGCGTGCGCGTCGAGAAGAACGGCCCCGTCACCACCGTCATCCTCCACCGGCCGGAGGTCCGCAACGCGGTGGACGCTGGCACGGCCCAGGCGCTGGCGGACGCCTTCCGTGCCTTCGACGCGGACCCCGACGCGCGCGTGGGTGTCTTGTACGGCGACGCGGGGACGTTCTGCGCGGGCGCGGACCTGAAGGCCGTGTCCGAAGGGCGCCTGTTGCGCCTGGAGCTGGACGGGGACGGGCCCATGGGGCCTTCGCGCATGCGGCTGTCCAAGCCCGTGGTCGCCGCCCTCAGTGGCCACGCGGTGGCGGGCGGTCTGGAGCTGGCCCTGTGGTGCGACCTGCGCGTGGCGGAGGAGGACGCGGTGCTGGGCGTCTTCTGCCGCCGCTGGGGCGTGCCCCTCATCGACGGGGGCACCGTGCGCCTGCCCCGGTTGATTGGCCTGTCACGCGCCCTGGACCTCATCCTCACCGGCCGTGCGGTGTCCGCCGCCGAGGCGCTGGGCATGGGCCTGGTCAACCGCGTGGTGCCGAAGGGCGAGGCCCGGGCCGCCGCCGAGTCGCTGGCCGCGCAAATCGCCGCCTTCCCCCAGGCCTGCATGAACGCGGACCGGGCCTCCGCCTACGCGCAGGCCGACCTGACGTTCGAAGACGCGATGCGCCAGGAGTTCCAGGGCGGGGTGAAGGTGCTCCAGACGGAGTCCATCCCCGGGGCCACCCGGTTCGCCCGGGGCGCGGGCCGGCACGGCCGCTTCGAGTAGGACCCCGGAACAGGGCCGGGGACGCTGCGCGGCCGGTGGGACTGTGTTAGGTCGCGGGCCATGCGCTTCGACACGCTCGCCATCCACGCCGGCCAGGAGCCGGATCCCACCACCGGCGCCATCATGACGCCCGTGTACCTGACCTCCACCTATGTCCAGGACGGGCCGGGGGAGCACAAGGGCTACGAGTACAGCCGCACGCAGAACCCCACGCGCAAGGCGCTGCAGGACTGCCTGGCCGCGCTGGAGGGCGCGAAGTACGGCGCCGCGTTCGCGTCCGGCCTCGCCGGCACGGACATGCTGATGCACATGCTGGAGGCCGGTGACCACGTCATCGTCTCCGACGACGTGTACGGCGGCACCTTCCGCATCTTCGACAAGGTGTTCAAGCGCTCTGGCCTGAACTTCTCCTTCGTGGACCTCTCCAAGCCGGAGAACTTCGAGGCGGCCATCACCCCGAAGACGAAGATGGTCTGGGTGGAGACGCCGACGAACCCGATGCTCAAGCTCATCGACCTGGGCCGCATCGCCGAAATCGCGAAGAAGCGCGGCATCCTGTCCGTCGCGGACAACACGTTCATGACGCCGTACTTCCAGAAGCCGCTGTCGCTGGGCTTCGACGTCGTCGCGCACTCCACGACGAAGTACCTCAACGGCCACAGCGACGTGGTGGGCGGCTTCGTCTGCACCAGCCGCGACGACATCGCGGAGCGGATGTACTTCCTGCAGAACGCGGTGGGCGGCGTGTCCGGCGCCTTCGACAGCTTCCTCGTGCTGCGCGGCGTGAAGACGCTGCACGTGCGCATGGACCGCCACGCGCAGAACGCGATGAAGGTGGCCCAGTACCTGGCCACGCACAAGCAGGTGAAGAAGGTCACCTACCCGGGCCTGGAGACGCATCCGCAGTACGCGCTCGCCAAGCAGCAGATGACCGGCTTCGGCGGCATGCTGACGTTCGACATCCACGGCGGCCTGGAGGCGGCGCGCACCTTCCTCAAGACGGTGAAGGTCTTCGCCTGCGCCGAGTCCCTGGGCGGCGTCGAGTCCCTCATCGAGCACCCGGCCATCATGACCCACGCCTCCATCCCGCGTGAGACGCGGGAGAAGCTGGGCATCGCGGACGGCTTCATCCGCCTGTCCGTCGGCATCGAGGACGCGCAGGACCTCATCGACGACCTCGCGCAGGCGCTCGAGCGCGTGAAGTAGTCCGGGCGCCCGCTCGCGCTCCAGGCAGCCGGCCTGCCCTCCGGGGCAGGGGGAATGTTGGTTGGTGCACAACGTTCCCGCCGCGATGCGTAACCGACTGCTTGTCTCCACCTGCCTCCTGGGCGCGTGGCTCGCGACTGGCTGCGAGTCCCCGCCCGCTTCCACCGACTCCGACTTCCCTCCCGTCGCGCTGCCGGAGTCACTCGCCGCGTCCAACTGCAACCAGGTCGTCACGAAGGCGGTGACGGCCAGCGGCGACGACGGCAACGTCCCCGCCAACACGCAGGACGACGACCTGTCCACGCGCTGGAGCGCGCAGGGCACGGGCGTCTGGCTCCAGATGGACCTGGGCACGGCGCAAACGCTCACGGGCACCACCATCGCGTGGCACCGGGGCAACGAGCGCCAGAACCACTTCGTCGTCTCCACGTCCACCGACGGCAGCAGCTTCACCCAGGCGTACGCGGGCGACAGCGCGCTCAACACGGCCGCGCAGACGGTGGCGTTCTCCTCGCGCAGCGCGCGCTACGTGCGCGTCACCGTCAACGGCAACACGGTGAACGACTGGAACTCCATCGCGGAGGCGCGGGCGTGCTCGGCCTCCGCGCCGCCGTCCACCAGCGACTCCGGCCCCGCGCTGCCACGGCTGCCTTATCTACAAAGCGTGAAGCAGACGTCCGCCATCGTGGCCTTCCGCACCGCCAGCAGCTGCAACCCCACGGTGCGCTACGGCGAGGGCACCAGCCTCACGTCCTCCGTCAGCGCGGGCGTGACCGGCACGCGCCACGCGGTGAAGCTGTCCGGCCTGTCCGCGGGCCGCACCTACGGCTACGTGGTGGAGGCCTGCGGCAGCAAGACGGGCCTGCGCTCCTTCCAGACGTCCACGCTGTCCACCGCCACGAAGGCGCACTTCACCGCGATGGGCGACTTCGGCACCGGCGGCAGCATGCAGGCGAAGGTGATGGCTGTGATGAACACGCCCGCGTGGCGCTCGGAGCTGCTGCTGGCGCTGGGTGACAACGCCTACCCGGACGGCACGGACGCGGAGTTCCAGGAGCACCTCTTCACGCCCATGGCGGGCCTGCTGCGCGAGGTCCCCATGTTCGCCACGCCCGGCAACCACGAGTACGTGACGAACCAGGGGCAGCCCTACCTGGACAACATGTACCTGCCGGCCAACAACCCGCAGGGCACCGAGCGCTACTACTCCTTCGACTGGGGCCCGGTGCACTTCCTCTCGCTGGACTCCAACTGCGCGGTGGGCCTGGCGTCCGCGGACCGGTGCACGCTCGCGGCGCAGAAGGCGTGGGCGGAGGCGGACCTGGCCGCGAACACGCGCCCGTGGACGGTGGCCTTCTTCCACCATCCGTCCTGGTCCAGCGGTGAGCACGGCTCGCAGCTCACCATGCGCCGCCAGTTCGGCCCGCTGTTCGAGAAGTACGGCGTGGACCTGGTCCTCACCGGCCACGACCACGACTACGAGCGCAGCAAGCCCATGTACGGCGACAACGTGGCCTCCAGCACCCAGCGCGGCATCCCGTACCTCGTCGTCGGCAGCGGTGGCGCCACGCTGCGCGCCTTCGCCACCAGCCAGCCCGCGTGGACCGCCGTGCGCGACGCCGCGGCCTACGGCTTCCTGGACGTGGTGGTGGACGGCGGCACGCTCACCGCGCGGCTGATCACCTCCAGCAACACCGTGCGCGACACGCTGGTCCTCAAGAAGACGCTGCTGAAGTCCGCCACCCGCGTCCACGCCAGCGCCCTGGAGGCGGACGAGGCCCGGGCGGAGGAGGCCCAGGACACGCCGCCGGGCCCCACGGACGACCGCGCCGAGCCCAGGCTGCGCGGCCCCGTGCCGCCCGCGGACACGCCGGAGTCCGTGGCCGATCCGGAAGAGCCGCTTCCGCAGTAGCCGCGAGGCCCGCCGGAGGGTAGGGAAGGGCGGAATGAACCGCCGGCGGGCCCGGCACCAACGGAAGGGACACCATGCGCTACTTCGAGGACTTCCCCATCGGCGAGATCATGGAGCGGGGGCCGTACGTGGTGACGCGCGAGGAGATCCTCGCGTTCGCGCGCCAGTTCGACCCCCAGCCCTTCCACATCGACGAGGACGCCGCCGGCAAGAGCATCTACGGCGGCATCATCGCCAGCGGCTGGCACACCGCCGCCATCTGCCACAAGCTCATGGTGGAGGGCCTGCTGGGCAAGGCCGCCGGCATGGGCTCACCGGGCCTGGACGAGCTGCGCTGGAAGAAGCCCGTGCGCCCGGGTGACACGCTCACCGTGCGCATCACGACGCTGGAGGCGAAGCCCTCCGCGAGCAAGCCGGACCGCGGCGCGCTGAAGCTGGGCCTGGAGGTCGTGAACCAGCACGGCGAGGTGGTGATGACGGAGGTGGCCAACGCCCTCTTCGCCCGCCGCCCCCCGGCCCCCTAGCGAATCGCCCCACACTTTGAGTTCCAGGGCTGACCTGGGGTAGCAATAGGCCCAAAGGAGAAGCCCATGTCCAACCCCAACGAGGTGGTTCCTCCCCCGGCGCCCAGCCGGCTGAAGCGTCCCGTGGAAGTGGTGCGCGCGGAGCTGCTGGCCGACGCGGACGTGAAGCAGCAGGCGGAGATGCTGAAGATTCCGGTGGCGCAGTACGTGGAGAAGATCCTCGACTACGCCATCCACCCGGACAAGCCGCCCCAGCTGGAGATCATCCCGGACGAGGAACTCAAGGCGCGCGACCCGAAGATCGCGACGGTGGAGGAGATCGGCACCCACCTGCAGAAGATCATCGACGGGGAGATCGTCATCAGCCCCGCCCAGCAGCGCGACGGCTTCAGCAGCGACAAGAGCCACGAGCAGCGCTACGGCGCCGCGCTGGGCGCCGCCAACAACAAGGGCGGACAGACCGTGGCCCCCAAGCCGGGCGCCGCCGTGAATCCGGCCGAAGCGAAGAAGGGCCCCATCCGGGGCTGAGCCCTTCCGCTAAAGCCCCGGAACCCCGGGGCTTTTCCGGCGGTGGCGAGGATAATCCGGGAACCGGAAACTTCTGGGGCGTCCTTCCGAGAATCCTACTGTCAGTCTCACTTCGAGGGCCCGCGCGGTCCTCCCCGAAAAGGATCAGACCATGGGTGGCATCGGCAAGGCTCTCGGCAAGGTGATGGACATCGTCAAGCCGTTCGTGACGATGGTGAACCCGCTTCTCGGCGCGGCGATGTCGTTCGCCAGCGGCCTGATGCAGGGCAAGAACCCCCTCCAGTCGCTGCTGGGCGCGGCCACCGACCTCATCCCGGGCGGCGGCGTGTTCAAGAACGCCCTGGGCGCGTTCGCCAACTCCGGCCTGATGGACGGCGCGGGCGGCAACAGCCTGCTGTCCGGCGCGCTGAACCTGGCGACGGGCAAGAGCAAGGTCACCGACATCCTCGGGGACCTGTTCAAGGCCAACAAGAACCCGCTCACCAGCCTGGGCATGGGCAACGCGACGGAGCTCGCCGCCCAGAAGATGTCGACGTTCCTCTCCTAGTCCATGAAGCCCGTCCGCTTCGACCCCAAGGTCCACCACGAGCTGCTCAACCTGTGGCGCAAGCCGTGGGAAGAGACGATGACGCCGGATGCCCTTCCGGAGTTCGGGTTCGTGGTGCCGGACAAGGCGGCGGGTTTCCTGTACCGCACGGACAGCTCCGTGGCGCTGATTGAAGGCATCATCGCCGCGCCCGGGCTGTCCAAGGAGGACCGCAACGAGGCGGTCAACGCCATCGTCGCCGCGGTCCGCGACGAGGCCCGGCGCCAGGGCTTCAAGCTGCTGCTGGGCTATTCGCAGCTGGACGCCATCAAGAACCGCGCGGAGCGCTTCGGCTTCATCCACGTCGGCACGGGCTTCCACATGGTGGCCCTGGACCTGACGAAGCCGGACCCCGCAGGGCTCTGAGCACACCGCACCGCTGAAGCACGACGGGCCCGAAGGGAGGATTCGCTCCTCCTTCCGGGCCCTCGGTGTTTCCAGCGCCTGTCCGCGGCTTAAGCGGCGGTGCGGTGCAGGTGGTCGATGAGGTCGATCTTCGTGACGATGGCGATGACCGTCTCGCCTTCCTTCACCACGGCCACGTTGTCGCGCGCGAAGATTTCACGCAGCCGGTCGATGCTGGCGTCGGCGGACACGGCGCCCTGGAGCGGGGCGACGATGGGGTCGATGGCGTCCTGGAACTTCACCTTGTTGGCCACCAGGGCGTTGAGCAGGTCGTACTCGTGGACCATGCCCACGGCGCGCCCGTCGTCGGACACCACCGGCATCTGGCTGATGCCGTGGCTGCGCATCGTCTCCACCACGCGGTCCACGCGGTCACCGCGCTTGGCCGTCTTCAGGTCGCGGGGCTTGGCGCCGATGATGTCGCGCACGGTGCCGGCGCCCTTCTCCTGCATGAAGCCGTTGTCGCGCATCCACTCGTCGGAGTGGAACTTGCTGATGTAGCTGCTGCCGGAGTCCGGCAGGACGACCACGATGGTCTTCCCCTTGCCGACCTCCTTCGCCAGCTGCACCGCCACGTGCACCGCCGCGCCGGACGAGCCGCCCGCGAAGATGCCCTCCTCGCGAGCGAGGCGGCGCGCGGCGTTGAAGCACATGCGGTCATCCACCTGGCGCACGTCGTCCACGACCTTGAAGTCCATGGCGCCGCAGAGCATGTCCTCGCCGATGCCCTCGACCTTGTAGACGTGCGGCTCGGTGAGCTTGCCCGTCTTGAAGTAGCCCTCGTAGACGGAGCCCTCCGGATCCACGCCGATGTTCTTCAGGCCGGGGATCTTCTCCTTGAGGTACTTGCCGGCGCCGCTCATGGTGCCGCCGGTGCCCAGGCCGGACACGAAGTAGTCGAACTTGCCCTCGGTCTGCTGGAAGATCTCCGGACCCGTCGTGTGGTAGTGCGCCTCGATGTTGTCCGGGTTGTGGTACTGGTTCAGCATGAACGCGCCGGGCGTCTCCTTGGCCAGCCGCTTCGACGTCTCGTAGTAGCTGCGCGGGTCCTCCGCCGGAACGTTCGTCGGCGTGACGACGACCTGGGCGCCCATGGCCTTCAGGCGGTTGATCTTCTCCAGGGACATCTTGTCCGGCATGGTGAAGATGCACTTGTAGCCCTTCACTGCGGCGGCCAGCGCCACGCCCATGCCGGTGTTGCCGGACGTGTTCTCCACGATGGTGCCGCCGGGCTTGAGCCGCCCCTCCCGCTCGGCCTTCTCGATGATGTAGAGCGCCATGCGGTCCTTGATGGACGCGCCGGGGTTCATGAACTCGCACTTCACGAGCACGGTGGCGTCGTTCGGACCGACGAGCTTGTTGAGCTTCACCAGCGGCGTGTGGCCAATGGCGGTGAGGATGTTCTGTTGGATGTCCATCGTGCGTGGCTTCCCGAAAAAAGTGAGGGTCGGGGCCTTATATGTGCTCCGCCCCGTCAGGGGGAACATGCCCGGAGGCGCGGCCCTTCCTGACGCAGGATGCCGCGAACGGGTGGGCGTTTCCTCTTGCCCCCGCCAGGGCACGTCCCCCTGGCTTCGGAGCCGTGGGGCCCTGGGGCGCCTCGTCGCGTAGGCGACAGGGCAGGCGTCCGTCGGGTGTGGGGCCCACGCGGGCTTTGACCCGCCGCGCCGTGCCTCCGATACTCGCGGGCGTCGTTCCTTCCCCCTCCGGAGCACCCGCCCCCCATGGAACTTGAGGCCGCCCTTCGCGACCAGGTGGGACAGGCCATTGGCCGTCCCGTCCCCGATGCCCCCATCAAGAAGCTGAAGGGCGACGCGAGCAACCGCTCCTACTACCGCGTCGGCACCGCCCCGGACAGCTGGGTGCTGATGGTGATGCCGCCGGACGCGACGAAGAAGAGCGAAGAGGCCACCAAGGGCGAGCCCCCCAAGGAGCTGCCCTTCATCAACGTCCACCGCTACCTGGAGAAGCTGGGCGTGCGGGTGCCGCGCATCCTCCGCTACGACGAGCCCGCCGGCATCATGGTGCTGGAGGACCTGAGCGACATCACCTTCGAGTCCGCGCTGGAGGGCGGCCGCCACAACCAGGCGCTCTACACGCGCGCGGTGGACCTCTTGGCGAAGCTGCGCGTGCAGGCGGAGAAGCAGCGCGACCCGGAGTGCCTGGCCTTCACGCGCGCCTTCGACGAGGACCTGTACGACTGGGAGCTGCACCACTTCCGCGAGTGGGGCCTGGAGGCCTGGAGCGGCAAGCTGCCCACCGACGCGGAGCGCGCCCAGCTGGACGCCACGTTCCGGGACATCGCGAAGCAGCTCGCGGCCGCGCCGCGCGGCTTCACGCACCGCGACTACCAGAGCCGCAACATCATGGTGAAGGAGGGCGAGCTGGTCGTCATCGACTTCCAGGACGCGCTCCAGGGCCCTCGGCAGTACGACCTGGTGGCGCTGCTGCGGGACAGCTACGTGGAGCTGGACCGCGACTTCGTGGACACGATGCTGGACCGCTACATCGCCACGTTCGAGCAGGAGAGCGGGGAGAAGATCGACGCCAAGGAGTTCAAGGCGTTCTTCGACCTGCTCACCATCCAGCGCAAGCTGAAGGACGCGGGCCGCTTCGAGTTCATCAACCGCGTGAAGGGCAACCCGGGCTTCCTCGTGTCCATCCCCGCGTCGCTGCGCTACGTGAAGGCCGCGTTCGCGCGCCGGCCGGAGCTGGCGCCGCTGCAGAAGCTGGTGGCGAAGTACGTGCCCGAGCTGGCGGCCTGAAGCCATGAAGGCGATGGTCCTCTGCGCGGGCCTGGGCACGCGCCTGCGCCCGCTCACCGAGCGCTGGCCCAAGCCGGCCATGCCGTTCCTCGGCCAGCCGCTGCTCCGGTATCACCTGGCGGTGCTGAAGGCCGCGGGCGTGACGGCGGTGGGCATCAACACGCACCACCTGCCGGACACGATGGCGGCGGTGGCCCGCGCGGAGTGCGAGCGCGCGGGGCTGCCCCTGCACGTCGTGCACGAGCCCGTCATCCAGGGCACGGGCGGCGGCATCCGCGGCCTGCGCGACTTCCTCTCCGGCGAGGACTTCCTCGTGTTCAACGGGGACATCCTCTTCCCGGTGGACCTGCGGCCCGTGGTCGCGGCGCACCGGGCCTCCGGCGCGGTGGCGACGATGGTGCTCCTGCCCATGCCGGAAGGGGAGAAGTACGCGGCGGTGGAGGCGGACGCGGGCGGGCAGGTGCGCCGCATCGCGGGGTACGGGCCGGGCGGTGAGGGCCTCACGCCGTGGCACTTCACCGGCGTGCACGTGATGTCCCCCAGCGTGTTCGACTTCATGACCGCGGAGGGCCCCGAGGACATCAACCGCGAGGTCTACGTGCGGGTGATGCAGGCGGGGCTCCAGGTGCGCGGGCACGCGGTGGACGCGTACTGGTCCGACCTGGGCATGCCGTCGCGCTACCTGGCCACGGTGCGGGACGTGCTCGAAGGGCGCGTGCCGCTCCAGGCGCTGGGGAAGGACTCGCCGCTCGCGGGGCTGAAGGACGGCGCGGCCGGAGCATGGGTGCATCCGGAGGCCCGCGTCGCGGGCACGGTGCGCGGGCCCGTGTACGTGGGCGCGGGCGCTGTCGTGGAGGAAGGCGCCACCGTGGGCTCGGGCGTGTCGGTGGGCCCGGGCGCGCGGGTGGGGCAGGGCGCGCGGCTGGAGCGCTGCGCCGTGTTCGAGGAGACGCAGGTGTCACCCGGTGAAGCGCTCACCGAGGTGCTCGCGTGGGGCCCGCACCGGGTGCCCGCGCCGCTCTCCGGCCGCTGACCCCGCTTGGAACGACGAAGGCCCGTCCTCCCTCTTTCGGGAGCACGGGCCTTCTCGCGTCCAGCGGTCAGCGGGGCGTCAGGCGTTGTGCCAGCGCGCCAGCACGCAGGTGACGTTGTCGTTGCCGCCCGCCGCGTTGGCCAGGTCGATGAGCTGGCCGCAGGCCTTCTCCAGCTCCGGCGTGCGCGACAGGATGTCCTGCATCTGCGCGTCGGTGATCATGCCGCTCAGGCCGTCCGAGCACAGCAGGAAGACGTCGTTCTCCAGCGGATCCACGCGGGTGACGTCCACCTGCACCTGCTCCTTCATCCCCAGCGCGCGGACAATCACGTTCTTGTGGGGGAAGTTTTCAATCTCCTCCGGCGTGAGCTTCTTCGCCTTGAGGTAGTCGTTGAGCAGCGAGTGGTCCTCCGTCACCTGCTGGAGCATGCCGCCGCGGAAGAAGTACACGCGGCTGTCGCCCACGTGGCCCACGTAGGCCGCGCTCTCCGCGAAGTGCACGGACACGATGGTGGTGCCCATGCCCTTGTACTTGGAGTCCGTCGTGGCGCGCTCGAAGATGCGCGCGTTGGCCAGCTTGATGCCGGTGGACAGCCGGTTCTCATCGTAGTTGCGCTGCTTGTCCATCTTGAAGGGCCAGGTGGCGTCCTGGTCCTTGGACGTCATGCGGAAGAACTCACCCAGCTCGTCCACCGCGATGCGGCTGGCGATCTCACCGGACGAGTGACCGCCCATGCCGTCCGCCACGACCACGAGGTTCTCCTCGGTGAGCACGAGGTAGTTGTCCTCGTTGTGGTTCCGCTTCATCCCGACGTGGGTGCTGCCGGCGACCTCGATGCGCATGCGAAGGGACTCTTCCGGGGAGAGGCGTGAAAATCGCGGCGCGACGTTAACAAAGCGTTCCAAAAGGGGTCAAAAACCTCTCGCCTGTCGCAGCGGTCCCCCCTCCGGGTGCGGGTGGGCGGGGAGGCCCCAGCCCCCTGGCCCTGTCAGGCCCCCGGGGCTTCCCCCGGGGTGAAGACCAGGCGGTCGCCCTCCTGGGTGCCGCTGGCCGAAAGGACGCCCGCGGGCAGTTCCAGGACGGAGCGGGCCTTGAAGTAGATGGACGAGGTGCGCCAGGGAGGCATGGCGGACAGTTGCTTGACGATGCGCCCTTCCGCGTCCAGGAAGGCGACGTCGATGGGGATGCGCATGAAGAAGGTGTGGATGGAGTTGCAGGGCTCGATGTGCATCCCGCCCCCCATGGGCAGCGAGGCGCGGCCCATGAGCCCCTGGAAGCGCTGGACGAAGGACTCGGCGCGTTCCGCGCGGTCCGCGAGCAGCCGCTGCCGCGTTTCGTTGGTCACCCTCCAGTGCATGTCCGGTGTTCTATCCCATGCTTGAGCCCCTGGCGTCCCCCCTGCACCTGGTCCTCGTGTCCCCGCAGATTCCGCCCAACACCGGCAACGTGGCCCGGCTGTGCGCGGTGACGGGCTGCCGGCTCATCCTGGTGGAGCCCCTGGGGTTCTCCATCGACGACCGCAACCTGAAGCGGGCGGGGCTGGACTACTGGGACAAGGTGTTCCTGAAGCTGTACCCGACCTACGACGCCTACGTGGCGGAGTACCCCCAGGCCCGCCGGTGGCTGTTCTCCGCGAGGGCGGAGACGTCGCTGTACGCGGCGCGGTTCGAGCCGGGGGACCACCTGGTGTTCGGCTCGGAGGTGACGGGGCTGTTGCCGGAGGTGATGGAGGGGGGGACGGGGACGCCGGTGACCATCCCGATGCTGCCGGAGCGCCGCAGCTTGAATCTTTCGACGTCGGTGGGGATTGGCGCCTACGAGGCGCTGCGTCAGGTGCAGCTGGGCACGGCAGCCAGGCAGGCACCGCCGTCGAATTGAGGGGCGGGCGGGACGGGCTACACTCCGGGGCAGAATGTCCGCCTCGCAGGTCGCCGAAGCGCTGTATGCCGCCCACAAGTCCCGAGCCACCGGCCGGCTGACGCTGCACGCCGGTGGACGCGAGTCCGCGCTGTGGCTGCGCGAGGGCGACCTCGTGGGCGCGCGGCTGGGCTTCGGGTACCAGACGCAGGCGCAGGCGCTCTTCCAGAACGGGCTCCTGGGCGTGGACGCCCTGGACGCGCTGTGGGCGCGGGGTGGAGCGGCGGCGCCGGACGAGGAGCTGCTGGAGGACAGCGGGCTGAAGCCCGCGGTGGTGCACGAGCAGCAGGTGCTGGCGCAGGTGCGGCGGCTGAGCGAGCTGGCGGAGCGCGCGGACTTCGAGGCGGAGGCGGTGGAGGCGGCGGGTGGGTTCGCGCCCATCGCGGGCGTGCGGGTGGTGCGCGCGGCGCTGGAGCCGGCCCCGACCGAGGCCGTGCCCGCGAGGGTCTACCGCTGCCCGGAAGTGGCGGCGTGCGAGCCGTGGCTGACGGATGCGTCGGAGCGGGGGTTGTTGGAGACGCTGGGAGCGTTCCGGCAGCCGGAGGCGCTGACGGGGGCACAGCAGGCGCTCCTGCGCGTGCTGGAGCGCGAGGGCCGCATCGAGGCCCTGTCGGTGGAGGAGTGGGAGGAGCGCGAGCGGCTGCGGCGCGAGGAGGAGCTGCGGCAGGCGGAGGAGGAGGCCTGGGAGATTGAGGAGGCGCGCCGGCGCGAGGAGGCGGAGCGGCGCGCGGAGGAGGCGAGGCTCGCGGAGCTGGCGCGGCTGGAGGCGGAGCGGCTGGCGGAGGAGGCGCGGCTCGCGGAAGAGGCGCGGCTGGCGGAGCTGGCGCGCATCGAGGCGGAGCGGTTGGCGGAGGAGGCTCGGCTCCGGGCGCTGGAGGAAGCACGGCTGGCGGAAGAGGCACGGCTGCGCGCGGAGGAGGAGGCGCGGCTGGAGGCGGAGCGGCTGGCGGAGGAGGCGCGGCTCGCGGAGCTTGTGCGGCTGGAGGCGGAGCGGCTGGCGGAGGAGGCTCGGCTCGCCGAAGAGGCTCGGCTCGCGGAAGAGGCCCGGCTGGCAGAAGAGGCTCGGCTGGCGGAAGAGGCTCGGCTGGCGGAACTGGCGCGCATTGAAGCTGAGCGATTGGCCGAAGAGGCTCGGCTTGCGGAGCTGGCGCGCCTTGAAGCCGAGCGATTGGCGGAAGAAGCCCGACTGGCTGAGCTTGCGCGGATCGAGGCTGAGCGACTCGCGGAAGAGGCACGGCTCGCGGAGTTGGCGCGCATCGAAGCCGAGCGTTTGGCTGAAGAGGCACGGCTCGCGGAGCTTGCGCGCATCGAAGCCGAGCGTTTGGCTGAAGAGGCGCGGCTTGCGGAACTGGCACGCATTGAGGCTGAGCGACTCGCGGAAGAGGCGCGGCTCGCGGAGCTTGCGCGCATCGAAGCCGAGCGACTCGAGGAAGAGGCGCGGCTCGCGGAGCTTGCGCGGCTGGAGGCGGAGCGGCTCGCGGAAGAGGCGCGGCTCGCGGAGTTGGCGCGCCTTGAAGCCGAGCGTCTTGCGGAAGAAGCACGGCTCGCCGAAGAGGCGCGGCTTCGCGCTGAAGAAGAAGCTCGCCTCGCGGAAGAGGCACGGCTAGCGGAAGAGGCGCGGCTTCGCGCCGAAGAGGAAGCTCGTCTCGCGGAAGAGGCACGGCTTCAGGCGATCGAGGAAGCGCGGCTGGCTGAAGAGGCGAGGCTCGCGGAAGAGGCTCGGCTAGCGGAAGAGGCGCGGCTTCGCGCCGAAGCTGAAGCTCGTCTCGCAGAAGAGGCGCGGCTCGCGGAAGAAGCTCGACTCGCTGAAGAGGCACGTCTGGCCGAGGAGGCTCGCCTCGCCGAAGAAGCTCGACTGCGTGCGGAGGAAGAGGCACGGCTCGCGGAGGAGGCTCGGCTAGCTGAAGAGGCACGGCTCGCCGAGGAGGCCCGCCTGGCCGAGGAAGCCGCTCGAGTTGAAGCGGAGCGCCTTGCCGAAGAAGCGCGACAGGCAGAAGAAGCGCGCCTCGCCGAGGAAGCCCGGCTTCGTGCCCTTGAAGAGGCTCGACTCGCTGAACTGGCGCGCCTTGAAGCCGAGCGCCTCGCCGAAGAGGCGCGGCTTGCGGAAGAGGCCCGTCTCGCCGAAGAGGCCCGCCTTCGCGAAGAGGAAGAGGCGCGTCTCGCCGAGGAGGCTCGGCTCGCGGAAGAAGCCCGGCTTCGGGCGATCGAGGAGGCCCGACTCGCGGAAGAAGCCCGGCTGCGCGCAGAGGAGGAAGCGCGCTTGGCGGAAGAGGCCCGCGTTGCCGAAGAGGCTCGGCTCCGTGCGGAGGAAGAGGCCCGACTCACGGAAGAGGCTCGCTTGGCCGAGGAGGCCCGGCTCGCGGAAGAGGCCCGGCTTCGCGCTGAAGAGGAAGCGCGCCTGGCGGAAGAGGCCCGGCTCGCAGAAAAAGCCCGGCTTCGTGCGGAAGAGGAGGCGCGCCTGGCGGAAGAGGCCCGGCTCGCAGAAGAAGCCCGGCTTCGTGCGGAAGAAGAGGCGCGGCTGGCCGAAGAGGCCCGCCTCGCGGAAGAGGCTCGCCTCCGTGCGGAGGAAGAAGCCCGGCTGCGTGCTGAAGAAGAGGCTCGCCTAGCAGAAGAGGCTCGCCTCGCGGAAGAGGCTCGCCTCGCCGAAGAAGCCCGGCTGCGTGCTGAAGAAGAGGCTCGCCTAGCAGAAGAGGCTCGCCTCGCAGAAGAAGCACGGCTTCGTGCCGAAGAAGAGGCTCGCCTCGCCGAAGAGGCTCGGCTCGCGGAGGAGGCCCGTCTTCGCGCGATCGAGGACGCTCGGCTCGCGGAAGAAGCTCGACTCGCTGAGGAAGCTCGACTCGCTGAGGAAGCTCGGCTGGCTGAAGAAGCCCGGCTGCGTGAGGAGGAAGAAGCTCGGCTGGCTGAAGAGGCGCGGCTCGCGGAAGAGGCCCGCCTCGCCGAAGAAGCCCGCCTTCGCGCAGAGGAAGCGGCGCGTCTTGCCGAGGAGGCTCGGCTCGCGGAAGAAGCCCGCCTTCGTGCAGAGGAAGAGGCTCGGCTCGCAGAAGAGGCACGGCTGCGTGAGGAGGAAGAAGCGCGGCTGGCTGAAGAGGCTCGACTCGCCGAAGAGGCTCGACTCGCCGAGGAAGAACGCCTCCGCGCGCTTGAGGAAGCACGGCTGGCTGAGGAGGCCCGGCTCGCCGAAGAAGCTCGCCTTGCCGAAGAGGCTCGCCTCGCCGAGGAGGCCCGACTTCGCGCGGAGGAAGAGGCTCGCCTCGCCGAAGAAGCCCGCCTCGCGGAAGAGGCTCGTCTGGCCGAAGAGGCTCGCCTTCGCGCGGAAGAGGAGGCCCGACTTCGCGCGGAGGAAGAAGCTCGCCTCGCTGAAGAAGCGCGACTCCAGGCGATTGAAGAGGCTCGCCTCGCGGAAGAGGCGCGACTCGCCGAGGAAGAACGCCTCCGTGCGCTTGAGGAGGCTCGGCTCGCCGAGGAGGCTCGCCTTCGTGCAGAAGAAGAGGCCCGGCTTGCGGAAGAGGCTCGCCTTCGTGCTGAGGAGGAAGCGCGAGTAGTCGAAGCCGCGCGGCTCGCGGAAGAAGCACGGCTGGCAGAGGAGGCTCGCCTCGCGGAAGAGGCTCGGCTCCGTGCGGAGGAAGAAGCCCGGCTCGCCGAAGAGGCTCGCTTGGCGGAGGAGGCCCGACTCGCCGAAGAGGCTCGCCTTCGTGCTGAAGAGGAGGCGCGGCTGGCCGAAGAGGCACGGCTTGCGGAAGCGGCACGCCTCACAGAAGAGGCTCGCCTTCGTGCGGAGGAAGAAGCCCGCTTGGCCGAGGAGGCTCGCCTCGCAGAAGAAGCCCGGCTGCGTGCTGAAGAAGAGGCTCGCCTCGCAGAAGAGGCTCGGATCGCGGAGGAGGCCCGTCTTCGCGCGATCGAGGAGGCTCGCCTCGCAGAAGAGGCTCGGCTCGCTGAAGAAGCCCGGCTGCGTGCGGAGGAGGAAGCTCGACTCGCTGAGGAAGCTCGACTCGCTGAAAAAGCCCGGCTGCGTGCGGAGGAAGAAGCGCGGCTGGCTGAAGAGGCACGGCTTTCGGAAGCGGCACGCCTCGCCGAAGAGGCCGCTCGAATCGAAGCCGCTCGTCTCGCCGAGGAGGCCCGTCAGGCGGAAGAAGCCCGTCTCGCCGAGGAAGCGCGCGTTCGCGCCGAAGCCGAAGCACTGCGCCTCGCCGAAGAAGCCCGCCTCGCTGAAGAAACTCGGCTGGCCGAAGAGGCTCGAATCGCCGAAGAGGCCGCTCGAATTGAAGCCGCCCGCCTCGCCGAGGAGGCTCGCCTGGCCGAGGAGGCCCGTCAGGCCGAACTCCACCGCCTCGCCGAAGAGGCCCGTGCCGCCGAAGCCGCTCGCCTCGCTGAAGAGGCCCGCGCCGCCGAGGCGCAGCGCCTGTCCGAACAGGGCAAGCCCGCCCATCCGCCCTCACTGCCCCGGCGCACCCGCCCGGCCACGCCCTCCGCGCCGCCTCCGGTCCTCGTCCCCGTCGCCGCCGCGCCGGTGGAGCCCGAACCGCTGTCGCTCGGGCCCGAGGACATCATCCTCACCGCGGAGCCTGAACCCTCCGCCCCGTCGAACTCCTGGGCGGACTCCATCCCCGCGTCCCCCCGCGACGCCCTGGAACTGCCCGTCAGCGACAACACCACCGCCCTGACCGAGGCTCGCAAGCGCGCCCAGGCCGCCCTGCTCCAGGACATGGCCGAGGCCCTGCGCCGCTCGGCCTCCGTGCCCCTGGACCCCTGGCTCACCGAGGAGTCCTCGCGCTTCCCCGTCGCCCCGCCCCCGGAAGCCGACCTCCCCCTCCTGGAGGTGGAGCCGGAGAGCTGGGGCGACATCGTCCCCGCCGCGGCGCCCCTTCCCGACACCCGCGCCCCTGCTCCGGATGCCCCCGTCGTCCCCGTCCAGGCCGCCCCCCAGCCGGACCTCTGGGCCGTCCAGCCCCCCAAGTTCCCCGCGTCCTCCACACCGCCCGTGCGCCCCGCCCGCGCCAGCGAGGACGACCTGTGGCGCATCGTCTCCTTCGACGAGTCCAACGACCCCGCCCAGAACCTCACCGCCTCCTTCGAGGCCGCCCTCCAGCAGGTGGACGCCCATCTGGAAGCCCTCATCCGCTCGGATGTCCGGTCGGCGGGGGATGCCAACGAATTCCTCGTCGAAGCCATCGTCGAGGCGACATTCGAGCCGCTGCCTTCTCCCCGCTCCACCGCCTTCCCCGGTGACAACGGAGGGGCTTCTGGCCAGACTGAGGACGAGCTGTCCGGTGATCTGGACGAATGGGATTTTGACGAGGACGACGTGGCGGCCGAAGACCCCTCCAACCCCGACGAAGCCTCCAAGCTCCGGCGCCAGCGCCTCCTGCGCCGCGCCATGGAGAACATGGGCGCGCTCGGAGCCCGCCCCGTTCCCGCCGCCGCCGCGAGCACCCCGGGCGCGCCCGAAGCCGCCGCGCCGCCCGCCGCCGTCGCCGCCCCGCCGGAGCCCCCCAAGCCCGACGAGGGCCGGCTCGCGCAGCAGATTGAGCAGCGCTACGCCGACATCCAGACGAAGAAGGACCACTTCGTCACGCTGGGCGTGCCGCAGGACGCCTCGCGCGACCAGGTGAAGGCCGCCTTCCTGAGCCTCGCCAAGGTCTTCCACCCGGACCGGCTGCCCCCGTCGCTGCCCCACCTGGCGCCGAAGATCACCGCTGTCTTCGAGTCCATCCGCGAGGCCTACGAAGTCCTCCACGACGACACCCGCCGCAAGAACTACCAGCAGGCCCAGCAGGGCGCGCAGGCTGCTCCCAAGCCTCCGGCGCCCAGCGGCCGCCCCGGCAGCCCCGCCGCGGCCCGCGCGGACACGAACGCGGACGACCTCTTCCGCATGGGCGAGGTCTTCTTCCGCAAGCGCGACTTCGTCGCCGCCAGCGAACACTACGAGCGCGCCTACGGCCTGGACCCCAAGCCCGTGTACCTCGCGGCGCGCGCCTGGGCCGTCTACATGGACCCCAGCCGCAAGGCCGACATGCCCCGCGCGAAACAGTGGATGGCGGATGCGGTGCGCACCGACCCGAACTGTGATCGCGCCCACTACCAGCTGGGCGTCATCGCTCGCGTGGAAGGGGACATGGACCGGGCGGAGCGGCACTTCCGCGAAGCGGTGCGCGCGAACCCGAAGCACCTGGAGGCGAACCAGGAGCTGCGGCTCATCGACATGCGCAAGAAGAACCCCCCCAAGAAGGGCCTCTTCCGCTGACCTGCCTGTTCTCCAGGGAGGGAACCGGCCGGTTTTCCGGACAGTCCCGCCCATTGACACACCTGAAAGCCGGACCCGATGCTTGCCCCCACGGGGCGCGTCCGTTGGATCCGCCGTCCCGCCCGTTTTGAAAGGCATGCCACGTGGCCAAGCAGCACCTGCTCCTCGTCGACGGTGACGCGAAGAGTCTGCGCGTGATGGAGGTCAGCCTGAAGAAGGCCGGCTTCTCCGTCACGACTGCGATCCACGGCAAGGATGCGCTGGAGAAGGTCCAGATCAGCCCGCCGGACCTCGTGCTCGCGGACACCAAGATGCCGGAGATGGACGGCTTCGAGCTCTGCAAGCAGCTCAAGTCCGACGAGCGCTTCAAGTTCATCCCCTTCGTCTTCCTGACGAACCAGAAGTCGGTCGAGTTCAAGGTGCGCGGCCTGGAGCTCGGGGGCGACGACTACCTGACGAAGCCCATCTACATCAAAGAGATCGTCACCCGCGTGAAGATGATCCTTCAGAAGGCCGAGAAGGAACGCATCGAGAAGCGCGAGACGACCAAGGGCGGCTTCGCGGGAAGCCTCGCCGACATGGGCGTCGTGGACCTGGTCCAGACCTTCGAAATCGGCCGCAAGACGGGCGTCATCTCCATCCAGGGCGAGCGCACCGGCGTCGTCTACTTCAAGGAAGGCCGCGTCATCGACGCGGAGCTGGGCCGGCTCAAGGGCGAGAACGCCTTCTACCGGCTGCTCAACACGTTCGAAGGTCAGTTCGACGTGCAGTTCACCACGTTGGACCGCACCGAGCGCATCGAGGTCTCCACGCAGGGCCTCCTCATGGAGGGCATGCGCCGGCTGGACGAGTGGGGCCGGATGCTCGAGCAGCTCCCGCCGCTGGAGACGGTCTTCGAGATCGACTACCACCAGCTGGCGGACCGCCTGTCGGAGATCCCCGACGAGGTGAACGGCCTGCTGCGCCTGTTCGACGGCAAGCGCGCGCTGTCGCGCGTGGTGGAGGACTCGGACTTCGAGGACCTGGCCGCGCTGGGCATCATCAGCAAGCTGTACTTCGAGGGCCTCATCCGCGAGCTGGGCAACGCGCCGCAGGAGCCCGTGCAGAGCAGCAAGCCGGGCATCGAGCAGTGGCTGAACACCGCGCCGCCCATCCCCGTGGACGTCGCGCCCGCGCAGGAGGCCGCGCCCGCGGAGGCTCCGGCCCCCGTCGAGCCGCCCCCCGTGGAAGTGGCGCCCGTCGCGGAAGCCCCGCCCGTCGAGGAGGCCCCGCCCGCGCCGGCCGAGCCCATGGAGGAGGTCACTCCGGTGGCGGAGGTTGCGCCCGCGCCGGTCTCCGCGCAGCCCGCGCAGGTGATCCTCTTCCCGCCGCGCACCCGCCCCGGAGAGGGCGCTCCTCCTCCGTTCGGGCAGGAGGGCGTGGAGCCCGTCGTTCCGCCCCTGTCGCAGGAGGGCTCGGCGTTCCTGGTGGAGCCGCCCCCGGCGCACCGTGCGGTGGATCATGCCCGGCGCAGCCTGCTGCTCGACTGGAACCGGGTGGACACGGAGGGCCTGAGCTCCTCCAGCACCTGGGGCCCCGGTTCGCCCTGGGCGTCCGCGCCCCGCGCGCCGGCCGCCGCGCCCAGCCCGTTCGCCGCCGCGCCCGTGCCGGCGCCGGTGGAGCCGCTGCCCTCGCGTCCGCCCATCTTCGGTGGCGCCGCCATCGCGCCCAGCCCGCTGGCGCCCGTGCCGCCGCCCACGCCGGCCCCGCCGTCGTCGGAGGTGACGCTGGTCAGTGGGACGGAGCCCCATCAGGACGAAGTGCCGGTGGAGGAGGCCACGCCGCAGCAACTGGCGCTGCCGCCGTATCCGGGCCACGGCATCGTGCCGCCCCAGGTGGCCCCGGTGGCGCTCAACGTCGAGTACCCCGCGACGACGCCCTTCGATGCGCCCCCGGCTCCCAGCGCGCCGGTGGACCTGGCCGCGCAGGACGTGCCCGCGTCCGAAGCGTACTTCACGGAGCCCGAGCCCGTCGCGCCCGTGGCGAGCGCTTCGGCGCCTCCTGCTCACGGTGCCACCGCGGCGGCGCACGGTGCGAACACCGCGGCCTCCACGAAGCCCGCCGCCGCGAAGTCCGCGCACGACGAGGACGACGCGGCGATGATCGCCGCGATGAAGCCCAAGCGCACGGGCCTCTACGTCGCGGGCGGCCTGCTCCTGGTGGCGGCTGTCGCGGCGGTGGTGATCTCCAAGGGCTCGGGCAGCTCCGAAACGCCCAAGCCGCCCGAACCGAAGGTGACGCAGCCCGCTCCGCCCGTGGAAGCGCCCAAGCCGCCGGAGACCACGCCTCCGCCGGAGGTCGCGCCGCCGCCCGTGAAGACCGTGGACGCGCAGACCGACGCGGGGGCCACCCCGCCGAAGACCGTCATCGCCACGGGCCCGGAGGACGCGGGCGCGCCGGTGAAGACGGCCACGCCGGAGCCCGCCACCGTCCCCGACGCGGGCCTCGCGGTCGCCCCGACGCCCACGCCGCCCCCGGACGCGCCGCCGCCCGTGGTGCAGGCGAAGCTCACCTACGCGGACTTCGTCAGGGAAGGCCGCGCGGCGATGGCGCGCAAGAGCTTCAAGTCGGCCGTGACGAACTACCGCAAGGCGCTCGCGCTGGACACCGACTCCATCGAGGCGAAGACGGGCCTGGGCATCTCGCTGGCCAACAACAGCAGCACCAGCGAGTCCGGCTACCGCGAAGCGGCCAGGCTGCTCCAGGACGTCGTCAAGGCGGAGCCCAAGAACGCCAAGGCCTGGTTCTGGCTGGGCAGCTCGCTCCAGTTCTCCGGCGATCAAACCCGAGCGGCCGAGGCCTATAAGAAGTATCTGTTCCTCGAACCGACGGGGAGCTCGGCGGAGGACGTGCGCGCACTGCTCAAGGGGATGGGCAGCTAGGCGGCCTGTCCGCTTCAGCCTCCCCGTCCTTGCTGGAGTCGTCGTGCTCGTCCTGGGACTCGAAACCTCGTGCGATGAAACCGCCGCCGCCGTCGTGGAGGACGGGCGGCGCGTCCTGTCGGACGTCGTCTCCACGCAGGTGGACATCCACCGCCGCTGGGGCGGCGTCGTGCCGGAGCTGGCCAGCCGCAACCACATCGTCCAGGTGATGCCCGTCGTCCACGAGGCGCTCACCCGCGCGGACAAGACGCTGGACGACATCGACCTGCTCGCCGTCACGTCCGGCCCCGGCCTCATCGGCGCGCTGCTCGTGGGGCTCCAGGTGGCCAAGGGGCTGAGCCTCGCCACCGGAAAGCCCTTCGTGGGCGCCAACCACCTGGAAGGGCACCTGCTGGCCATCCGCCTCCTGGAGGACGCGCCCGCGCCGCCGTTCCTGGGGCTCGTCGTGTCCGGCGGCCACACCAGCCTCTACGAGGTGCGCGACTACGGGAACTACCGCCTCGTCGGCCGCACGCGCGACGACGCCGCGGGCGAGGCCTACGACAAGACGGCGCGCATCCTCGGCCTGCCGTACCCGGGCGGGCAGCCCATCGACGAGCTGGCGCAGAAGGGGAACCCGGAGGCCATCCGCTTCCCGCGCGCGCTGCCGGGCGACAACCTGGACGTGTCCTTCTCCGGGCTGAAGACGTCGGTGCTCCACCACGTGCAGAAGCACGGCGTGCCGGAAGGCCAGGCCCTCCACGACCTGTGCGCGTCGTTCCAGGAGGCGGTGGCGGACGTGCTGTCGAAGAAGCTCGTCGCCGCGGCGAAGAAGCTGGGCCACACGCAGCTGGTGCTGTGCGGCGGCGTGGCGGCGAACTCACGGCTGCGCGCGCTGTGCAAGCAGCGAGCGGAGGAGCGGGGCCTGCGGATGTTCCTGCCGCCGGTGCGGCTGTGCACGGACAATGGCGCGATGATCGCCGTCGCGGGGTATGAAGCGTGGCGCCGCGGCTTGCGCGGTGACTTCCGCCTCGCGGCCGACCCCGCCTGGCGCATGGAGTAGGGGCCTGACAGTGGATTCTCCGCGCGACATCCTCAAGCGCCACGGCCTGCGGGCCAAGCACAGCTGGGGACAGAACTTCCTCGGAGACCCGGACGCGCTCCAGTCCATCGCGGACGCGCTCGCGCTGCGCGAGGGCGAGCCCGTGGTGGAGCTGGGCCCGGGCCTGGGTCACCTCACGCGCTTCCTCGCCGCCACCGGCGCGCGCGTCACCGCCGTGGAGCGCGACCGCGACATGGTGGCCGTGCTGGAGAAGGAGGCCATCCCCGGCGTGCGCGTGGTGCCCGGCAACGCCGCCACGGTGGACTTCGCCCAGGTGGCCGGCGCGCCCGAAATCGCGCTCGTGGGCAACCTGCCGTACCACCTCACCAGCCCCATCCTCTTCCAGGTGCTCGCGCAGCGCGCCCACATCTCGCGCGCCGTCTTCACCCTCCAGAAGGAGGTCGTGGTGCGGCTGGCCGCGGAGCCCGGCAACCGCGACTACGGCCTGCTCACGGTGCTGCTCGGCCTGCACTTCGACGTGGAGCAGGTGCTCACGCTGGAGGCGTGGCGCTTCCATCCGCCCCCGAAGGTGGACTCCGCCGTGCTGCGCCTCACGCGGCTCAAGCAGCCCCGCGCGCCGCTGGTGGACGAGGCCCGCTTCACGCGGCTGGTGAAGGCCGGCTTCGCGCAGCGCCGCAAGACGCTGATCAACTCGCTCAAGTCCGACAAGGGCCTGGCGAAGCCGGAGGCGATGCTGGCCGCGCTGCAGACGGCGGGCATCGACCCGGGCCGCCGCGCGGAGACGCTCTCCCCGGAGGAGTTCGCCGCCATCGAGCGCGCCCTGGGCCCCGTCACCGCCATGGCGCCGCCGCCCCCGGACGCGCCGGAAGAGGACAGCTCACAGGAGTAGGGGAGACGTCAGCGCTTCTGGCCCAGCGCGGCCAGGAGCCCGCCCTGCTGGGCGAGGAACGCGCGGAACTCGTCCTCGTCGATGCGCAGGCGCGCGAGCACGCCGCTGAGCACGTCCTCCACGGAGCCCTCCGGCCGGCGCTTCAGCTCGAAGGCCGTCTTGAGCAGGGCCACGCCATAGAGTGGATCCACGTCCACGGGAGGTGCGGGCGGGGCCGTGGCCGTACGGGCGGCGGGCGCCACTTCCGTGGGCTCCACCAGGTCCACCACCGTCTTCACCCGCTGCCTGCCGCGCATCTGTGGCCCGCTGCTCCGCTGTTGCGTGTTCGCGGGCACCGTAGGGGATGACCTCGGAGGGCGCAAGGGTGGGGTGGCCCGGCGAAAATTGCCGGATGCGCGGGGGCATGGTTGTGTTATCCGCCCCCCGCGCGCATGTGTCACATGCGTGGATTCCGGGGGCGGAGGCCTCGGGCCGATGGACCACCGCTACATCGTCGTCGAAGGCCCCATCGGCGTGGGCAAGACGAGCCTCACCCACCTGCTCACGGAGCGCCTGGGCAGCCGCCGCATCCTGGAGGTCGTGGAGGAGAACCCCTTCCTCTCCAGCTTCTACGGGGACCGGCAGAAGTTCGCGTTCCAGACGCAGGTGTTCTTCCTGCTGTCGCGTTTCCGTCAGCAGCAGGAACTCTTCCAGCAAGACCTGTTCCGCGCCGTCACCGTGAGTGACTACCTGTTCGCGAAGGACCGCATCTTCGCCAACCTCACGCTGGCCTCGGACGAGCTGGCCCTCTACGACCGCGTCTTCGAGGCGCTGGGGCCCCGCGTCCCGCAGCCCGACCTGGTCATCTACCTCCAGGCCCAGTTGGACGTGCTGCTGCATCGCATCAAGAAGCGCGGCCGCGAGTTCGAGCGGAAGTTCGACGCGGGCTACCTGGAGGCCCTCACGCACGCGTACAACGACTTCTTCGCGCATTACCAGGACACGCCGCTGCTGGTGGTGAACACGTCGGACATCGACTTCGTGCACAACGAGCAGGACCGCGAGGACCTGATGCAGGCCATCGCGTCCGCGAAGTCCGGCGTGCAGCACTACACCCCCCGGTCCCGCCGGGGCTGACAGCCGCCGCCCGGCTGGTTGCCTGGAGTGGTGCGGTCATCCCCCCACGCGGCCTTTGAGGGCGTTAGAGTGCATCCCCGTGGAACCCTGGCCTCCGGCGATCCCCCTGGGGACGGCGAGGGGCCTGACGTTCCACGCGGCTGTCCCACCCGTCTTGCCACAGGAGGTGAACCGTGAAGGACAAGGTCACCATCCACACGCTGAAGCGCCTGAAGCAGTCCGGTCAGAAGATCTGCATGGTCACCGCGTACGACGCGACGTTCGCGCGCATCCTCGACGAGGGAGGCGCGGACGTGCTCCTGGTCGGTGACTCGCTGGGCATGGTCATCCAGGGCCAGGACTCCACGCTGCCCGTCACCATGGACCAGATGGTCTACCACTCGGCGGCGGTGAGCCGCGGCGCGAAGCGGGCGCACGTGGTGGGCGACCTGCCGTTCATGAGCTACCAGGTGTCGCCGCAGGAGGCGGTGCGCAACGCCGGGCGGCTCGTGTCCGAAGGCAACGTGGGCAGCGTGAAGCTGGAGGGCGGCGCCGAGTTCGCCGACACCGTGCGCGCCATCGTCCGCGCCAGCATCCCCGTCATGGGCCACCTGGGGCTGACGCCGCAGTCGGTGCACAAGATGGGCGGCTACGTGGTGCAGGGCCGCGACGAGGACGCCGCGCGCCGCATGCTGGATGACGCGCTCGCGCTGGAGGCCGCGGGGGCCTACGCGCTGGTGCTGGAGGGCGTGCCGCTGGAGCTGGCGCGCACCATCACCCAGAGCCTGAAGATTCCGACCATCGGCATCGGCGCGGGCAAGCACTGTGATGGCCAGGTGCTGGTCTGCTACGACCTGCTGGGCATGAACCCGGACTTCAAGCCGAAGTTCGTCAAGCGCTTCGCCAACCTGCACGGGAACATCACGGAGGCCGCGAACACGTACTTCTCCGAGGTGCGCGCGGGCACCTTCCCGGATGAGGACCACAGCTTCAAGGCCACCAAGGGCATCCGCCTGGTGACGCCCACGCCCGTCGTCCCCGACGCGGAAGGCGCTGGCGAGGCCGCGGAGAAGGTCGGCGGCATCTACGGGGCTCCGGTCTAGCCATGGCCCCCCACGTCCTGCGCACCGTTCCGGAAGTGAAGGCCTGGGTCGCGTCCCTCCAGAAGGAGGGGAAGTCCCTGGCGCTCGTGCCCACCATGGGCTTCCTGCATGAGGGGCACGTCTCGCTCATGAGGGAGGGCGGCCGGCGCGCGGACGTGGTGGCCTCCTCCATCTTCGTGAACCCCACGCAGTTCGGTCCCCGCGAGGACCTGGCGCGCTACCCGCGCGACTTCGAGGGAGACCTGGCGAAGTGCGCGAGCGCGGGCGTCACGGCCGTGTTCGCGCCCGAGCCCGCGGCGATGTACCCCCCGGGCTACCAGACCTACGTGGACGTCACGGAGGTGAGCCAGGGGCTGTGCGGCGAGCGGCGTCCCGGCCACTTCCGGGGCGTCGCCACCATCGTCACGCAGCTCCTGGCGCTGTTCCGCCCGGCCGTGGCGCTGTTCGGGGAGAAGGACTACCAGCAGCTCCAGGTCATCAAGACGCTCAACCGCGACCTGCACCTGGGCGCGGACATCGTGGGCATGCCCACCATCCGCGAACCGGACGGGCTGGCCATGAGCAGCCGCAACGCCTACCTGTCCGCGGATGAACGCCGCCGGGCGCTCGCCCTGTCGAAGGGCATCCGGGCGGCCCAGGCCCTGCTCGCCTCCGGCACCCGGGACACGGGAGCGCTCGTGGAGGCCGCCCGCCGTGAATTGCAGGCGGCGGACCTCCGGGAGGACTACGTGGAGGTGCGGGACGCCGGGACGCTCTCACCCCTGGTGACGGTGGCGCCCGGACAGACGGCGCGCATGCTGGTGGCGGCCTTCTCGGGCACCACGCGGCTCATCGACAACATGCCGCTGGCCGGTTAGGAGACCCGGGACACGTTATGGCCGCTGGAAAGTCGAAGGGTGTGGGTGCGGAGCCGGGGGTGAAGCTCATTGCCGAGAACCGGCGTGCGCGCTTCGACTACACGGTGGACGAGAAGATAGAGGCCGGGCTGGAGCTCACGGGGAGCGAGGTGAAGTCGTTGCGTGAAGGAACGGCCAACCTGTCGGACGCCTACGCGCTCCAGAAGGGCACGGAGCTGTTCCTGCTCAACGCCCACATCGGCTCCTACAAGGCGGCCAGTGTCTTCGACCACCTGCCCACGCGGGGCCGGAAGCTGCTGATGCACCGCGCGGAGATAGACCGGTGGACGGCCAAGGTGCGCGAGCGCGGTTACTCCATCATCCCGCTCGTGCTGTACTTCAGGAAGGGGCGGGCCAAGGTGGAGCTGGGCCTGTGCCGCGGCAAGACGCACGAAGACCGCCGCCACGACATCAAGGAACGGGAGACGAAGCGGGAGATGGACCGGGAAGTGCGCCGTCGTTGAGGGCGCGCCCGCAATTCCCCCGCTGGACAGGCTGGAATGGACAAGAAGGTTTCCGACAAGAAGGAGCGGCTGCTGGCCGCGCTCGACCAGGGGATGGTGATGATCCACCTGGACGCGCGCCGCCCCGGCGTGCTCGTCCCCGCCAGCCTCCGAGGCGAAGCACACCTGCGCCTCAACCTCTCCTACCGCTTCGAGCCACCCGACCTCACGGTAGGGGAGTGGGGCGTGCGCTCCACGCTGAGCTTCTCCGGTTCGCGCTTCACGGTGGCGGTGCCCTGGTCGGCGTTGTTCGCCATCGCCAGCCACGTGACGAAGGAGTTCTGGATGTACCCGGAGGAGATGCCGCCGGAGCTGCTCCAGCAGCCCCCGGTGGCGTCAGCCTCCGTCGCGCGTCCGCCGCCGCCCACGCCCGTGCCCGTGCCCGTCGCCGCAGAAAGGCCCCGCGCCTTCCTGCGCGAGGTCCAGGCCGAGCGCACCGATGAGCCGGAGTCGCGTCCGGAAGTGGCCCCGCCGCCGCCCGAGGGTGGGCCCCCGGACGAGCCGCAGCCGCCGCGCCGTGGCCACCTGCGGCTGGTGAAGTAGGGCGGGCCGCCCCGGAGCTTGGAGCTCGGTGACGCGTCAGCGCCTGAGCTCCGCCTCCACGTCCGCCTTCTTGCCGCCCATGAACGAGCCCGTCCAGGCGCGGTAGCCCTTGAGCTTGAGCTGCACGGAGATGGAGCGCGAGGGGTAGGTGTTGTCCATCGCCAGCGGCGTCACGCCCACCTCCACGCCGTCCACCAGGACGGTGGCGCCGGGGGGCTCGCTGCGGATGGACAGCAGCGCCGTCGGAGCGCCGAGCGCGTGCAGCACCTGGGCCTCGTAGCGGGGCCACAGGTACAGCGTGCCCGCCGCGAGCACCGCCGCGACGCCGAACAGCGCCACCGCCAGGCCCCAGCGCCTGCGGGGACGGGAGGAGGCCACGGGCTCGAGCTCGTACGTCGTGCCCTCCGGACGGGGCGCGCGCGCCTCCAGCTCCAGGTCGCCCTGGCCCGCCTGACGGATGCTGGGCCGGTTCATCCGCTCGGACTCGTCCACGTCCGAGATGGACTGCGTGGCCAGGGCGGGCGCATTCGCCGGAGCCTGGGCCGCGGAGGAGGCCGCCGCATTCCCTGCGGCCGGCGAAGACTTCGCCCTCGCGGGTGCATTCGCTTGAGGCCGTGCGGACGCTGCGGACTCCGTCCCTCGCGCGGTCCCGGCCCCAGCGCCTGCCGCCGCCCGGGCCGGAGTCGCGCCCACCGGAGGCCGCGAAGGGCCTGGGCCCGCTCCTCGGGGAGCCACGGGCTCGGCGCCGGGCCACGCGGGCGCGCTCGCGGAGGCAGGGGCGGCGCCAGCGCCGTGTCCCGTCGCCGTCCCCGGTCCCGCGGTCTCAGGAGCCACGGGTGACGCGGTCGCGGAAGGCCCGCGCGTGCAGGACTCGCAGGGCGACTCAGGGGACTCCAGGGCCGAGCCACACAGCGCGCAGGTGTGGACCACGGCGCCGGACGCGGACAGCGAGACGCCTCCCACTGGCGGGCTCCATGGCTCCTCTTCCTCCGCCCCCACGGGGATGGCCGCCGCTGGCGCCCTCCACGGCGCGGACGCCACCGCGCCCGAAGCCGCGGCAGCCGCGCCGCCATAGGCCATCGTCACCGAGGCGGAGCCGGGCGAGGAGGGAGCCCGCCCCGGGGCCACGCCCTCGCGCGGCGCGGCGGACATCTCGAACGAAGCGGAGGTCGACGCCGGAGCCTCCGCCAGGGCGGCCCGGGCCACTTCCCCCACGGACATGGGCAGCCGCACTCCTCGAAGGAAGGTCGCCAGCGCATGCGACGACGCGGGCTCACCCGTCGTCGCCAGCCACCGCGCGAGCGCCTCCGACACGTCCTCCGGCTCCGGGAAGCGGCCCGCCGGGTCGCGCGACAGCATGCGCAGCACCAGCGTGGCCAGCGACGCCGGCACGTCCGGCAGCGACGCGGGCGCGCGGTTGAGGATGGAGTGCGCGACCGCCATCGGCTCCGCGGATCCGCCGAACGGGTGCTGCCCCGCGAGCATCTCCGCCAGCAGCGTTCCCAGCGAGAACTGGTCGCTCAGCGCCGTGGCCGGCTCGCCCCGGAGGACCTCCGGTGCCGCGTAGGGCACCTTGCCCTTGAACGCCCCGGGCTCCGTGCGCGACAGCCCCGCGAGCCGCGCGATGCCGAAGTCCGTGACCTTCACCTCGCCTTCGCGCGACACCAGCAGGTTGGACGGCGACACGTCCCGGTGGGCCGTCATCACCACCTGGCCGCCGTGCTGGCGCCGGTACGCGTGCTGCAGTCCCGCCTGGGCCTGGCTCGCGATGAACACCGCCAGGTGCGGAGGGATCCGCAGCCCCTGCCGCGTCACCGCGCGCATCAGCGCGCCCAGGTCCCAGCCGTCCACCAGCTCCATCACCAGGAAGAGCCCCTCGGCGCTCTCCCCCACGTCGTGCACGGTGACGATGTTCTGGTGCTGCAGCAGCATGGCCAGCCGCGCCTCGGAGACGAACATGTTCGCGATGTCCGTCTCGCGGGCCAGGTGCGGCAGCACGCGCTTGATGGCCACGGTACGCTCGAAGCCCTCCGCGCCCTTCGCCACTCCCAGGAACAGCTCCGCCATGCCTCCCGTGGCCAGCGGTTGCAGCAGCCGATAGCGCGACGTCACGAGGACCTCCGGAAAGGCGCGGTGGGGCGCATCACCCCTGCGACTGGGTGATGTCGCGCAGGTGCTTCCACGGGTAGATGCCCGTGTTGTGCTGGTCGCTGAAGACGAACGCGAGCGCGTAGTTGCCCACGGGCTGCATCTGCAGCACGCGCAGGTTCGCGGGCACCTGCGAGGGGTCCAGCGTGCGCTTCGCCGTCCACTCGTCCACGCACGCGGCGCACGGGCACTGCTGACGCAGCACCTGCGCGGTGGCGGTCGTCGTCGCGCCGTCGTCCCACGTCAGCGTCAAAGACTCGCCGTCCGCGGACAGCTTCGCATCCGTCGCGCTGACGGGCTTGGGCGCGGGCTTGATGCGATCCCAGAAGTTGCTCACCGGTCCACCTTCCAATGCTTGGGGCAGCAGCCCCTCCCTACCATCCTTCCGGCGGGGTGGGGTGGCTGCCGCGAAACCGGAAGGGGCCCGGGGCGCGGAGCTTCAGGAAGCCAGCTTGACGGGCTGCCGGTGGCCTTCCAGCCGCACGCCCCGCTGGGCCAGCACCGCGCGCAGGGCCAGGACCACCTTGGGGTCCAGCTGCGCGCCGCTCAGGTTGTCCAGGATCTCCATCGCCTTCTCCAGCGGCATGGCCTTCTGGTAGGGGCGCGTGGAGGTGCACGCGTCGAACGTGTCCGCGCACGCCACGATGCGCGCGAGCAGCGGGATGGACTCGCCCTTGAGCTTGTCCGGGTAGCCCGTGCCGTCCCAGCGCTCGTGGTGGTGGCGCACGCACGCGCGCACCGGGCCCAGGAACGTGACGGGGCCGATGATGGCGTCGCCGATGGCGGGGTGCTCGCGCATCGTCGCCATCTCCTGGTCGGTGAGGCGCGACTGCTTGCAGAGGATGTTCTCCGCGATGCCAATCTTCCCGATGTCGTGGAGGATGCCGCCGTACTGCAGCTGCCGCAGCTCGCGCTCGGTGAGCTTCAGCTCCTTGCCAATCTCCACCGCCACGTCGCCCACCCGCTGGCTGTGGCCGCGCGTGTACGCGTCCTTGGAGTCGATGGAGTTGGCCAGCGCGACGATGGTCTCCAGGTAGCCCTTCTCCAGGCTCTCGTAGAGGCCGCGCGTCTCCATGTCGTACGCCAGGAGCTGCTTGCTCATGTAGTTGAACGTCTGGGCCAGCTCCCCCAGCTCGTTCTTCTGCTTGAGGTGCACCTCCACGCCGAACTTGCCGCGCGCCAGCTCCAGCGACGTCGCGATGAAGGTCTTCAGCGGCTGCGTGAGGTTGCGGGAGAAGATGGCCGCCAGCACCAGCGCCACCAGGATGGCGCCGCCCAGGCCCAGGAGGATGCGCCGCTCCATGGTCTCCACCTGGCGGTAGGCGTGCTCCACCGGCTGCTCGGACACGATGGCCCAGCCCGCCTCCGGCAGCACCGAGTACGCGGACACCACCGCGTTTCGCCCCTCGCCGAAGTTGCCCACGTGGAACAGCTCCGTGTCGGGCGTGCCCTCGCGCTGCTTGAGCAGGTGCGCCAGCGGCAGCCGCTTCGACACGTCTTCGCCCACCGCGCCCAGGTCGCCGCCGCCGGTAATCAAGCGGCCGTGCCGGTCCGCCAGGTAAGCGAACCCCGTGCTGCCCACGCGCTCCTGCGCCAGCATCTGCCGCAGGCCCGCGAGCGTCAGGTCCGCGGCCATGTAGCCCTGCACCGGGTCGCCCACGGGGAAGGCCAGCGTCACCACCGGCCCGCCGCCGCCCTGGGGCGCCACCACGTCCGAGTAGCGCACCCCGGTGAGCCCCTCGTCGAGCAGCGCCCGCGCGCGCTCCTCGTGCTCCGCCACCGCGCTGGGCGCCATGTCGTGCACCGCGAAGGCCTGCAGTCCCGGCAGCCGCTGCTTGTCCGCGCCGAACACGGTGAGCGCCAGCACCTCCGGGCGCTGGTTGAGCACCGACGCGATGTGCAGCTTCTGCGTGTCGCGCGACAGGGTGAAGAAGCCGCCCGGCACGCTGGACAGCCCCACCACCATCTCCGTGGGGTCCTCCAGGAAGCTCTCCGCCTTGAGCCGCAGCTGCTTCACGCGCTCCTGCGCCAGCTCCTGCGCGTCGCGGATGAGCAGCTCCCGCGTATGGGACACCGACAACCAGCCCACCATCAGCGTGGGGATGATGCTGACCACCAGCATCAGGAGGAGGATGGCTTTGAAAAGTCGCACGGCGGTGGCTCCTCGCGCGGACAGGCGGCTACTTCTGCCAGCCGTCCTTCACCTTGACGTTGAGTTCGAGCGATTCCGCGGCCAGCTCGAAGCGCCGTGGCTGGGAGGGCAGGGACCGCCCCTGCTCCGGACTCACCGCCGTCACCGTCCAGCGATAACGGCCCGCGGGCAGCGGCGGCAACGTCCATTGCCGAGCAGCCTGCACGGAGCGCACCGGCGCCGGAGCCGCTCCGCCTTCCACGCCTTCCGCGACGACCTCCACCTCGTAGCGCGTGGCGCCCGCGACGGCGGTCCACGCCAGCGTCACCGGCCCCAGCAGGGCCCCGCTTCCGGTTCCGGACGAGGCCTTCAGCGTGAGCCGCGCCTTGTCCGCGGGCTGCGCCAGCTGCGGCGCGCCGGGCGGCTCCGGCAGCACGGTGCCCTGCTGCACGCGCACGGACTCGCCCTTCGCCAGCACGCGGGTGGCGTGCTGCGCCTCCACGGTGACGGGCGGGCCCTGCCGGTGGGTGACGGTGGTGGTGCCGCCGTCGTGGTCCACCTCCACCGTGAAGTTGGACGGCTGGGGCGGGTTGAGCAGCGCCCACGCCTCGTCCGCCTTGTGCAGCGCGTCCGCGTACCGGGCGGCCTGGTAGTGCTCTTCCGCGTCCTTGAGGCGGACCTCGGCCTCACGGCGGCGCGCATCGTCCGGCGCGGCCTTCACCGCCGCGCGCGACATCTCCAGCGCCTTGAGCGCCGTCTGCGGCTCCGTGCCGGGCGCCTTGCGCGGCCCCGGCGCCGTGGCGCTTCCGGGAAGGGGAGCGCCTTCCGGAGGCTCGCGCCCCACCGCCGGAGCGGTTGACGGCACCACGGACAGCCCCATCCACGCGCTGAGCCAGAGGGCGGCCTTCATTGGAATTCAATCTTCCTGCCCGCACGAACCGTGGCGGATGGGGTGGTGACGGACAGCGACTGGGTGGCCGGCTTCTCCAGGGTGGCGTCCACCCGTCCCCGGAGGACGGTGACGTCCGTCCGGAGCTTGCTTTCCGCGATGCCCACCAGGGAATCGCCTCCCAGGTGCAGGCTGCTGCCATTGGCGAACACCAGCTGGGCGCTGGCCCCGGCCTCGGTGCGGACCTTGTCGTTCTCGTAGAGGGGAAGCTCGTCGCGCGCGGGGCTCCACTCGTCCGCCACCGCGCGTTTGATCTGCACGTCCCCCGTCAGCTCCCGCAGATGCGCCCGGGGAACGGGCGGAGGCAGGGGCGCCTCGGTGGGCCCCCGGGGCTTCTCATCGGCGGTGCAGCCGGGAGGAAGGGCCATGAGTGCGACCGCGAAAAGCAGGGGAGGCCAGCGTCGTCCATTCACCAGAGGGGTCTTCCTGAAGGCCCACTCTAACCGGCAAAAGCCGCGCTGGAAGGGCCCCCCGCCCCATCCCATGCACGGGCGCCTGCCTAGTCCAGCCGCCTGTGCGCCAGGCACGGCAAATTCCGCCGGATGCGTGCCTGGAGCTCCGGATCCACCGGCGCCACCGCCAGCCCCTCGCCCTCGGAGGCCCGCGCCGTCACCAGGCCCCACGGGTCCACCACCATGGCGTGGCCGTACGTCAGCCGCTGCGCGGAGTGCCGCCCGCCCTGGGCCGGCGCCAGCACGTACGCCTGGTTCTCGATGGCGCGGGCGCGCAGCAGCACCTCCCAGTGGTCCTTGCCGGTCATCATCGTGAACGCCGCCGGCACCGCGAGCAGCGTCGCCCCGTCCTTCGACAGCCGCCGGTACAGCTCCGGGAAGCGCAGGTCGTAGCAGACGCTCATCCCCAGCCGGCCCACGGTCGTGTCCGCCGCCACCACCTCCGTCCCGGGGGCGACCGCGGCGGACTCCTGGTAGGTGGCCCCGTCGCCGACGTCCACGTCGAACAGGTGCATCTTCCGGTACACGGCCAGCCGGGCGCCGTCCGGGCCGAACAGGACGCTGGTGTTGTAGAGCCGGCCGCCGGGCGCTCCCTCCTCCAGGATGGAGCCGGCCAGCAGCGTCGTCTTCGTCCCCCGGGCCAGCTCCGCCATCCGGCTCAGGGTGGGGCCGTCCAGGCCCTCGGCGGCGGAGGGGCGCTCGGGCTCCGGACCCATCCAGGAGAAGTTCTCCGGCAGGCCCACCAGGTGGGCTCCCAGGGAGGCGGCCTGGCGCACGAGGCGCGTGGCCACGTCCAGGTTGTGGGCCTTGTCCGCGGTGGACACCATCTGGGCGGCGGCGATGAGGTGCATGGGGGCGTTATAATGCCACCGGCGTCACTCGGAACCCCTGGGAATCCTTCAATCCCGGGGGGCGTTTGACCCGGTGCCTCCGGGTGTGTCCTTCCTTTACACCCCGAGGGGGCGTGTGTTACGGACGCCCCGACATTTTTCGACGCATCACATTCGAAAAGTGGGCCGCCGTGCCCGCTTTTCGCGTTTTTGGAGACCCGTTTCCTGGCCATGGAGTCGAAGAACATCAAACAGACGGTGGAGGAGAAGGCAGCGTCGCTGCTGGACCCCATCGTGGCGAACGAAGGCCTGGAGCTCCTGGACGTGGAGTACGTCCGCGAGCGTGAGGGCTGGGTGTTGCGGCTGTTCATCGACAAGCCCGGTGGCCGGGTGGGACTGGAAGAGTGCTCCCAGGTGTCGCGCGCCGTGGATCCGGTGCTCGACGTGGAGGACTTCATCCCCCAGGAATACAACCTGGAGGTGTCCAGCCCCGGGGTGAACCGGCCCTTGAAGAAGCCGGCGCACTTCGAACGGGTGAAGGGGCAGAAGGTCAAGGTGAAGACCTTCGGCCCGCTGGGAGAGCCTCCGCGGAAGAACTTCAGCGGCACGCTCACCGATGTGGCGGCCGACGCCATCTCCGTGGACGTGGAAGGGGGCGGCGTCTTCGTCATCCCCTTCAAGGACATCGCCAAGGCCCATCTGGAGTTCGAGTTCTAGAAGCCCACATACAGGGGACCCTGTTCGCGCCAGGGCCGCCCGTGGACCCATTTTCGGAGAAGACAAAGCCATGCCCACGCCCGCCAACCCGGCAGTCAACCTCAACCTCGTCCTGGATCAGGTCGCCAAGGACAAGGGCATCGAACGGGCCGTGCTCATTGCCACCCTCGAGGACGCGATGAACACCGCGGCCAAGAAGCACTTTGGCCAGGACCGCAACCTGGAGGCCAAGTACGACCCGGACAAGGGCGTCGTGGAGCTCTTCCAGGCCATCACCGTGGTCGCGGAGATCACCGACCCCGTCCAGGCGGTCAACCAGATCACCATGGACGAGGCCCACAAGAAGGGCATGGAGGTGGAGCCCGGCGACGAGCTCGTCTTCCAGATCTTCTACCGGGACGAGGACGCCGCCGAGGCCAAGGCCCAGGACGACCAGTACGGCGACATCCTCCGCCTGAAGACCTTCCGCCGCGGCTTCGGCCGCATCGCGGCGCAGACGGCCAAGCAGGTCATCCTGCAGCGCACGCGCGACGCCGAGCGCGAGAACGTCTTCAACGAGTACAAGGACCGCAAGAACGAGATCGTCACCGGCATCGCCCGCCGGTTCGAGCGCGGCAACATCGTGGTGGACCTGGGCCGCGCGGAGGCCGTGCTGCCCGTGCGCGAGCAGGTCCCCCGTGAGACCTACCGCCCCGGCGACCGCGTCCAGGCCTACGTGCTGGACGTGCTGCGCGAGTCCAAGGGCCCGCAGATCGTCCTGTCGCGCGCGTCCGTGAACCTGCTCACCAAGCTCTTCGAGATGGAGGTGCCGGAGATCGCCGAAGGCATCGTCGTCATCGAGGCGGCGGCGCGTGAGCCCGGTGGCCGCGCGAAGATCGCCGTGTCCAGCCGCGACTCGGACGTGGACCCCGTGGGCGCGTGCGTGGGCATGAAGGGCAGCCGCGTGCAGGCGGTGGTGCAGGAGCTGCGCGGGGAGAAGATCGACATCGTCCCTTACGATGAAGACCCGGCCCGCTTCGTGTGCTCGGCGCTGGCCCCCGCGGAGGTCAGCCGCGTCATCATCGACGAGGCGAACCACGCGATGGAGCTCATCGTCCCGGACGACCAGCTGTCGCTGGCCATTGGCCGGCGCGGTCAGAACGTGCGCCTGGCCGCCCAGCTCACCGGCTGGAAGCTGGACATCAACAGCGAGAGCCGCGTGCGGGAGATGCGCGAGTTCGCCAGCCGCTCCCTGGGCGCCCTGCCGGGCGTCAACGAGATGCTGGTGGAGACGCTCTACGCGCACGGCTTCCGTCAGGCGCGCGACGTGGCGGACGCCAACGCGGAGATGCTGGCGCAGATCCCCGGCATCGACCCCACCCGCATCGCCTCCATGCAGGAGGAGGCCAAGAAGCGCATGGTGGAGGACCAGCAGGAGCTGTCGCGCATGGACTACGAGCGCGAGCAGGCCCGCCTGGCCGAGGCCCGCCGCCACCCGGACGAGCTGTCCCAGCCGGAGCGCATGGCGCGCGTGCGCGGCGTCGGGGAGAAGACCATCGAGCAGCTCATCCTCGCCGGCTACCGCACGGTGGAGGACATCGCGAACGAGAAGGACCTCACCCGCCTGGGCGACGTGCCGGGGGTGGGCATCAAGAAGGCCCGCCAGCTGAAGAGCGCGGCGGAGAACTACCTGGTGGAAGAGGCCAAGCTGCGCGCGGAACTGAACGCGGAGCGGGGGCTGCTGGCGTCGGCTGGCGGCTCGGAGGGCGCGGAAGCGGCCAAGGCACCGTAACCACAGGGGGTAGGGAGATGCGCCGCGCAACGAAACGGCCGGGGACACATCCCATGGAAATCACGGCGTCAGGTCCCGTCCGGACCTGCGTCGGGTGCGGGTCGCGCAAGTCACAGGCGGAACTCACCCGGTTCGTGGTAGGTCCCCAGGGCGGCGTGGTGGCGGACAGGCGGCGGAGGCTGCCAGGGCGGGGGGCGTACCTGTGCGGTGCCGGTTGTCTGACGGCAGCGCTCAAGCGTAAGGCGCTGGGCAGGGCCTTCCGGGGCAAGGCGGGGCAGGTCGACCCGTCAGCGCTCGGACAGGCTTGGGAGTGAGGGCGGGTGGGTGGAGAGGTTGCGGGGAGAGGTGGCTGTTAAGCACCACTCGCACACAATTTCGGCTTTGGACTAGGGTGCTCGGCCTCGTCGCTGGCGGAGCAGAAGGCCAATCAAGGTATGTCGAAGAAGCGCGTTCACGAAATCGCCAAGGAGCTCAAGAGCCACGGGATTGAGCTCGACAACAAGGAGGTCGTGACCGAGCTCGCCGGGCTGGGTTACGACGTCAAGAGCCACTCGTCCTCTCTGGATGACGACCAGGCCACCGCCGCGGTCCAGAAGATCCTGGACAAGCGCAAGCCGAAGCAGGCCGCGCCTCCCGTCGCCGCCAAGGGCTTCGTGGTGCGCCGCAAGGTCGGGCCTCCCGCGGGCATGTCCGCCCCGGAGAGCCAGGACTCCTACGCACAGTCGAACGAGCAGGCCTACGAGCCGGAGCCCGCGCAGGAGCCGCAGGCCGCTCCCATGGAGCAGGAGCCGCAGCAGGCCCCCGCCGCCATGGAGCAGGCGCCCGCCGCCACGGAGCAGGCACCCGTGGCCCGGACTCCGGAGGCGCCGGCCGTGACGGCCACGCCGCCGGAAGCCACCGTCGCAACCATCGCGGCCGCCCCGGAGGCGCCTGCCGCGCCCGAGGCTCCGGCCACCCCGCCTGTTGCCGCAACCGCCACCCCGCCCGTGACGCCGCCTTCCACCCCGCCTCCCGCGGCCGTGGTGGAGACGCCCCGGGCCGCCGAGCCGACCCCGGCCACGGCGACACCGCGCAGTCCTACGCAGGAGAGTCCCCGCTTGCCCAACCCCCCTCAGCGCTCGCCGGTCCCGCCCACCGCACGGACGCCTTCTTCCACGTCGACGTCCGCGACGGTCATCTCCCGAGGTCCCGGCTACGTGCAGCGTCCGGGTTCCACGGGCGGGCGCCCTGGTGGGCCGCCGGGCAGCCGTCCGGGTGGTCCTGGGGGTCCTGGCAGCCGTCCGGGTGGTCCTTCCGGGCCGGGCAGCCGTCCTGGCGCGCCCATGCAGGGCCGTCCGGGCTCGCCGCCCATGCAGAGCCGGCCGGGAGCGCCCATGCAGGCGCGTCCGGGTCAGACGGGGCCGGTGCGTCCGTCCTCGCCCCCCACGGCCGGTGGCACCGGGGCTCCGGTGCAGCCGAGCGGCCCGACCATCATGGTCGGCGGCGTCCCGCACGCCCAGGTCGCGCCCACGCCGGGCGCCCAGGCCCGCCCCACGGCCACCCAGGCCGTGGTGATTTCGCGCCCGCTCATCCAGGTCCGCCGCGTCACGCCCACCACGACCCAGGCCAAGCAGTACCCCATGGCCCCGGGCCGCACGGCGCTCGGCACGGAGAAGCGCGAGTACAAGGTCGTCCCGGATCACCTGGGCCGCGGCCGCGAGCTGGTGGACGTCTCCAAGAACAAGGAGCGTGGCCAGCGCAAGCGCACGGGTCCTGAGACGACCAGCGTCTCGAAGCAGGAGCTGTCGGACATGGTCTGGGGCCGCATCCAGATCCCCATCCGCGGCAAGAAGCGCAAGCCCACGAAGAAGGGCGCCAAGACGCAGATCACCCAGATGGCCGAGGAGAAGAAGGTCATCAAGCTCCAGGAGGGCATCAGCGTCTCCGACCTGGGTCAGCGCATGGGCATCCGCACCGCGGAGCTCATCAAGAAGCTGATGGCCATGCAGAAGATGGCCACGGCGAACCAGATCCTGGACGCCGACACCGCGGAGCTCATCGCCACCGACTACCACTGGAAGGTCGAGCGCGTCGGCTTCGAGGTGGAGGACTACCTGCCGGAGGTCGCGGCCAAGGCGGAGGACGAGCGTCCCCGTCCGCCGGTGGTCACCATCATGGGCCACGTCGACCACGGCAAGACGAGCCTCCTGGACGCCATCCGCCAGGCCAGCGTGGCCGCGGGCGAGGCGGGCGGCATCACCCAGCACATCGGCGCGTACAGCGTGTCCACCGCGCGCGGCGACGTCACGTTCCTGGACACCCCGGGCCACGAGGCCTTCACGTCCATGCGCGCCCGTGGCGCCAACGTGACGGACATCGTGGTGCTGGTGGTGGCCGCGGACGACGGCGTGATGCCCCAGACCATCGAGGCCATCAAGCACGCGAAGCAGGCGGAGGTGCCCATCGTCGTCGCCATCAACAAGATGGACGTCCCGGGCGCCAACCCCGACCGCGTGAAGAAGGACCTCGCGAGCCAGGAGCTGGTGCCGGAAGAGTGGGGCGGCGACACCATCATGGTGCCCGTCTCCGCGAAGACGAAGATGAACCTGGATCTCCTCCTGGAGAACCTGGCGCTGCAGGCGGAGGTCCTCGAGCTGACGGCGAATCCGTCCCGTCCGTCCGTGGGCGCCATCGTGGAAGCGAAGCTGGAGCGTGGCCGCGGTCCCGTGGCCACGGTGCTGGTGCAGGAGGGCACGCTCAAGCTGGGCGACGCCATCGTCACCGGCACGCACTACGGCCGCGTCCGCGCCATGAACAACAGCCGCGGCGAGGCAGTGAAGGAAGTGAAGCCGGGCTACTGCGCGGAGGTCGTCGGCCTGTCCGGCGTGCCCACCGCGGGTGACGCCATCAACGTCGTCTCCGACGAGAAGGCGGCCAAGCAGATCGCCGACCACCGCGGCATGAAGGAGCGGCAGGCGGAGCTCAGCAAGGTCAGCCGCGAGTCCCTGGACCAGCTCTTCGCCAAGACGAAGGCGGGCGGCGGGCCCAAGGAGCTGCGCGTCATCATCAAGGCGGACGTGCAGGGCTCCGCGGAGGCCGTGCGCCAGGCGGTCGAGAAGCTCACCACGCACAAGGTGCGGGTGGTCATCATCGACGCGGGCGTGGGCGCCATCACGGAGACCGACGTCATGCGCGCCGCCGCTTCCAAGGGCGTCGTGCTGGGCTTCAACGTGAAGCCGGAGTCGGGCTCGGAGGCCGCGGCCAAGGCGCAGCAGGTGACGCTGCAGAGCTACTCCATCATCTACGAGCTCATCGACGGTGTGCGCTTGGAGATGGAGAACCTCCTGGAGCCCATCCGCACCGAGCGCAAGCTGGGCCGTGCGGAGGTGCGCAACACCTTCAACGTGCCGAAGCTGGGCACCATCGCTGGCGCGGCCGTCCTGGACGGCGTGATGAAGCGCGGCTCGTTCGTGCGCCTCATGCGCGAGAACAAGCAGCTCTTCTCCGGGAAGATGGCGTCGCTGCGCCGCTTCAAGGACGACGTGAAGGAAGTCGCGCAGGGCTTCGAGTGCGGTATCGGCATCGAGAACTTCAACGACCTCAAGGCCGGCGACATCATCGAGGCCTACGAGATCGAGGAGACCCGGCAGAGCCTCTCGTAAGCCGGAGAGACAGCGCCTCTCGTCATCCTGGAGAGGCGCACTCGACGGACCCCGGGGAAGGCCCCACCTTTCCCGGGGGATGGACGACGCGTCGGTGGGGCCCTGGCGGGGATGGAGCGCTCAGGGCCGCTGCCGGCCTGGGGGACCTCTATGTTCGTCGGTGTCGCACGCCTCACCCTCCAGATTCCGGAGAGCGCCTCGCTGAAGTCCAAGCGGCAGGTGCTCCGCCGGGTGACGGACCGGGTGAAGGCCCGCTTCAACGTGGCCGTCGCCGAAGTGGACGACCAGGACCTCTGGCAGAAGGCGTCCGTGGCCCTGGCCGTCGTGGGCAACGAGCGTCCGCACGTGGATGAGCAGTTGGAGAAGATCATCCACTTCATCGAAGAGATGTACGTCGCACCGCTGATGGCCCGGGAGACGGAGATCCTCGCCTTCGGGGACACGCTCTACTCCGACAAGAAGCCCACGGGCTTCCGCGCCCCGGCGAAGGTGCCGGCGCCGGAGGACGAGGACGCCCACCTGTCCCCCGAGGACGCGCACGCGCACTCGGAGGCGGCCATCGCCCGGTTCCTGCGCAGCGACCGTTCGCTGGCGGAGGCGGAGGGGCTGGGCTCGTGGGACCAGCGGCACGAGGGCGCGGGCCCCGGGCCCGGGACGTCCCGCCCCACGGGTGAAGGTGGAACCTTGACGCTGGACGACGCGCGGGCGAAGGCCCGGGCGCTGCGCAACCCGCGAGATTGGGAGAAGAAATGACGACGCATGCACGACCCGAGCGCGTGGGGCAGGAAATCCAGGCGGCCATCGGTGCCCTGCTGACGCGGGGAGAGTTGCGCGACCCGCGCATCGGCTTCATCACCATCACCGGCGTGAAGGTGTCGCCGGACCTGCGGGTGGCGAAGGTGTTCTATTCGATGCTGGGCACGGACCAGGAGAAGGCGGACACGCAGAAGGGCCTGGAGGCGGCCAAGGGCTTCGTGCGCCGCGAGGTGACGTCCGCGGTCAACCTGCGCGTGTCGCCGGAAATCTTCTTCGCCTTCGACGCTTCGGTGGGCGAGGGCGATAAGATCGACCGGCTCCTGCGCGAGGTGCGCGGCAAGGAAGGCTGGTAGGCCCCGCTTCATGGACGGCGTTCTCGTCATCGACAAGCCCCTGGGTCCCACGTCCTTCGACGTGGTCCGCCAGGTGCGCGGCCTGCTGAAGGTGAAGAAGGCGGGCCACACGGGCACGCTGGACCCCATGGCCACCGGCGTGCTGCCGGTGTGCCTGGGTGAGGCCACCAAGGTCGCCGGCATCATCACGGAGGGCGACAAGGCCTATGACGCCGTGGTGCGGCTGGGCGTGGAGACGGACACCCAGGATGCCCAGGGCAAGCCGACGGCGGAGGCCCCGGTGCCCCCGCTGACGGCCCCGCTGCTGGAGGCGGTGCTCGCACGCTTCCGGGGCACCTTCGAACAGGTGCCGCCCATGTACTCGGCGGTGAAGGTGGCCGGGAAGCGGCTGTACGAACTGGCGCGCGCCGGTGAAGAGGTGGAGCGGGCCAGCCGCACCGTCACCGTGCATGAGCTGGTGCTGCGCGACTTCTCCGCGGACCGGCTGACGCTGTCGGTGCGGTGCACCAAGGGCTTCTACGTGCGCACGCTGGCGTACGACCTGGGCCGCGCGCTCGGCTGCGGGGCGCACCTGGAGGCGCTGCGGCGCACGATGAGCGGCCCCTTCACCCTGGCGCGCGCGCTGCCGCTGGGGGACCTGGCGTCCCTGTCGCGCGAGGCCGTGGAGGCGCGGCTGGTGTCGCTGGCGGACTCGCTGACGGACCTGCCCGCCGTCCGGGTGAACGCGGACGAGGCGCGGCGCGTCCTGCACGGCGTCCCCGTGGAGGTCGCCCCCGTGCCGGGCCGCGTGCGGGTGCTGGGCCCGGATGACGCGCTGCTCGCCATGGCGGAAGTGGTGGGCGGGCGGCTGCGCTACCTGCGGGTGTTCAACTGAAGTGGCCACCCGCACCCATGACATCTCCGTGAGCGTGGCCCCGGCCCTCCGGGGCGCCTTCGACGGGCGGCGCGAGCTGTCCCTGGGCGTCCCCGCCGCGGCGGGCATTGGCGACGTGGTGGAGGCGCTCCTGCGGCTGTACCCGCGCACCCGGCAGCTGCTGGCGGGCGACGGCGGCGAGCCGGGGGGCCTGTACCTGCACGTGGCCCTGGACGAGGCGTCCGCCCGGGAGCTGTCCCCGGGCGGGGGCGGAATGCCGGGCGGCTGCCGGTTGTACGTCTTCGCACTGTCACGGCCCCCGAAGGGCGGACGGACGGGCGGCGAAGGTTGACCCTCCAGGGGGTGAAGCTTATAAGCGGCCCGCTCGTTAGAAGGACCATGAGGCCGGGTCTGTACCCCTCCGCGGACCCAGGCGGCACGAGCGGTCACCCCGGAGCGGGATTCAGGAAGAAGCCCATGTCGTTGCATCAGGAACGCAAGAGCGAGCTGGTCACGAAGTTCCGCACCCACGAGTCCGACACCGGCTCGCCCGAGGTGCAGGTGGCGCTGCTGTCCGAGCGTATCAACATGCTCACCGAGCACTTCAAGACCCACAAGAAGGACCACCACTCCCGCCGCGGTCTGCTGAAGCTGGTCGGTCAGCGCCGCCGCATGCTGGACTACCTCAAGTCCAAGGACGTGGCCCGCTACAAGAAGCTCATCGAGGGCCTCGGCATCCGCAAGTAGTCCTCGAGAAGTCCCCGGGGCGCTGGCACACCACCAGCGCCCCGTGCATTTGGGCAGCACGCAGCACGGTTTGCAGAACAGAAGCGCGGAACATGGGCGAAGGAGTGGGCGAGGGAGAGGTGGAGGCGGGCTCTTTTGGTTTCCGTTCAGACCGGCCGACCTGAAGTCCTGGGGTGGGCGGGTGTGATCAGGGATCAAGAGGTCTGGTCCATCCCTCCGGCGCTCCGCAACGGAGCCCGTTTCCGCAGTACAGGCAGCGTTCGTCTGGCATGTGCCTGCTTCAGGCCCTGGCGACCGCTCAATCCCAGAGGGCCCCTTTACGGGCGGCTCCTGCCCCACGCACGTGGGCGGGCCGCGGCTGTCAAAGGGTCCTCGCACGCGAAGCAGGCACAGAGGCCACACGACATGTTGAAGAAGAGCGTCAAGATTGGTGAGAACGAGCTGAGCATCGAGACGGGCCGTCTGGCCAAGCAGGCCGACGGTTCCGTGGTGGTCCGCTACGGCGACACCATGCTGCTCGTCACCGCGGTGAGCGCGCGGGAGAAGAAGGACGTCGACTTCCTGCCCCTCACGGTGGAGTACCAGGAGAAGCTGTACTCGGCGGGCCGCATCCCGGGCAGCTACTTCAAGCGCGAGGGCCGCCTGACGGAGAAGGAGACGCTGGCCTCCCGTCTGGTGGACCGCTCCTGCCGTCCGCTGTTCCCGGAAGGCTACGCCTACGAGACGCAGGTCATCGCATCCGTCATCTCCGCGGACCCGGAGAACGAGGGTGACATCCACGGCATCACCGGCGCCTCCGCGGCGCTGTGGGTGTCGGACATCCCGTTCAACGGCCCCATCGCGGGCATCCGCGTGGGCCGCGTGGGCGGCCAGTTCGTGGCGAACCCCACCGCCAAGCAGCGCGAGCAGAGCGACCTGGACCTCGTCATGGCGGTGAGCCGCGAGGCCATCGTGATGGTGGAGGGTGGCGCGGAGGAGGTCAGCGAGGCGGACATGGTGGCGGCGCTGGAGTTCGGCCGTCAGAACGCCCAGCCCGCGCTGGACCTGCAGGACCAGCTGCGCACGGAGCTGAAGAAGCAGGTCCGCGCCTACGACAAGCCCGCCACCATCGACGAGGGGCTGCGCAACCAGGTCCGCGCCCTGGCGATGGAGGGCGTGAAGGCCGGCTACGCCATCAAGGAGAAGGCGGCCCGCTACGACGCGCTCTCCAAGGTGAAGAAGGCGGCGATCGCTGCGCTCAAGGAGAAGATGGGCGCGGAGTTCACCCCGCAGGTGGAGAAGCACGCCAAGCAGGTCATCGAGGACCTGAAGTACGACCACATGCGTGAGCTCACCGTGAACGGTGGCCGCATCGGTGACCGTCCGCACAACGTGGTGCGCTCCATCACCAACGAGGTGGGCGTGCTGCCCCGCACGCACGGCAGCGCGGTGTTCACCCGCGGCGAGACGCAGGCGCTCGTGGTCGTCACGCTGGGCACCAGCGAGGACGAGCAGCGGCTGGAGCTGCTGAGCGGCCAGGCCTTCAAGCGCTTCATGCTGCACTACAACTTCCCGCCGTTCAGCGTGAACGAGACCAAGCCCCTGCGCGGCCCCGGCCGTCGCGAGGTGGGTCACGGCGCCCTGGCGGAGCGCGCGCTGCGCAACATGATTCCCGCCAGCGACTCGTTCCCCTACACGGTGCGTCTGGTGTCGGAGATCCTCGAGTCCAACGGCTCGTCCTCCATGGCGTCCGTGTGCGGTGGCACGCTGGCGCTGATGGACGCGGGCGTGCCCATCAAGGCGCCGGTCGCTGGCATCGCCATGGGCCTGGTGAAGGAGGGTGAGAAGATCGCCATCCTGTCGGACATCCTCGGTGACGAGGACCACCTGGGCGACATGGACTTCAAGGTCTGCGGCACGTCCAAGGGCATCACGTCCATCCAGATGGACATCAAGATCACCGGCCTCACCACGGAGATCATGAGCCGCGCGCTGGAGCAGGCGCGTCAGGGCCGCGAGCACATCCTGGCGGAGATGGCGAAGACGCTGAGCGCTCCGCGCAAGGAGATCAGCCAGTTCGCGCCGCGCATCACCACCATCCAGATCCGTCCGGAGTTCATCAAGAACGTCATCGGGCCGGGCGGCAAGGTGATCAAGGACATCATCGCGCGCACGGGCGCGGCCATCAACATCGAGGACACCGGCCGCGTGGACATCGCCAGCGCGAACGGCGAGGCGGTGAAGGCGGCCATCGCGATGATCCAGGCGCTCACGCGCGAGGCGGAGATCGGGAAGATCTACACGGGCACCGTCCGGAAGATCGCCGAGTTCGGCGCCTTCGTGGAGCTGTTCCCGGGCACCGACGGCCTCATCCACATCTCCGAGCTGTCCGACAAGCGCGTGAAGAGCGTGTCGGACGTGCTGAGCGAGGGCGACGAGGTGCTGGTGAAGGTCGTCAGCATCGACAAGACGGGCAAGATCCGCCTGTCCCGCAAGGAGGCCATGGCCGAGCGCACCGCCGCGCAGGGCACGCCCCCGGCCGCGGCCGCCGCCCCGGCGGCGACGCCGGACGCGAAGGCCTGAGTCCGGCCCCCGCGTAGCGGCCCTCCCTGAAGGAAGGCCGCTTCCGGAAAGCGCCCCGTCTCCTCCCGCCTCCGGGCGCGAAGGGGCGGGGCGTTGTCGTTGCGGGCAGGGGGCCGGCCTCCGGAGGCGCACCGCGAGAACCTGTCCGACAGTCGGACCCGTTGGGAACTCCGGGGCTGGAGGGTGGCGGCTCCCCCCGCGCGGCGGAAACCTGTCCGACAGTCGGACCCGTTGGGAGCCCCGGGGCTGGAGGGTGGCGGGTCCCCCCGCGCAGCGGAAACCTGTCCGACAGTCGGACCCGTTGGGACGGCTTCGGCGGAAGGTGGGCCGTGGGGATGCCCGGGGCCTGGTTCCGAATCGCGCGGTGTTTTCGTCCTGGGCGGCGGGAGGCTTAAAACCCCGGGAGGGCTTCCCGCGTTGATGGGGGACCGCCCGGAGGCGCTCCATGCCGTCCTACCCATCCAGCTCCTCGGAGCCTTCGAGCAGCTTCCTCACGGACGTGTCCCGGTTCCTGGGGGCGTTCCGCTGGGCGTTCATGCCGCTGGGCCTGCTCGCGTTGGTCGCGGTGGGCGTGCACGCGGCGGCGGACACGCTGGATGACCGGCTGCTCACGGTGGTGGACCGGCTGGACTCCGCGTTCGATGCGTGGGTGGGCCAGTTCCCCGCGACCGCGTCCCTGGTGGACTGGGTGTCGCTGGAGACGCGCACCCGGCTGGCGCGGGCCCTGGCACTCGGCTGGGAGCTGGCGGCGGACCTGCTCCTGGCGCTGCCCGCGCTCGGCTACCGCGAGGTGGAGGCTTCCCGGCCCGTGGAGCCGTGGCGGCCGGTGACGGCGTCCGCTCCGGAGTCCTCCTCGTGGAAGGCGCTGTTGCGGCGCTGTCTGCGGCGGCCCACGCCGATGCGGTGGGTGCGGCCGCTGGCCACCGCGGGCGTGGTGCTCGCGGGCGCGTGCACGGTGGCGCGGCTGGTCCAGGGCACGGTGTACCTGTCGTGGCGGCCGCTCTTCGGCGACGTGGCCTCGGACTGGGCGGCCCGGGGACTGGCGGTGGCGGCGCTGTGCGGCGTGAGCGTGTCGCTGGGCTGGCGCGCGGTGCTGCGCAACCTCCAGCACGCGGACGCGGCGTGTGAAGCGGCGGGCCCCCGGCGGGCGTGGACTCGCGGGCTCGTGGGGTGCCTGCTGGTGGCGCCCCTGGGCCTCGCGGCGGCGTGGGACGCGGCCCCGGTGCTGTCCTTCCTGCGCTGAGGCCCTGACGCATGTTCGCTCGACGCGCCCGGGGACTGCTGGACTTCACCTTCGCGCTCCTGTGCGTGTGGTGCGCGTACCACCACACGCCCGCGGGCGCGCTGCTGCGGCGCGCGGGGGCCTGGGCCTTCCACACGCGCACCACGGCCCGGCCGCTGCTCGCGTACTACGACGGCGTGAGCGGCACGGCGGTGCCCGTGCCGGACGCGCTGCCCGCCGCGATGCTCACGCGCGTGCCCACGAGCGCGGAGGCGCTGGCGTGGGGAACGCACTCGGCGCTGAAGGCCCTGGACCCGAAGGCCCGCGAGCCCGCGCTGGCCCTGGCCCGCGAGGAGGGCATTGCTCCGGAGACGCTGGTGGATCCGGTGCGCGGCCCGGCGGCGACGCGGCGGCTGATGGACGCGCTCGCCGCGGACTTCCCGTCGGAGGAGGCGCGGGTGACGGCGGTGTTCGCCGGGCGGGTGCCCGCGCGCTTCGCGCTGCAGCGGGTGGACGCGGAGGGCGGGGCGCTGAGCCTGGAGCGCCTGGCGAAGCAGCTACCGCCGGGCTTCGAGGGCTCCTCCGTGGGCGCGGCGCAGGCGCTGGCGCTGTCCACGGCGCTGATGCTCGGGTGGCCGGTGGCCGAGAGCGCTCCCGTGACGAGCCCCTTCGGCTACCGCGTCCACCCCACGCTGCGCACGCGCCGGATGCACACCGGGGTGGACCTGGCGGTGCGCTCGGGCACGACGGTGACGGCGGTGGCCGCTGGCGTGGTGCGCCGCGCGAGCGAGGACTCCGTCAACGGCCGCGTGCTGGTGCTGGACCACGGGCGGGGCGTGACGACGGCGTACTGCCACAACTCCGAGCTCCTGGTGAAGCCGGGCACGCGCGTGGTGAAGGGGCAGGCCATCGCGCTGTCCGGCAGCACGGGCCGGTCCACCGGGCCGCACCTGCACTACCAGCTGGAGCTGGCCGCGCGGCCGGTGGACCCGTTCGGGTTCCGCACCGCCCTGCGCGTGGCGGACGGCGCGACCGAGCTGTGAGGGCAGGGGCCACACGACCCGTGACGTCGGGGCCAGGAAATGGAGGGGGGGAGGGGTGCGTGGTACGGCAGGAGGCATGGACCCCACGCTGACCGTCCCCGTGCGCCGGGTGCGCTCGCATCCGGACCCGCTGCCCCTGCCCCGCTACGAGACGGAGCTGGCGGCCGGGTTGGACCTTCGGGCCGACATCGACGGGGAGCGGGTGCTCCAGCCCCTGGAGCGGATGGCGGTGCCCACGGGGCTGGCGTTCGCGCTCCCCCCGGGCTTCGAGGGGCAGGTGCGGCCCCGCTCGGGGCTGGCGCTGCGACATGGGGTGACGTGCCTCAACTCTCCCGGGACGGTGGACGCGGACTACCGGGGGGAGGTGCAGGTGCTGCTCGTGAACCTGTCCAACACTCCCTTCACCCTGCGTCGGGGCGACCGGGTGGCCCAGCTGGTGGTGGCCCCGGTGACGGCCACGGCGCTGCGCGAGGTGGACGTGCTGGAAGTGACTTCCCGGGGTGACAACGGTTTCGGGTCCACGGGCCGCTGACGGCCCGGTGCGCAACGTCGTTCCTCAACGGCTCCGGAGCGGGCAGAATGGAGGCCCCCGGCCGTCCGCCGGGAAGGCCGCCCCCCCGCGGCCCTGTTCCGGAGTTTCACTGCTTTGCTCTGCTACCGCTGCGGCAGCCACGTCCCCGATACGAGTGAAACCTGCGCCACGTGTGGCCAGAAGCTGGACGCGGCCGCGCGTCAGGCCGCGGGGGCCGCGCGCCGGAAGGGAGCGGAGGGCGCGCCCTACAGGCCGGGCGACGTCGTCGCGGACCGCTACGCCATCCAGGAGGTCGTCGGGTCGGGGCCGCTGGGCTTCGTCTTCCGCGCGCAGGACCAGGCCATCGACGTGGAGGTGGCGCTGAAGGTCATCCAGCCCCGGCTGGTGCAGCAGCCGGAGGAGCGCACGCAGTTCGCGCTGTCCATGCGGGTGGGCAAGAAGCTCAACCACCCCAACCTGGTGCGCGTGTACGAGGAGGGCGTGGACGGGGACCGGCCCTTCTTCACGATGCAGCTGCTGGAAGGGCTCACGCTGCGCCGGATGATGGAGCAGCGCGCGGCGAAGGGGCAGCTGTTCTCGCTGAAGGAAGTGGAGCCGCTGCTGGCGCAGATGGCGGCGGCGCTGGACGGGGCGCACCGCTTCGGGCCGCACTCGGACGTGAAGCCGGAGAACGTCTTCGTCCTGCCGGACATGCTGAAGGTGTCGGACTACGGGCTGGGGCTCGCGGTGCCGCACCTGCCCTTCGTGCAGGCGCAGAAGGGGCACCGGGCGGCGGCGTACATCGCTCCCGAGTACGTGAATGGCGCGGAGCTGGACACGCGCATGGACGTGTACTCGCTGGGCGTGTTGATGGGCGAGATGGTGACGGGGCTCCTGCCGGAGGACGGCGGCGTTCCCGAGGTGTCGGTGCGGCATCCGGACCTGCCGCCCGCGTTCGAGTCCCTCTACCGGCGCGCGCTCAACCCGAACCCCCTGGCCCGTCCGAAGTCGGGCGGCGAGCTGCACGCGGAGTTCTCCGCGCTGGTGCAGCGGCATCCGGCCGCGGCGTCGAGGCAGCGCGCGGTGCCTGCGTCGGGGGCGCTGCCCGCGGCCGTGGTGGCCGCGAGGGCGGCGAGCAAGCCGCTGCCGCCGGTGCCCACGGGCATGTTGCCGGTGGCGACCGCGCCCACGCCGGCCGCGCCCATCCCGGCGCGGGAGGAGGAGCCTCCACCGGATGCGACGCAGCCGCTGGACGCCGCGACGCTGGCGGCCATCCTGGGCTCCAACGCGCAGGCGCTGGACTACATCACGGGGCCTGAAGCGCGCTCCGTGTCCGACGCCGCGACGCAGCAGGAGATGCGCGCGGTGGCCCCGGCGGGACGCAGGGGCGCGGAGGCGGCGCAGGACCCACGGCTGCTGGGCCAGGCCCCCGACGCGGCGACGCAGCAGGAGGCGCGGGCGGCCTCGCGCGCGGGCGATGAACCGCGAGCGGCTCCGGCCAAGGCCGCCGAGCCGGTGATGCGCATCTTCGCCAAGGCGGAGGAGCCGTCGTTCCCGGCGGATCCGCGTGGGGCCCGCTCCGCGGAGGGCGCGGCCGAGGGCCGGTCCTCGGGCCGTGGCGGTGATGCCGCTGGCGATGGACGCGGTGGCCGTGCTTCGGAGTCGGGTGGGGGGCGCGGTGAGGCATCGGCCAGCGACGCGCGCTCCAGCGGCCGTGGCGAAGCCGCTGTCGGTGAAGGCCGCTCCGGTGGCCGGGGTGAAGCGTCCAGCGAAGGGCGCTCCAACGGTCGCGGTGAAGCCGCGTCCAGCGATGGGCGCTCCGAAGGGCGCTCCAACGGTCGTGGTGAAGCGTCCAGCGACGGTCGCTCCGGTCGCGGTGCGGACGCTTCCGACGGCCGGTCCAGCAATCGCAACTCGGATGCATCCGCCACGGAGTCACGGTCCGGCCGGGGTTCCGATGACGACGAGCCTTCTGAGTCCCGTTCCTCCAGCCGCGGTGGCCGCAACCCCCGGGCCTCGGGGGCGGTGTCGTCGGTGAACGCTCGCGGCCCCCGGGCGTCGGCGGCCCAGGGCGCGGTCCGCTCCTCCGGCGCTCAGAGCGAGAACTCCTCGGCGGGACGCCCGCGCAAGGGCGAACCCCCTCCTGACGTGTCGGGTGTCCGCTCCTCGGCGCGCCGGCTGCCGCCCTCGGTGTCCGGGCTGCACACGCTTCCCACGACGCGGGCCACGCAGGCGAAGCCGGCCCGCTCCGGCCCCAGCTCGATGATGTGGATGATCATCCTCGCGGTGGCCGGCGTCGTGCTGGGCGCGGGCGGTGGCTACCTCTACCTGCGCGTGCGTCAGGCCCAGGCCGCGAAGAACAGCCCCACGCCCGCCATGCCCGGCGCGACCGCCGCGGCGGGCGGCATCATGGCCGCGGACCACTGTCCGGACGGCATGAAGCTGGTGAGCGGCGGCAGCTTCAAGAAGGGCGCGTCCCCGGAGGACCTCCAGGCGTCCGGCTCCACCGACGAGATGCGCATGGACAGCGTCATGGTGGACTCGTTCTGCGTCGACGAGTTCGAGTTCCCCAACCAGTCCGGCCGCAAGCCTCGCGTCAACATGACGTGGCTCGACGCGAAGTCCAGCTGCGAGGGCATCGGCAAGCGGCTGTGCTCGGAGGACGAGTGGGAGAAGGCCTGCAAGGGCCCCGGCAACGCGCGCTTCTCCTCCGGTGACGAGCAGGCGCAGACGGCCTGCAACACCGGAACGACCGACGGCACCACGCGAGCCCTGGCGTCCTCCGGGGCACATCAGGCCTGCCGCTCCGGCTACGGCGCGGTGGACCTGTCCGGCAACGCCGCCGAGTGGACCGCCTCCAACTACCCCGACACCGAGGACCGGCTCATCAAGGGCGGCGCCTTCAACACGCCTGGCGACACCGCCCGGTGCGCCGCGCGCCGGCGGGGGGCCGTGTCGCTGAAGGCCCCGGACGTGGGCTTCCGCTGCTGCCAGAACGTGCTGCGATGACGACCCTCCGGAGGCTCGCGCTCCTCACGCTCCTCCTGCCCGCTGTCGCCCTCGCGCAGGCCACGCCGCGCAGTCCTGCCCGGCCCCGCGTGGTGGCCGTGAAGTCCTCGAGCCTGGCGCCGTACGCCTCCTTCCTCGCCGGCTTCGCGTCCGAGGCCCGCGCGGACGTCACCGAGCTGACCCTGGAGGAGAGCCCCACGGAGGCCGCGCGCGTCTTCAAGTCGCTGGCCGCGCAGAAGCCCGCGCTGGTGCTGGCCCTGGGACCGCTGGCCGCCAACGCCGCGCGCCGCTCGCTGGGCGAGGACGTGCCCGTGCTGTTCGCCATGGTGCCGTACCACGAGAAGTACGGCCTGGAGGCGCCCAACGTCACCGGCATCGCGCTCACCAGCGACTTCGGACCGGAGCTGGCCGCGCTCAAGGCCGTGGCTCCCGCGGCGAAGCGCGTGGGCATCCTGCATGACCCGCGCTCCTCGGCGGGCGCGGTGGCGCAGGCCCGCTCCGCTGGCGCGGCCCTGGGCCTCACCATCGTCCCGCTGGCCGTGGAGGCGCAGGAGCGGGTGGGCGAGGTGCTGGAGGGCGCGGCGGGGAAGGTGGACGGGCTCTTGATGGTTGCGGACAAGACCGTGGGCAACGCTTCCGTCGTCCAGGCGCTCATCGCCTTCAGTGCCTCCCGCAAGGTGCCGCTGGTGGCGCTCACGGCCAGCCAGGTGAAGGAGGGCGCGACGCTGGCCCTCGCGCCAGCCCCGCTGGCGCTCGGTCAGCAGGCGGGGAGGCTGGCCAACCGAATCGTCCACGAGAAGGTCGACCCCGGCGCGCTGGCGGTGGCGCGGCCCGAAGGCCTGGACCTCTCGTTCAACCTCACCGCCGCGAAGAAGTCAGGTCCGTCCTGTGACGTCGCGCTGGAAGTGCTCCGGTTCGCGGCGCGCCGGGACTTTGCCGTGAAGGTCTACGAGTGATTCCACGCTACAGCCGTCCCGAAATGGCCTCCCTCTGGTCCGACGTCGCCCGCTACCGCCGCTGGCGCGACGTGGAGCTCGCCGCGCTGGAGGGCATGGTCGCGCAAGGCCTCGCCCCCAAGGACGCGCTGGCGGACTGCCTCGCCCGCGCCGGTGACTTCACCGAGGCGGACGCCGCGCGCATCGAGGAGATTGAACGCACCACCAAGCACGACGTCATCGCCTTCCTCACCTTCGTGGAGGAGCGCGTGGGGCCCAGCGCCCGCTGGCTGCACCTGGGTATGACGTCCTCGGACGTGCTGGACACGTCGCTGGGGCTCACCCTGCGCGACAGCGTGGACCTGCTCCTGAAGGGCATGGACCGCGTGATGGCCGCGGTGGAGAAGCGCGCCTTCGAGCACAAGCACACGCTGCAGATGGGCCGAAGCCACGGCATCCACGCGGAGCCCATCACCTTCGGGCACAAGCTGGCCATCTGGTACGACGAGCTGCGCCGGGGCCGCACGCGCCTCGTGCACGCGCGCGACACCATCGCCGTGGGGAAGATTTCCGGCGCGGTGGGCACGTTCGCGCACCTGCCGCCGTCGGTGGAGGAGCACGTCTGCCAGAAGCTGGGCCTGAAGCCCGCGCCCGCCTCCAGCCAGGTGGTGCAGCGCGACCGGCACGCGGAGTTCTTCACCGCCATCGCCCTCGTCGGCGCGAGCCTGGAGAAGTTCGCCGTCGAAATCCGCCACCTCCAGCGCACGGAGGTTCGCGAGGCGGAGGAGCCCTTCACGCCGGGACAGAAGGGCAGCAGCGCCATGCCGCACAAGCGCAACCCCATCCTGTCGGAGAACCTCACGGGGCTCGCGCGCCTGTTGCGCGGCTACGCGGTGAGCGCCATGGAGGACGTGGCGCTGTGGCACGAGCGGGACATCTCGCACTCGTCCGTGGAGCGCGTGATTGGCCCGGACGCCACCGTCCTCCTGGACTTCATGCTCCACCGCTTCGCGGGCCTGGTGGAGAACATGCGCGTCTACCCGGAGCAGATGAAGAAGAACCTGGACCTGCTGGGCGGCGTGGTGAACTCGCAGCGGCTCCTGCTGGAGCTGGCGCGCAAGGGCATGGACCGGCAGGCCGCGTACGTCGTCGTCCAGCGCAACGCGATGCGGATGTTCGAGGAGGGCGTGGACTTCCGGCAGGCCCTGCTGAACGACGCGGACCTGCTCAAGATGATGACGCCCGAGGAGGTCTCCGACTGCTTCTCCCCGGGCTACCACACGCGCCAGATGGACGCGGTGTTCCAGCGCGTCTTCGGCCGCGCCAGCTGAAAAGCCGCGCGGCCTCAGACGGGCGAGGGGGCTAGAGGTAGCCCTTCGCCCGCAGGTTCCCCTCGATGCGCGAGTGCACGTCGCCGGGCGTCAGCGCGAGCGACGTGCCGGTGATGCGCTCGTAGGCGGCCACGTACTTGGTGGCCAGGTCCACGCGCACGTCGTCCGGGATGGCGGGCAGCGCGCCGTGGCCGGAGAAGTTCCGCTCGCGGATGAGCCACTGGCGGATGTTCTCCTTGTCCAACATCTTCTGGTCCTCGCCCTTCGCGAAGCGCGCCTCGTACTCGTCCGCCACCCAGTAGCGGCTGGAGTCCGGGGTGTGCATCTCGTCGATGACGAAGAGCTCGTCGCCCACCTTCCCGAACTCGTACTTCGTATCCACCAGGATGAGGCCGCGCGTGCGCGCCCACTTCTGGCCCTCCAGGAACAGCCCCCGGGCGGCCTCCGTGATGCGGGCCCAGTCACGCGGCGTGGCCAGCCCGCGCGACAGGATTTCCGCCTCGGAGATGGGCTCGTCGTGCTTGCCGTACTCGGCCTTGGTGGACGGCGTGAGGATGGGGGATTCGAACGCGCTGTCCTTGCGCAGCCCTTCGGCGAAGGGGACGCCGTAGGCGGTGTGCGTGCCCTTCTCGTAGTCGCGCCACAGGCTGCCCGTGAGGTAGCCGCGCACGACGACCTCCACGGAGTAGGGCTGGCAGGCGCGCGCCACGGTGACGTTCGCGTCGGGCACGTCCAGGACGTGGTTGGGGACGATGTGCTTCGTGCGGTCGAACCAGAAGGCCGCCAGGCGGTTCAGCACCTCGCCCTTGAAGGGGATGGTGGTGAGCACGTGGTCGAACGCGGAGAGGCGGTCGCTCGTCACGAGGATGAGCGTGTCGCCCTTGCGGTACGTGTCACGGACCTTGCCCTTGTAGGGCGTGCCGAGCGACGGCAGGTCCGTCTGGCGAAGCGTGTGGGTGAGTTGCGCGTGGAGGGCGGAGGTGTTCACGTCGGAGGCGCCTCGTGGCCCGGCCACTCACCGCCGGGAAGGGGCGGGGGAGCGGGGCCAGCTCATGAGGCGCGCGACTCTACTGGAGGCCCGCCGCCATGGAAGCAGGACCGTAGGCGGATGCCAGATAGAGGAACGCCGGGTTGATCCGCAGGATGCCGTCCACGTAGGCGACCGCATACGGCGCGCCCGCGGCCCGGTCCACCTGCACCGCGCCCTCCGGCTGGATGTCCCAGAGGGCCAGTAGCGTGCGCGCCACCAGCTCCGCGGCCTCGCGCTCCGACAGGCCCTGCAGGCTCTCCCGCCGGTCCTCCGGCCAACGGTCGCCCGTCCGCGCGTCGAAGACGAACTGGAGGCCGCTGCCCGCGTCCGGCGGCTGGAGCAGGTCCGCGCGGGACTCGAAGCCCGGCGCCGCGACGAACTCGTTGCCCTGGATGATGGGGAAGAGGGCCACGCCCTGCGCGGACTGCCCGGCTTCCTGCTCCGACTGGCGGGCGATGTCCCGGAAGAGCTCCAGGCGGACGGCCGGGGACTCGAACTCCACGACCTCCGGCGAGCTGCTCAACGCCTGCCGCGCCGTGAGCGACGGACGCACGGGCGTGCCCGCGCCACCGCACGCGGTGGTGAGGAGCGACAGCGACAGAAGCAAGCCAGGGACCCAGCGACGCATCACCGGGAATATACCGATCACGCGGACGCACCACCAGCTAAACTCCGGGGCATGCGTCCAGGTGCGGAGCTGACTGTCGTCCTTCATCAGACCCGTTCACCCGACAACCTGGGTGCGGTCTGCCGGGTCATGGCGAACTTCGGTTTTGAACGCCTCGTCCTGTCGGAGCCCATCGTCCGGGACTTCAGCCTGGCGGAGCGGATGGCCGTGAAGAGCGGCCACATCCTTTCCGGCATGCGGGTCGCCCCGACCCTGGCGGAGGCCCTGGAGGACTGCGTGTACGTGGTGGGCACCACGTCGCGCACCCAGGTGGAGAAGCGCGCCCCGCTGACGCCGGAGGACGCGGCGCGCCGGCTGGCGGAGGAGAGCAGGCGGGGGCGGGTGGCGCTCCTGTTCGGCGGTGAGCAGCGCGGGCTGTCCGACGAGGACCTCACCCACTGCCAGGACCTGCTCGTCATCCCCACGGAGGACGTGCAGCCGTCCATGAACCTGGCGCAGTCCTCCGCGGTGCTCCTGTACCTCTGCCACCGGCAGGGGCTGACGGAGGCGCCCGTGCTCCCTCAAGAGGAGGAGGCCGGCGCGCGGCTGGGGACGCTCAACGCGCTGAGCGGGCGCATGCGCGCGGCGATGCTAGCGGCGGACTTCCTCAACCCGGAGGCGCCGCAGCACGTGCTGCATGAGCTGGAGCGGACGTTGATGCGTGCGCGGCTGACCCAGCGGGAGGCGGAGCTGTGGCTCAACGCCTTCAAGCATCTGGGCCGCGCGGTGGCGCCGGGGACCTCCCGCGGGTAGGCGGGGGGCCGGCGCCACACGGAACAGCCGGGGCGACTTAAGCCGCCGCGTCCTTCTTGTAGGTCTCGGCGTAGTGCTTCTCGCACAGGCCGGCCTTCATCGTCTTGATGCGGCACTCCGGCTTGGAGCACACGCGGTAGCGCGAGTGGGGCAGGTCGCCCTGGCGCCACTTCTTGAAGTGGAAGAAGCAGTAGCTCTTCGCGCGGTAGGGGCGCTTGCAGCCCTCCACGGTGCACGCCTTCTTGCCGCTGCCCTTGGCGGTGCGCGGCCAATGGGTGAGCTTCGTCGTCTGGGTGGCCTCGGCCATGGTACGGACTCTCCTGCGAATCGATGCTTGGAAGACCCGCGGCGCCACCTGTGGGTGGATCCGCCACGATGTGAAGGCGGACGGTGTATCGCCGGGTTTCGCGGAACGCAAGGAGCCTGGAGGCCCGGCGGGGCCCCGGAGGCCCCGTCCGTCAGGGGGCGGCCAGGCCGTCCTCGGCCTTGGGAATGCCGCCGGACCGGCCGGACTGGGTGCGCGGCACGGGGGACAGCAGCTCCTCCAGGACGGAGCGGGCCCCGGCGGCGTGCTCGCTCGGCGTGCTCCCCGACGCCAGGGTGGCGGGCGGGGCCTCCACCAGGGGCAGGTCCTCCAGCTTCACCTTCACCGTCATGGGGCGGCCCAGCCGGCGCAGGTTGAGCCGGATGTGCTGGCCCACGCCGCGCGCGGCCACCTGCCAGCGCAGGGTGTGCGCCCGCTCCACGGACAGGCGGTCCATGTTCAGGATGATGTCGCCCGTCCGCAGGCCGGCGCGGTCCGCGGGGCCGTCATCCACCACGTCCGTCACCACCACGCCCCGGCCGCGCGGGTTCAGGTTGAACGCCTGCGCCACCTCCGGGGAGAAGTCCTGCACGCTGATGCCCATCCACCCCCGGCGCATGCGCCCGTGCGTCTTGAGCTGCGGAATCACCGTCTTCGCGATGTCGATGGGGATGGCGAACCCGATGCCCTGGCCGGACACGTTGACGGCGTTGGCCACCGCCACCACGTCGCCGTGCAGGTCCAGCACCGGCCCGCCGGAGTTGCCCGGGTTGATGGAGGCGTCGATCTGCACGTAGTCGAAGTCGCCGTCGCGGCCATTGGGCGTCACGTCCGTGCGGCCCAGGTAGCTGACCACGCCCACCGTCACGGAGTGCGCCAGCCCGAACGGGTTGCCGATGACGACCACCCAGTCCGCGATGCCCACGTGGGACGCGGACGCCAGCTTCAGCACCGGCAGCTTCCGGGGCGCGTCCACCTTGAGGAGCGCGCAGTCCGTGCGCTCGTCCTCGCCCACCACCGTGGCGGGGAACTCCTCCACGTAGCCGTTCGCGCTGCGGATGGAGATGGAGACCTCCGACGCCCCGTCCACCACGTGCGCGCTGGTGAGGATGTAGCCGTCCGGATGGATGATGAACCCGGAGCCGATGCCGCGCTGGGGCTCCTCGCCGGGGGCCACGTCCGCGCTGTCCTGGCGCGTGGTGATGGACACCACGGCCGGCATGGCCTTGCGGGCCACGTCGCTGATGTTGGAATGCTGCCGGGAGACGGCGCGGTTGCGCGCCTCCAGCCAAAGCTTGTCGGGTGTCCGTGCCGCGGCGCTGCCTGCTGCTCCCAGCGCGCACGCCAGCACCGCCACCCTGATGACGCCCCCGACCTGCGTCCAACCCATGGGCCCGCCTCTCCACCACCGTCCAACCCAACGCCCCGGCGCAACCTAGGCACGGGGCAGGGCGGGCGGAAGGGGGAGTCTTGCGATCAGCAACCGGCCCCGTGGCGCGACGACGCCTACTTCTTCTTGGCGATGATGTTGTCGATGGCCGCCCGGTCCTCGGCGGTGATGCGCTCGCGCGGGCCCGAGGCGTTGGCGGACTTCTGGGACACCGCACCCTTCGCGTCCTCCAGCGCGCCCTCCACGCTGCCCTTCACCTTGTCCATCGTGGAGGGGCTCACCGTGCGCTTCCAGGTGCGCTCCATGTGCTCCAGCGGCGAACGGCCGTCCACGTTGCCCCGCGCCAGGAAGACGCCGAGTCCCACCGCGCAGGTCGTCCAGACCAGGAACTTCAACACGCCCATGATTCACATCCTCCTACGTCGTCTTACATCGACCCCGGACGCATGGCGAGTTTCCTGACAGGGGGTTCGGGAGTCGCTGACAGGGGGCCTGGGGGCCCTTAAGGTCCACGGGCTTGCAGCCCGAAGAACTCATCAGGGCCGCCCAGACGCGGGCGGCGGGATTGGACGTGGGGCGGGGGGACGCCGCGCTGGAGCGCGTGCGGGCCCAGGCCTCGGCCTTGTTCGCGAAACTGCCGGAGCCCCCGGTGTACCGGCGCGCGGAGGACCCGTCGCGCAAGGCGGCCCAGGCGCTCTTGCCGGAGATGGAGCGGGTGCTGGCGGAGGCCTTCGCGGTGGCCCGGGAGCCGGCGGTGTCGCCGCTGGTGGACCGGCTGGTGGCGGCCCTGCGCGCGCACGCGGAGGCGCTGGTGCACACCGCGGACGGCCGGCTGGAGGCGGCGGAGCTGGCGTGGCGCCGGGCCCAGGAATTGGAGCGGGCCGCGCACCCCACCCGGCAGATGGTGGGCCAGCCGTCGCGGCCGCCGCCGGTGTTCGACAAGGGCAGCGGCCAGTCCCGCTACGACCCGCGCAACGCGCCCCAGGCGACCGTGAAGCTCGTCTGCCCCAACACGGGCTGCAAGCGCATGGGGGACTACGCCTTCATCCCGACGCACGCCTACCACCGCTTCGTCTGCCCGGCGTGCCGGGTGCCCTTCCTGGCCTACTTCGGGGAGCTGCGGGCGCTGGAGGTGGAGCACCGGCGCAGCTCCAAGCGCTACCGCTTCACGGTGGACGAGGTGGGCAGCGCCGTCACCACGCGCATCGACTTCGAGGAGGCGAGCGGGCAAGAGTTCCCGGCGGCCCGGCGCGACCTTTTGGCCTTCCTCTACACGGAGCAGCGCGAGCTGAAGGCCGTGGTGAACCTCACCAACGGGAAGCTGATGTGGGTGAGCCCCGCGTCGTCGTGCTTCGTGGTGACGGCGGCCTTTGGCGAGGGGGCGCCGGAGCTCACGGCCTTCCGGGCGTTCCGGGACGACGTGCTCCGGAAGAGCCGGCTCGGCCAGGGGTTCATCGACGGGTACTATCACTGGGGCCCTCCGCTGGCGGCGTGGGTGGTGCGCCGGCCGCGGGTGAAGGCCGGGGTGCGCTGGGCCCTGACGCGGGTGCACGGCCGCCTGACACGGAGGGAGCGCGAATGACACAGCAGGCTGGAACCGAGGGGACGAAGCCGCCGGGCGCGCGCGGGGATGGCGCGAAGACGGCGCTGGCGGTGGTGGCGGTGCTGGGGCTGGCCGCGCTGGCGTTCATGGGCGTGCGCGAGGCGCAGCGGGCGCGGCTGGTGCCGGACGGGGCGTCGCCGCCGTCCTTCCAGATGACGAAGCACGCGGGCGGCGAGCTGGCGCTGTCGGACCTGAAGGGCCGGGTGGTGATGCTCGACTTCTGGGCGACCTGGTGTCCGCCGTGCCGCGAGGAGATGCCCTCCCTGGTGAAGCTGGCCAAGGAGTACGAGTCCCAGGGGCTCGTGTTCGTGGCGGCCAGCCGGGACGACGGCCCGACGGCGCCGCAGGAGGTGGACTACTTCCTCCAGCGCTTCCAGCCGGAGCTGCGCCCGTACGTCGTGTACGCGGACGACAACGTGGCGCGGGCCTTCCAGGTGAACGCGCTGCCCACGCTCTACTTCCTGGACCGCGACGGCAAGGTGATGGACGCCCAGCGCGGCATGCTGTCCGAGGACGGCCTGCGCCGCCGCATCGAGCGCGCCCTCAAGCGCTAGACTGGAGGGCATGACCCTCTACGACGCGGACACCGTCGACGCGTGCTCCTGGCCCCAGACGCCGCAAGCGCGGCTGGCACGCGACTACTTCGTCCCGCTGATGAAGCGCGGCAGCACCCCCTTCCTCAGCGACCGCACCACCCTGCGGCTGGTGGCGATGGACGACCTGCGCATCCCGCTGGCCATCAACGAGGCGGAGTACGACAACTCGCCGCTGCACTCGACGTGGGTGCGCTACATCGGCCTGCCGGTGGCGGCGGTGACGGCGGAGGCGTACGGCGCGGCGCGCGCGGTGGTGATGCGCGGGGCCATGCGGACGCTGGGCGCGATGTTGAAGGCGGCGCGCATCGACAAGTGCGTCTACGTGGACCACTGGCTGGTGCTGCGCAACCTGCACGTGAGCCTCGATGAAGCGCAGGTGGAGCGCCTCACCGCCTTCCTGGTGGAGCAGTTCCCCGGACACGCCATCGTGTTCCCCGCCATCAACCCCGCGAGCGCGTCGCCCCTGCTCAACACGCTGGCCGCGCGGGACTACGGCTTCGTGTACGCGGCGCACACGCGCATGACGCTGCCCACGCAGGATGTCAGCCGGCAGGTGCGGGAGAACCGGCGCCGCGACGGGCGGCTGCTGGAGGCCGCGGGCTACCGCATCGTGGACGGGCGGGAGATGCCGGACTGCGCGCCGCGGCTGCGGGAGCTGTACCGGTCGCTCAACGCGGACAAGTACCACTCCACGCTGGACTACACGGAGGAGCTCTTCGCGTGGACGCTGCGCGAGGGGCTCTTCCAGTACAAGCTCGCGGTGAAGAACGGACGCGTGGATGGCTTCTACGCCACCCACACCAGCCAGGACGTCGTCTGGTCCCCCATGTTCGGCTACGACCTGGCGCTGCCGCAGGAGCTGGGGCTGTACCGCGGGCTCGTGCACCGGCTCATGCAGGACGCGCTGGAGGTGGGGCTCACCATCGAGCTGGGGCCGGGCTCGGATCCGTTCAAGAGCCTGCGCGGCTCCCAGCCGGTGCCCCGGTGGTCCGCCTTCCACGTGAAGCACCTGTCGGGCTTCCGCCAGTACGCGTGGCGCACGCTGCAGCGCTACGTCAACGGCGGGGTGCGGCCCGCCGCGAACGCCATGCTGAAGAAGATCGACGGGGAGGCGGCCGTCGGCTTCGGTCCGCTCACGCTGCCCTTCACGCCGCCCACGGGCCAGACGCCGCGCGAAGCGGCCCGGGCGCTGCGCGAGCAGGTGGACGCGCTGGAGGCGGCGCTGGAGTCCGCGGCCCGGCTGGAGGGCGAGGCCCGGCTGCAGGCGCTCTCGCCGCTGTCGCAGACGCTGCACAACTGGCCGCAGCCCATGCCCCGCGTGGTGGCCCTGCGCGAGCGGCTGACGCGGCTGGAGCAGGAGGCGCGCCGCAAGCCCGTGCAGGCCGCGGCGCCCGTGGGCGCGCCGCCCGAGGACCAGGCCCGCCAGTTGCTCCAGGAGGCGACGCGCTGGGGCGACACGTCGCTCGTCGTCGCGCACCTGGGCGAGGCGCCGGCCCCGCACCTCAAGGCGCTGGTGGAGGCGCTGCGGCAGGCGGCGGGCAGCGTGGGCGTGGTGCTCACCGCCACGCGCGGCGGCAAGGTGGTGTTGGTGACGGCCGCGAGCGAGGCGCTCCGCGGCAGGGGCGTGGACGCGGGTCAGCTCATGGCCCAGGCGGCGCCCTGCGTGGACGGCAAGGGCGGCGGCTCTCCGGAGGTGGCCTGGGGTGGCGGCTCGCGCGCGGACGGCATCGACGCGGCGCTCACCGCGACCCGGCGCTTCGTGGAGTCGCGGCTGGCCGGGCCGGTGCCGTCCGGCGGTGTCGGCTGAGCGTCAGAGGACCTGGCGCACGGCCTCCTCCAGCTTCGCCTTCGGCACGGCGCCCACGACCTGCTTCACCACCTTCCCGCCCTTGAAGAACAGCAGGGTGGGCATGGCCCGGATGCCGTACTGCTCGGGCGTCCTCGGGTGGTCGTCCACGTTGAGCTTCACCATCTTCATCCGGCCCTTGTACTCGGCGGCCAGCGTGTCGATGACCGGCGCGATGACCCGGCACGGCGGGCACCAGGTGGCGGTGAAGTCCACCAGCACCGGCTCCTGCGACTCCAGCACCTCGCGTTGGAACTCCGCGTCGCCCAATTCGATGACGTTGCCAGCCATGTCCATCCTCCCTGCGCTTCGTGTGCAGGGGATGTAATCGCGGGCGGGGGCGCGGACGAGCACCCCGCGCGGGACGCATTGTTCCGCCAGGAGCCCTATTCCTCTTCCCACGGGAGCGCGGCGCCGCGCGCGGAGAGGAGCTTCAGGAAGGCGCGCACCTTGAGGGGCAACTGCCGGCTGCTCGGGTAGACGGCGAAGATGGGCAGGCCCGGGGGCGTGTCCGCCGCGAGCACCGGGACGAGCAGCCCCGCGCGCACGTCGTCCGCCACCAGCGACGCCGCGAGCCGCACGATGCCCAGGCCCGCGCGCGCCGCAGCCTGGCCCGCGCGCTCGCTGGGCACGCGCAGGCGGCCCGTCACCGGCACCGTGCGCGCGCTCTTGCCCTCGCCGAAGAACCACACCTCGTCGGTGCCGGACTCGGCCAGGAGGATGCACTCGTGGCCCGTCAGCGCTTCGGGTGTCCGGGGCGTGCCGTGGCGGCTCAGGTAGCTGGGGCTGGCGTAGTAGCCCGTGCGCACGCGTCCCAGCCTGCGCGCCATCAGCGACGAATCCGCGAGCGGCCCGGTGCGCAGCGCCAGGTCGTACTCCTCCGCGATGAGGTCCACGTGCGTCTGCGCGAGCGACACCTCCACGCGCAGCCGGGGCTGGTGCAGCAGCAGCTCCGCGATGACGGGCGTGAGCAGCTCGCCCAGCAGGGACAGCGTGGCGATGCGCAGCGTCCCCTGGGGCGTGCCGCGCGACTCGCTGACGGCCGCGTTCACCTCGCGGGCCTCGGCGACGAGCCGTGCGCAGTGCGCGTGGTAGTCGCGGCCCGCCTCGGTGAGGCGGAGCCTGCGCGTGTTGCGCTCGAGCAGCCGGATGCCCAGGCGCTCCTCCAGGGCCGCCAGCCGGCGGCTCACCGTGGACTTGCGCAGGCCCAGGCGCTCCGCCGCGGAGGTGATGCTGGCCGCCGCCACCACCTCCGCGAAGAGGAGCATGTCATCCAGCAGGGGCGGGTTGGCGGCCACGAGGGCCGAGCCTATGCCCCGGCAGGAAGGGGCGCGAGCCTCTCGCGCACGGCCGTCAGTCGTTGGCCGCGCCCGCGAGGATCCACGAGCGGACCAGGACGTTCAGTCCCGGGTGCTGATCGAAGTACTCCGGCTTGCCGGCGGGCATGCGGTCTCCGCACCCGGTGCCCTCCATCTTCCGGATGAGCGCCGATTGGTCCGGGGCGCCGGGCGTGACGCGCATGAGCGTGCCGCAGTCCCTGGCGGTGACGTTGATCAGGTTGGCGTGGCTGCTGTCCGCCGCGAGGTTCAGGTTGCCGGCCTTGCCGTGACACTTCGTGCACTCCCCGGAGCCCCACACGGCCTGGACGTCCGTGCCGTAGCGGGGCACCGACACGGGCAGGGTGACGGTCCGCACCACGGGCAGGCCCACGCCATCCGAGACGCTCACGGAAAAGGTGAACGCGGTCTGGGTCGCGACGACGGGCGAGTACCACTGCGCGCTCGGGCCGGTGGTGCCGCCCACCCAGGTGCCCGCCGTGCTCGGGGAGGTCTGCGTCCACGCGTAGGTCAGCGGGTCGCCGTCCGGGTCGCTCGCGGTGACGGTGAGCGTGCCAGTCGCTCCAGCCACCAGCGACGTGGGCGCGGAGATGCTCACGGTGGGCGGCTGATTGCTCTTGCGCACGGTAACGTCGATGGTGCCCTCGTTGGAGCCGCCCCGGCCGTCGCTCACGGTCACCTTCAGCGTGAAGCTCTGGGTGCTGTTCACGTCGGGCGCGGTCCAGGAGGGCTGGGCTGCGGAGGGGTTGTCGAAGGTGCCCGCTGGGGAGGCAGGCAGCTGTGTCCAGGTGTAGGTGAGCGCGTCTCCGTCAGCATCCGACGCCTCCAGCGTCATCGCGACGGGCGTGCCGGAAGTCACGCTCGACGCCTGGACCGTGGGACCACTGACGGTCGGAGGGGTGTTGGGGGCGGGAGAAGCCTCATCGCCGCAGGCGATGCCTCCAAGCCCGATGACCAGCACGGGCAGCACGAGTCGTAAGGGAAGGTGCATGGGGGAACCTCGGAACACGGGTGCCTGCCAAACTGGTATGCGGTGGTCATTTCAACCCAGTGTCCTGAGGGGATGGACAAGTCAGGCTGACGCACGTTCAGCACGTTCTTGAAGGCAGGCAGGGAAGCGAACGCCATGTTCCGCATCGAGTCAGAGAAAGAGTTGCTGCGCGCATTCCGCTCCAGGGATCGCAAGTACGTCGAGCTGCCCAAGGGCACCCGGCTCCCGCTCTTCGTGCGGGACTACCTCGCGTGGGTGGATCCGTATGGGGTACGCGTCTTCCTGGTGTTCGTCGCGCCGGGGAGCAAGCAACCCACGGGCATCGCCTTCCGTCGGGATCAGCAGGGGGACCCCACCCTGGCACCCAAGATGTGTGACTGGTGCTGGACGTCCACGGACGCGGAGATTGGCCTGCTCACCACGGATGTGGATTCGAAGCGCCGGGTGGGCGTGAACCTCTGCCTGGACCTGCGCTGCGGTGAGCGGCTGGAGGCCCAGGCGGACAGGGCCGGACGCAGCACCCTGGACGAAAACGCGCACCTGATTGAGCGCATGGCGCGCTTCGCTCGCGAAGCACTGGGCATGGAGCCCGACTCCGACGCGTGAGGAGGCGGGCCCAGGTTCGGGCCCGCGCTCCTTCGCGCGCTACAGCGCCCGCAGGTGGTGGAGCAGCCGCTCCGCCACGGTGGAGGCATGGGGGGCGCTCAGCATCGTGTAGTGGTCGCCCGGCACCTCGTACCGGGTGACGGACCCCGTGAGCCACGTGCTCCAGTCAGGCTCCCCGGAGGCGGTTCGCGCGGTGGCGGCCTGGAAGAGCAGCGTGGGCCCCGAGTAGTCGCCGCCGGGCACGTAGCCGCGCTGCGCGTCGTAGAGCCGCGAGTGCAGGGCGAACAGGTGCGCCGCGCCATCCAGGTCCAGTCCGAGGTCGTTCGCGGGCGCGCTCCGGAGCTGCTCCAGGACGTAGGCGAGTTGCTCGCGTCCCTCCAGGCGTCGCAGCCGGTCCAGATCCAGGGACAGCTCCTGCCAGGGCAGCCCAAGCGTCCGCGCGAAGAGGGCCAGCATGCCGAGCGGATCCGCTTCGGGGCGCGGTTGGGGCGTGGGCACGGTGGAGTCCATGAGGGCCAGCAACTCCACCTGCTCGCCGGTGAGCTGGAGCTGACGTGCCATCTCCAGCGCGACGAGCCCACCGAAGGACCAGCCTCCCAGCAGGTACGGCCCTCGCGGCTGCACGGTGCGGACCTGGACGAGGTAGTCGCGTGCCAGCGCTTCGATGGAGGCGGGAGGCAGGGTACCGCCGTCCAGCCCCGATGCTGACAGACCGTAGACGGGCCGGTCGTTGCCCAGCTGTCGGACCAGCTCCGAGTAGCCCAGCACACTGCCGCCACCCCCATGGACGAGGAAGAGCGGGCGCGCGCTGGAGGTGCCCGCGTCCAGCCGCACGAGGTTGGGGGGAAGCGCGGTGGCCTCCTGAGCCACCCTGCGCGCCAGTTGCTCCACGGTGGCGTACTGGAAGAGGGCGGCCATGGGGATCATCTGGCCCGTGTGCTCGCGGATGGCCGCCATCAATCGCAGCGCGAGCAGTGAGTGGCCACCGAGGTCGAAGAAGCTGTCGGTGACGCTGACGCGGGGCACGCGCAGCACCTCCGCGAAGGACCGTGCCAGCTGTTCCTCCAGGGCCGTGCGGGGCGCGACGTAGGCGTCCGCCGGGGTCGCGGAGTCGGGAGCGGGCAGGGCTTTGCGGTCCACCTTGCCGTTGGAGGTGAGGGGCAGGGCGTCCAGGCGGCACACGGTGGAAGGCACCATGTAGTCGGGCAGCCGCTGCTTGAGGAACGCGCGCAGCTCGGCCATGTCCAGGGTCGCGGGAGCGACGACGTAGGCGACGAGGCGCTTGTCGCCGGGCACGTCCTCGCGGGTGATGACGACGGCCTCGCGCACGTTGGAGTGGGCCAGGAGCGCGGCTTCGATTTCAGACAGCTCGATGCGGAAGCCGCGCACCTTCACCTGGACATCCGCGCGGCCGAGGAACTCCAGCACGCCGTCGTCGCGCCAGCGGCCGAGGTCGCCGGTGCGGTAGAGGCGGGCGCCTGGAGTGGCCGCGAAGGGATTGGGGACGAAGCGCTCCGCGGTGAGCGCGGGCTGGCCCACGTAGCCACGAGCGAGGCCATCACCGCCGACGTAGACCTCGCCCTTCACGCCCGGAGGAACGGGCTGGCCGGAGTCATCCAGCACGTACACCTGCGTGTTGCCCAGCGGGCGGCCCAGCGGGGCGCACCCCCCCACCTGAGAGGCCTGCGTGAAGCGGTGGCTGGTGGCGAAGACGGTGGTCTCCGTGGGGCCGTAGCCAGCAGTGACGGGGAGGCCCAGTTGCTCCAGCACCTTGCGGACATGGGGCGCGGAGACGACATCGCCGCCGGTGAGCACCTGGCGCAACGAGCGCAGCGCGGGCAGGTGCGAATCCACCACCTGCGTGAAGAGGCCCGAGGTGAGCCACAGCGTCGTCACGCCGTGGCGCACGAGCACCTGCTCCAACTCGTGCGGATCCGTCGGAGGGTGGGCCGGGAAGACGGCCAGCTTCGCGCCATGCAGCAGCGCGCCCCAGACTTCGAGCGTGGAGGCGTCGAAGGCGAGGGGCGCCATGAGCAGCAGCGTCTCGTCAGGGCCGAAGCGGGCGTAGTCGACGCCAAAGAGGGTGCGGAGCACGGCGGCGTGAGGCGTGCCGACACCCTTGGGCCTGCCGGTGGAGCCAGAGGTGAAGTCGATATACGCGAGGCTCTGGGGCAGGGCGCTTCGTGGAGGCGCATGCACGGGCAGCGCGTCGAGGGACAGCTCCTCCAGCACCACGGGCAGCAGGTCCGCGTGAGGCAACTTCGGCAAGAGCGCGCGAGAGGTGAGGAGGACGTGGGGACGGGCGTCCTCCACCATCGCGGCCAGACGTGCCTGCGGATACGCCGGGTCCAGGGGCACGTAGGCCGCACCGGCCTTGAGGATGGCGACGAGGGAGACGACCAGCTCCAGTGAACGCTCCAGCGCGACGGCCACCCGCGAGTCCGTATCCACGCCCAGCGAGCGCAGGTGATACGCGAGTCGATTCGCGCGCTCCTCCAGTTGCCGGTACGTCAGCCGCGCATCGCCGAACTCGACGGCGACCTTCTCCGGGAAGCGGGCCACCACCCGCGCGAAGACCTCCGGCAGCGTGGCGTCGCGCGGGTATTCGGTCTCCGTCGCGTTCCATTCCACCAGCACCTGCTGGCGCTCCATCGGCGTCAGCAGCGATACGGAATCCAACGCCGCCTCGGGCCGTGCAACGAGCGCTTCCACCAACGTGCGGAAGTGCTCCGCCATCCTTGCCGCCGTGCGCGGCTCGAACAGCGCGGTGTTGTAGCCCAGCGTTCCCGCGAAGCCTTCCGGCGACTCCGCCAGGCTCAGCTCCAGGTCGAACTTGGCGGTGGTGTCTTCCACGTCCAGTGGGTGCAGCTCCAGCTCCCCTCCTTGCGGTGAGCGCGGGGCAGTGGTGTCCCGCAGCGTGAAGAGGACCTGGAACAGGGGGCTGCGGCTCGGATCGCGAGCGGGCTTCAGCTCCTCCACCAGCCGCTCGAACGGCAGGTCCTGGTGGGCATAGGCCCCCAGCGCCACCTCCTTCACCCGCCGCAGCAACTGGCGGAACGAACCGCGCCGGTCCACCTGGGCGCGCAGCACCAGCGTGTTGACGAAGAAGCCGACCAGCCCCTCCAACTCGCCGTGCTCACGGCCCGCGATGGGCGAGCCGACGGCGAAGTCCTCCTGCCCGGAGTAACAGGCCAGCAGCACCTGCCACAGGGCGAGCAGCGCCATGAACGGGGTGGCGACCTCCTGCTGGCAGAGGGCCTTGAGACTCCGCGAAGCCCCCGGCGAAAGGACCACGGGCACCTGGGCCCCCCGGTACGTCTGCACGGAAGGACGGGGCTTGTCCGTGGGCAGCTCCAGCGCCTGCGGTGCACCGTCGAGCTGCCGCTTCCACCACCCCACCTGCTGCTCCAGCACCTCGCCCTTCAGCCAGTCCCGCTGCCAGGCCGCGAAGTCCGCGTACTGGAGCGCCAGCGGCGGCAGGGGCGACGGCTGCCCCCGCGAGAACGCCGCGTAGAGCGCGCCCAGCTCCTCGACGAGGACGCGGTTGGACCAGCCGTCCGAGACGATGTGATGCAACGTGACGAGCAGCACGTGGCGCTGCTCGGACAGGCGCAGCAGCGTGGCGCGCATCAGGGGCGCGCGCGTCAGGTCGAAGGGCGTCCGCGCTTCCTCCAGCGCCCGTCGCCGGACCTCCGCGTCCTGCGCCGCCTCTGGCAGTTGGCTCAGCTCCACCCGCGACACGGCCAGTTCCACTTGCGCATGCGGATGCTGGACGGGCTCGCCGTCGTCGCGCGCATGGAACGTGGTGCGCAGCGCTTCGTGACGGTGGACGAGTTCCCGCAGGCCACGGCTCAGCGCCTCCGTGTCCAACGGACCGTCGAGCCGCAAGGCGGCGGGGATGTTGTAGTGGATGCTTCCCGGCTGGAGCCGGTCGAGGAACCACAGGCGCTGCTGCGCGAAGGACAACGGCAGCGGGCCGGTGCGAGCCACGGCCACCAGCGGCGGACGCGGCACCTCTGGCCGTGCACGCAACGCGGCTTCGACCCTCGAGGCCAGTGACTCCACCGAAGGCGCCTCGAACAACGCGCGCAGCGGAAGCTCCGCGCCCGTCTCCGTGCGCACCCGCGACACCACCTGCGTCGCGAGCAACGAGTGTCCGCCCAGCGCGAAGAAGTCGTCCCTCACGCCCACGCGAGGCACTCGCAGCACCTGTGCCCAGATGGCCGCCAGCTTCGCCTCCAGCTCCGTGCGCGGGGCTTCGTAGGTGCCGCCGGACGTGGGCGCATCCGGCTCCGGCAGGGCCTTGCGGTCCACCTTGCCGTTGGCGTTCAGCGGCAGCGCCTCCAGCACCACCACCGTCCCCGGCACCATGTACTCCGGCAACCGCTGGCGCAGATCCGCCTTCAACGCCTTCGTGTCCAGCGCCGCCCCGGGCTTCGGCGCCACGTACGCGACGAGCCGCTTCTCCTCGCCCTCTCCCTTCGCCATCACCACCGCGTCCTTCACCGCCGCATGCTGGCGCAGCGCGGACTCGACTTCGCCCAGCTCGATGCGGAAGCCGCGCACCTTCACCTGGAAGTCCACGCGGCCCAGGTACTCCAGCGCCCCGTCCGCCCGGTAACGGACCCGGTCCCCCGTGCGGTACATCCGGCCGCCCGCGGGCCCGTGGAGCTCCGGGACGAAGCGCTCCGCCGTCAGCTCCGGCCTCGACAGGTAGCCGCGTGCCTGGCCATCTCCCGCCAGGTACAGCTCGCCCGCGACACCGATGGGCACCGGTTGCAGGTTCGCGTCCAGGACATACGCCCGCGTGTTCGTCAGCGGCCGGCCGATGTTCGGCACCTCCTCGCGCCCCACCCGCGACCACGTCGAGTACGTCGTGTCCTCCGACGGACCGTAGAGGTTGTAGAGCTTGCGCACCGTGGGGAGGGCGTACACCTCCTTCGCCAGCGTCTCCGGCAGCGCTTCACCCGCGAGGTTCACCACCTGCACGGACGGCGGCACCGCGCCCATCCGCACCAGCTGCGCCATCGCCGATGGCACCGTGTTGATGAGCGTGACCTCGGCGTCCGGCTTCGCTTCGGCGAGGGACAGCGCGTCGCGCACCACCACCACGCTGCCGCCCCGAACCAGCGGTGCGAACAGCTCGAAGACCGACAGGTCGAAGTTGAGGCTCGTCGCCGCGAGCACCGCCTTCGTCTCTTCCTTCGTGAACGTCTCCGTCGCCCACGCGAGGAAGGCCGCGGCGTTCCGGTGCGTCACCGCCACGCCCTTCGGGCGGCCCGTGCTCCCGGACGTGTAGATGAGATACGCCACGTTCTCCGGGTGCACATTCGCCGGGGGCGCCGTCGTGGGTTCACGGTCGAGGTCCGCGTCCCGGTCCAGGCACATCGCCTGCGCCGTGAAGGCGGGCAGGGACGCGAGCAGGTGCGAATGCGCCACCAGGGCCGGGCCTTGCGCGTCCTCCAGCAGCCAGCCCAGGCGCTCCTTCGGGTAGCGCGAATCCAGCGGCACGTACGCGCCGCCCGCCTTGAGGATGCCCAGCGTTCCCACCACTACGTCCGCCGTGCGCTCGACGCACAGGCCCACGCGCGACTCCGGGCCCACGCCCAGCTTGCGCAGCCGGTGGGCCAGTTGGTTCGCCCGCGCCTCCAGCTCCCGGTACGTCAGCCGCTGCGCGCCGCTCACGACCGCGACGGCCTCCGGCGTGGCCTTCGCCTGCGCTTCGAAGAGGCGCGGAATCGTCGCGTCGCGCGGGTACTCCGCCTGCGTCTGGTTCAAGGTCACCAGCAGGTGTTGACGCTCGTCGGCCGTCAGCAGGGGCAGCCGGCCCACGGCTTCGTCCGGCGTCGCCACCGCGGCCTCCAGTAGCGTGCGCAGGTGCTCCACCATCCGGGCGGCGGTGGAGGCTTCGAACAGGTCCGTGCGGTAGCTCAGCGCGCCCTGCAGGCCCTGGGGCGTCTGCGCCAGGGCGAGGGTGAGGTCGAACTGGGTCGTCTGCTCGGCCTGCTCCAGGGGCAGCAGCCGCAGCGGCGCGGATCCGCCTGTCAGGGACAGGGGCTGCGTCGGAGCGTTCTGCAGCGCGAGCAGCACCTGGAACAGCGGCGAGTGGCTCAGGCTGCGCCGGGGCTGCAGCTCCTCCACCAGCTTCTCGAAGGGCGCCTCCTGGTGCTCGTAGGCGGCGAGCGTGGTGGCGCGCACCTGCCCCAGCAACTGGCGGAAGGGAGCCTTCGGATCGACGTGCGTGCGCAGGACCAGCGTGTTGACGAAGAAGCCGATGAGCCCCTCCGTGTCCTCGCGTGTGCGGCCCGCGATGGGCGAGCCGAGGAGAACGTCCTCCTGGCCGGCGTAGCGCGAGAGCAGCACCTGCCACGCCGTCACCAGGCCCATGAAGAGCGTGGCGCGCTCGCGCTGGCACAGCGCCTGGAGGGCCTCCGACAGCGCTCCCGACAGGTGCACGGGCACCTGCGCGCCACGCTGGGACTGGACGCGCGGGCGCGGCTTGTCGGTGGGCAGCTCCAGCAGCGGCGGTGCGTCCGCGAGCTGACGGCGCCAGTAGGACAGATGGTGCTCCAGCACCTCGTCCTTCAGCCACGCGCGCTGCCACGCCGCGAAGTCGACGTACTGGACGGGAAGCGGCCGCAGCGGTGACGGCTGGCCCGACGCATGGGCGCCGTACAGCGCGGACAGCTCCCGCACGAGCACGCCCATGGACCACCCGTCGGAGACGATGTGGTGCATGTTCAGCCACAGCACGTGCTCCCCGGCGCCCAGGCGCAGCATGCAGACGCGCAGCAGCGGCCCTCGCTCCAGGTCGAACGGGCGCTGCGCCTCCTCGCGCAGCCGTTGCTCCAGGTCTTCACGGGAGACCGCGCCCAGGTCCACCTGTTCCAGGCGGAAGGGGACCGGGGGGAGGATGACCTGGACGGGCTCGCCGCCGTTCGAGACGAAGACGGTGCGCAGCGAGTCATGGCGGGCGATGAGCGCGGCGAAGGCCTGCTCCAGGGCGGCCACGTCGAGCGCACCCTCCACGCGCAGGGCCAGGAAGATGTTGTAGGCGGCACTGCCCGGTTCAAGCTGATCAATGAGCCACAGCCGTTGCTGCGCGAAGGACAGCGGCAGCGGGCCCGTGCGCGCGACGGGGACGAGGGGCGGCGGGGGCGGCAGCGGCACCACGCCCCGTCCACGCAGCGCACGGAGGACCTCGCGGGCCCGTCGGTGTGCCTCCGCCCAGGTCAGCGTGTCGCCTTCGTGCTCGAGGGCGGGCAGGTCCGGATGGAGCCGGGCCTGCGCCTGGAGGAGTCCGTGCAGGGACGCGTCCTCCGCGGTGGCGGCACCGGGAGCGCTCCAGGTGTGCAGCAGCAGCCCGCGCTCCTCGGCCGTGAGCATGGGCAGCGCGGAGACGCGGCGCTCCGGTGCATGGACGGCGCCGGACAGCAGCGTGCGCAGGTGGCCCACAATGCGGCTCGCGGTCGCGGCGTCGAAGAGGTCGGTGTTGTATTCGAGCAGGCCCTTCAGCCCGTCGGCCGTGTCGTTCAGGGCCAGGGTGAGGTCGAACTTCGCCGTGCCGCCCCGGGGCTCCAGCGGGTGGAGGCTCAGGCCCGTCGTCAGCGTCTGCGGCATGGGCGCGTTCTGGTACGCGAGCATCACCTGGAAGAGCGGCGCGCGGCCGGCGACGCGCTCCGGCCGCAGGGCCTCCACCAGCTTCTCGAAGGGCACGTCCTGGTGCGCGTACGCGCCCAGGGCCACGTCGCGCACGCGGGCGAGCAGCTCCCGGAAGCTCGGGTCGCCGTGCAGCTTCGTGCGCAGCACCAGCGTGTTGACGAAGAAGCCGATGAGCCCCTCCAGCTCCGCGTGGTGGCGGCCCGCGATGGGCGAGCCGACGGTGATGTCCTCCTGGCCGCTGTAGCGCGAGAGCAGCAGCTGGAACGTGGCCAGCACCACCATGGAGGGCGTGACGCCCTCGCTCCGGCAGAGCGCCTGCATCGCGTCGGACAGCTCGCGCGGGAACTGGAAGGGCACCACCGCGCCCCGGAAGGTCTGCGTCGCGGGGCGGGGACGATCCGTGGGCAGCTCCAGCGCCTTCGGTGCGCCGTGGAGCTGCGCGCGCCACCAGCCGAGCTGGGCCTCCAGCGCCTCGTCGCGCAGCCAGCCCCGCTGCCAGACGGAGAAGTCCGCGTACTGCACGGGCAGCGGCTTCAGCCCAGGAGCCCGGCCCTCGGAGTGGGCGGCATACAGCGTGGTCAGCTCCTGGAGGAGCACGCCCATGGACCAGGCGTCGGAGATGACGTGGTGCATGGTCAGCAGCAGCAGGTGGTGCCGCGCTCTCATGCGCACCACGAGGACGCGCCAGAGCGGGCCGGCTTCCAGGTCGAAGACGTGCCGGGCCTCATCATCGAGGACGGAGTCGAGTGCGTGCTCGGCGTCGGGCAGGGCGCTCAGGTCCATCCAGCTCGCGGGCAGCGTGGGAGCGGAAGCGATGACCTGGACGGCGCCGGACGGGTGCTCACGGAAGGTGGTGCGCAGGGCTTCGTGGCGCTGGAGCAGGTCACGCAGGGCGCGTGCGAGCGCGGGCACGTCGAGGGCCCCTTCGAGCCGCATGACGAACGGCAGGTTGTACGCGGTGCTCTCGGGCTCCAGCTTCGAGAAGAACCACAGCCGCTGCTGGGCGAAGGACAGGGGCAGGTCGCCGTCGCGAGTCACCGGCTTGAGCGCGGGCACCGACAGGGCGGGGCGCACCGGGCCCTGGGACTCCAGGCGGCGCGCGATGGCTTCCACGGTGGGGGCCGCGAAGAAGTCCGCGATGGACAGCTCCACCTGGAACGCGCGCCGGATGCGCGAGAGGACCTGCGTGGCGCTCAACGAGCTGCCGCCCAGGTCGAAGAAGTGGTCCTCGGCACCGACGGTGCCGGTCTGGAGGACCTCTTCCCAGAGCGTGGCGAGCAGCCGCTCGGTGTCCGTGCGGGGAGGGCGCGTCCGGGCGTGGGTCTGGAACGTGGAGGGATGCGGCAGGGCCTTGCGGTCCACCTTGCCGTTGGAGGTGAGGGGCAGGGCGTCCAGCCGTCCCACGACGGACGGCACCATGTAGTCGGGCAGTCGCTGCTTGAGGAACGAGCGCAGCTCGGCGACGTCCAGGGATTCGGGAGCGACGACGTAGGCAACGAGGCGCTTGTCACCTGGCACGTCCTCGCGAGCCACGACGACGGCCTCACGCACCTCGGAGTGGGCCAGGAGCGCGGCTTCGATTTCAGCCAGTTCGATGCGGAAGCCACGCACCTTCACCTGCGCATCCGCGCGGCCGAGGAACTCCAGCACGCCGTCGTCCCGCCAGCGGCCGAGGTCGCCGGTGCGGTAGAGCCGAGCCCCTGGAGTGGAGGAGAACGCGTCCGGGACGAAGCGCTCTGCCGTGAGCGCGGGCTGGCCCACGTAGCCGCGAGCAAGGCCGTCTCCGCCCACGTAGAGCTCACCTTGCACGCCCGGAGGAACGGGCTGGCCGGAGTCATCCAGCACGTACACCTGCGTGTTGCCCAGCGGGCGCCCTAGCGGAACGGAGGCGCTTACTTGCGAAGCCTGCGTGAAGCGATGACTGGTGGCGAAGACGGTGGTCTCCGTGGGGCCGTAGCCAGCGGTGACGGGGAGGCCCAGTTGCTCCAGCACCTTGCGAACATGGGGCGCGGAGACGACGTCGCCGCCGGTGAGCACCTGGCGCAGCGAGCGCAGCGCGGGCAGGTGTGAATCCACCACCTGGGTGAAGAGGCCGGAGGTGAGCCACAGCGTCGTCACACCGTGGCGGACGAGCACCTTCTCCAACTCGTGAGGGTCCGTCGGAGGATGGGCCGGGAAGACGGCCAGCTTCGCGCCATGCAGCAGCGCGCCCCAGACTTCAAGCGTGGAGGCGTCGAAGGCGAGGGGGGCCAAGAGCAGCAGCGTCTCGTCGGGGCCGAGGCGTGCGTAGTCGACACCGAAGAGGGTGCGGAGCACAGCGGCGTGAGGCGTGCCAACACCCTTGGGCCGGCCGGTAGAGCCGGAGGTGAAGTCGATATACGCGAGGCTCAGGGGCAGGGCGCTTCGTGGAGGCGCATGCACCGGCAGCGCATCCAGGGACAGCTCCTCCAGCACCACGGGCAGCAGGTCCGCGTGAGGCAGCTTCGGCAAGAGCGCGCGAGAGGTGAGGAGGACGTGGGGACGGGCGTCCTCCACCATCGCGGCCAGACGCTCGCGCGGATAGGCCGGATCCAGGGGCACGTAGGCCGCACCGGCCTTGAGGATGGCGACGAGGGAGACAACCAGCTCCAGCGAACGCTCCAGCGCGACCGCCACCCGCGAGTCCGTATCCACGCCCAGCGAGCGCAGGTGCCACGCGAGTCGATTGGCGCGTTCTTCAAGCTGCCGGTACGTCAGCCGCGCATCACCGAACTCAACGGCGACCTTCTCCGGGAAGCGGGCCACCACTCGCGCGAAGACCTCCGGCAGCGTGGCGTCGCGCGGGTACTCAGTCTCCGTCGCGTTCCATTCCACCAGCACCCGCTGGCGCATCTCGGCCGTGAAGGGCGCAACGGTGTCGCGTGGCTGTTCGGCGGTACGGGCCTCCCATTCACGCGCGACGTCTTCCAGCGGAACCGTGGGCGCGGCCCGCGTGCGGGATTCCTGCGACTTGCGCGGTGCCGGGACCGGTTGCCCCTTCCCCGCGAGCGCCTCGTCGATGAGGCGGGCCACGGCATCCAGCGTGGGAGACTCAAACAGGCGCCGGAGGGGCAGCTCCACCGTGAAGGCCTGCCGGATGCGGCTGAGCGCCTGCGTGGCCAGCAGCGAATGGCCGCCCAGGTCGAAGAAGTGATCATGCGCCCCGACGCGCTTGACGCCGAGCAGCTCCTGCCACAGCTCCGCCAGGCGCTGCTCGGTGGGCGTGCGTGGCGCGACGTACTCCCGAGGGTCACTCCCCGCCAGGTCCGGAGCGGGCAGCGCCTTGCGGTCCACCTTGCCGTTGGTCGTGAGCGGGAGCGCGGGCAGCACCACCACGGCCGACGGCACCATGTACTCGGGCAGCGCGTCCTTGAGGGCCGCCCGCAGTTCGGAACCCTGAGCGGTGACACCGTCGCGAAGCACGACGTAGCCCACCAGCCGCTTGCCGCCGGGGCCGTCCTCGCGCGCCACCACCACCGCGTCCCGCACCGGGGGCAGCTTCGCCAGCGCGGCCTCCACCTCGCCCAGCTCGATGCGGAAGCCACGCACCTTCACCTGCGCGTCCGCGCGGCCCACGAACTCCAGCGTGCCGTCCTCGCGCCAGCGCACCACGTCGCCCGTGCGGTACAGCCGCGCACCCGCCTCACCGGAGAACGCATCCGGCACGAAGCGCTCGGCCGTCAGCGCGGGCCTGCCCGCGTAGCCACGCGCCACGCCCACGCCGCCCAGGTGCAGCTCGCCCTTCACGCCCACGGGCACGAGCCCGCCCCGCGCATCCAGCACGTACGCGCGCACGTTGGCCAGAGGCCGGCCGATGGAGGGCACGCGTCCGTCCGCCGTGCACTCGGTGAGCGTGGCCATGACCGTGGCCTCCGTGGGGCCATACGTGTTCAGGAACGTGCGGCCTGGAGCCCACCGCGCCACCACCTCCGGGGGCAGCGCTTCACCGCCCGAGATGACGGTCCGCAGCGCGGGCAGCCCCTCCGGAGCCGTGGCCGCGAGCGTCGCGGGCGTGAGGCTGATGACGGTGAGGGCTTCGTCGCGCAGCAGCTTGCGCAGCGGCTCGCCGGGCATCAGGTCTTCCAGCGGTGCCAGCACCAGCGTCGCGCCGCTGCACAGCGTGGTGAAGATCTCCTCCACCGACAGGTCGAACGACAGGCTGGCGAACTGGAGGACGCGGCTGCCCGGCCCGATGCCGTACGCCGTGGCCTCATGTGCAACCAGGTTGCACACGCCACGGTGTTCGATGGCGGTCCCCTTGGGCGTGCCCGTGCTGCCGGAGGTGTAGAGCACGTAGGCCAGATTCCGCGGCCCCACGCCGGAGGCCGGAGCCAGCGCGCTCTCCCCCGCGAGCCCGTCCCGCTCCGCGTCGAGGCACAGCGCCCGGGCGCGCATCCCTTCCGGGAAGCGCTCCAGCAGCGGAGCCTGCGTCACCAGCACGCTCGCGCCGCTGTCCTCCAGCATGAAGGCCAGGCGCTCACGCGGCAGCAGCGGATCCACGGGCACCCACGCGCCGCCCGCCTTGAGGATGCCCAGCAGCCCCACGGCGACGTCCAGCGAGCGCTCCACGCTCAAGGCCACCCGAGCCTCCGGTCCCACTCCCCTGCGTCGCAGCGCATGCGCGAGCTGGTTGGCCCGAGCATCCAGCTGCGCGTACGTGAGCGCCTGCCCCTGGAACCGCACGGCCACCGCCCCGGGTGTCCGCCGCGCCTGCGCCTCGAAGAGCGAGTGCAGGCAACGGTCCTCCGGAAAGGGCGCGGAGTCCCCGGCCCACTCCCGCTGGACCCGCATCGCCTCGGCCGCGTCCATCAGCGGCAGCTCCGACACGCGCCGGTCCGGATCCGCGACCGCGCCCTCCAGCAGCGTGCGCAGGTGCGCGAGCAGCCGCTCGATGGAGCCGGGGTCGAAGAGGTCCGAGCTGTACTCCGCCGTGAGGCGCATGCCCTGCTGGGGCAGCTCCATGGCGATGAGCGACAGGTCCGTCTTGCTGGTGCGGTTGTCCACCGGCTGCGCGTCCAGCACCAGCCCTGGCAGTTGCAGCGGCGGCAGGGGCGCGTTCTGCAGCGTCAGCGCGACCTGGAAGAGGGGATTGACGCTCAGCTGGCGCTCCGGCTTCAGCGCGTCCACCAGCTTCTCGAAAGGCACGTCCTGGTGCGCGTAGGCCTCCAGCGTCGTCTCCCGTACGCGCGCGAGCAGCTCCCGGAAGGACGGCTGGCCGGACAGGTCCGTGCGGAAGGCCAGGTAGTTGGTGAACAGGCCGATGAGCCCCTCCAGCTCCACGCGGCCGCGGCCAGCCACGGAGGTGCCCACCACCACGTCCTGCTGGCCGCTGTAGCGCGAAAGCAGCACCTGGAAGCCGGACAGCAGCACGCCGAAGAGCGTGTTGCCCTCCGCGAGCGCAAGCGCCTTGAGCGACTCCACGAGCGCGACGGGCAGCATCGCGTTGATGCGCGCGCCACGGCCGGAGAGGACCGCGGGGCGGGGCCGGTCGGTGGGCAGCTCCAGCACCGCGTCCGGATCCAACCGCTCGCGCCAGAAGCCCAGATGCGACTCCAGCACCTCGCCTCGCAGGAACTCCCGCTGCCACGCGGCATAGTCCGCGTACTGCATGGGCAGCGGCGACAACGGCGAAGGCTTTCCTTCCGCGAGCGCCAGGTACAGCGCGCTCAGCTCGCGCACCAGCACGCCCATGGACCAGCCGTCCGTGATGATGTGGTGCAGCTTGAGCAGCAGCACGTGCTCCAGCGCATCCATCCGGTACAGCACGGTGACCAGCAGCGGCCCCTTCTCCAGGATGAACGGCCGGCGCGCCTCGTCCGTGAGCAGGCGCTGGAGCTCGGCCTCCCGTTCGGAGGTGGGCAGCGCCTGGAGGTCCACCACGGGCAGCGCCAGGTCCAGGGCGGGCGCGATGTGCTGCACGGGCCGGCCGTCCTGCTCGATGAAGGTGGTGCGCAGCGGCGCGTGGCGCCGCACCAGCGCCTGGAGGCTGGCGCGCAGCACGGCCACGTCGAGCACGCCGGAGAACCGCACGCGGACGGGGATGTTGAAGGCCGCGCTGCCCGGGCTCAGCTGGTCCTGGAACCACATGCGTTCCTGGCTGAAGGACACGGGCGCATGCGTGGGGCGGACCTTGCCGCGCAGCAGCTCGGCCAGACGCGCGCGCTTCTGCTCCGGCGTCATCCCCGCGCCGTTACCTTCCGTTTCAAATGTCCCCATGTATTGAGAATAACCCGTCAGCGAAGGGGCCTGGGTTAAAGCCGCCCTCGGCGTTATTCCCGGTGCGTTCGACGCGACGCACCCGGTAGGGCGCGTCGTGAGACAGGGGGATGAGGTCGCGAAACGGGGCATTTTGCCCCGGACCTCCAATGACCCTGCAGAAAAACAAAGGCAGCGATTTGGGACGGCCCTCGCACCGGGCCGTCCCAGGGGACCACGTTACTTCTTGCCGCCGGGCTTGCTCGCGTCCGGCGCGGCCTGCGGCTTCGGCGGCGTGCCCGTGGTGGGCGGCGTGCCCGGTCCGGGCACGGGCTCGGTGCCGGGCGGCGGCGGCTGGCCGTTGGGCACGATGGTCTCCTTCGGGCCGGTTTCGATTTCCGACTTCACCAGCTTGAAGTCCACGCGCCGGTTCTTCGCGCGGCCGAGCGCCGTGTCGTTGGTGGCGATGGGCCGGTCGAACCCGAAGCCCTGCGACGTGAGGCGCTTGCGGTCGATGCCCTTCTTCACCAGGTAGTCGAGCACCGACTTCGCGCGCCGGTTGGACAGGTCCACGTTGAGCTGGCGCGAGCCCTTGTTGTCCGTGTGCCCTTCAATCTGCACCGGCCCCAGCGTGGGGTTCTTCACGAGCACCGTCGCCACCTCGTCCAGCAGCGGGTACGACTGCTTCTGGATGACCGCGGAGTTGGTCTCGAAGAGGATGTTGCCCTTGATGCGGATGCGGTCCGATTCGACGACGACGTAGGGCGGAGCGTCGTACGGGCAGCCATTGTTCTCCGGCGGGCCGGCCACGTCGGGGCAGTCGTCCTCGCCGTCGGGGATCTCGTCGAAGTCCGTGTCCGGGCAGCCGTCGAAGTCCTTCAGGCCGGGCACCAGGGGGCACTTGTCCAGCGGGTCGATGACGCCGTCGCCGTCGGTGTCCTTGTCGGGCTCCACGGGGCAGCCCTTGTTCTCCTTCGGGCCGGGCTTGCCGGGGCACGCGTCGTCGCCGTCCGCCACGCCGTCGCCGTCGTTGTCCGGATCCGGGCAGCCGTCCTGGTCCTCGAAGTCGTCCTTGTCCTCGGGCTGCGTGGGGCAGCGGTCGCGAATGTCGGGCACGCCGTCGCCGTCCGAGTCCGGCCCCTCGTCCTTGAAGGTCTTGTCGTAGCGCAGCGCCAGCATGACGCGCAGGGCTTCGCGGCCGTAGCCGGTGGTGACGTTGAGGCCGCGGCCCACGTCCAGCTCCACGCCCCAGTCGCCCCACACCTTCGCGCGGGCGCCCACGAGCAGCTCCCACGGCGACTTGAGCGACTCCGCCTGGTCGAAGTTGAAGGGGCGCGCCAGCGGCGTGCGCAGGTGCATTTCCGCGGTGGCCTTCACCTCGCGCAGCCGGCTGATGTCCGGCAGGTCCACGATGCCGCCCGCGCCCAGCGTCAGCTCGTCGTCCACGCGCAGGTTGAGGTACTGCGCCGCGGGGCGCAGCAGCACGCCCGCGTTGCCCAGCACGCGCACGGGCCCCAGCTTCTTCTCCACGGCCAGGCGCGGGGCGAACACCACGCCGCTCTCACCCGTGAAGCTCTGGGCGCTGCCGGTGGGCAGCCGCACCTCCGCCACCAGCGCGAGCCCCAGCGGGAAGCGATCCGGGTTCAGCAGGCTCACGCGCGGCAGCACGCGGAGGTCGCCCAGCGTGGTGCTGCTGACGCCCGCGGCGCCGGGAAAGTCCGGCGAGTTCAGCGCGTCACCCAGCAGCGAGAAGTTGTCGCCCTGCACGAGCGTGAACGGCAGGTCCACGCCCAGCTCCAACCGCTCCAGCAGCTGGTAGGAGAACAGCAGGTGCGCGTCCAGCCGGTACGGGATCAGGTCCCCCAGCTTCTCATCGCCCAGCTTGAGGGCGAGGATGCGCCAGTTGAAGTCCAGCAGCAGCGCGCCCCGGTAGCTGCCCACCGGCTCCACGGTGGCGCCTTCCAGTGCGATGCCGCTGGACTGCGCGGCCGTCGGTTTCACCGGGACGGCGTCGAAGCCTCGTGAGAAGGGGTCGGGTTGGGCGTGGGCCGCTGCCGTGGTGAGCAGCAGGCCCAGGACCGCGAGTCGCAGGGCCGCGCCGCACGCGGACCGGCTCCACGAAGGTTCGGAGTCGGGGCATTGCATACCGAGGCTCTTAGCACCCACCCACCCCCGCCGGAAGAAAACCCACCCCTCGGGATGTGAGCTACAGCCTCATGCCATTTCTACAAACCCCGGGCGTGAGCGGAGCCGCGCCGCATCCTGTCGGTTACGACACACTTCCCGGAGGGCCTCCGGTTTCCCCGCGCGCGTGACGCCGTTCGAGCGGCGAGAAGAAGGGCCATGAACCGGTGGCTCCTGTGGGGATGTGTGTTGGTCGCGGGCTGCGGCGCCCGCGAGGCGAACGTGCGGCGCGACGCGCTGCCCGCCGCGGCACCTGAAGGCACGGTCGTCTTCGAGGGAAGCTGTGACGCGTCCGGCGCGGTGGAGCTGGGCCACGGCCTGTTCGTCGTGGCGGACGACGAGGACAACATCCTGCGCGTCTACGATGCCCGCAAGGGAGGCCGTCCGCTGCGCACGGTGGACCTGTCCCCGTCGCTGGAGTTGCCGGTGAAGAAGAAGCCGCCGGAGACCGACATCGAAGCGGGCTCGCGGCTGGGCAACCTGGCCTTCTGGCTCACGTCGCATGGCCGCAACAGCTCCGGCAAGAAGCAGCCCGCGCGCCTGCGCTTCTTCGCCACGGGCGTGGAGGAGCCGGAGCACGTCCAGCTCGTGGGCCAGCCGTACACGCGGTTGCTGGAGGACCTGCTCGCGGACCCCAGGCTCGCGCCGTACGGGCTCGCGCAGGCGGAGCCGCTGCCGCCCAAGGAGCCTGGAGGGCTCAACCTCGAGGGCATGACGGCGATGCTGGACGCGCCCGGGATGCTCATTGGCTTCCGGAGCCCGCTGACGCAAGGCAAGGCGCTGGTGGTGCCGCTCTTGAACCCGGAGGCGGTGGTGCGCGACGGCGCGTCCGCGCGCTTCGGGCCGCCCCGGTTGTTGGAGCTGGGCGGGCTGGGCATCCGCTCGCTGTCGTCGTGGCGGGGGCGCTATCTCATCATGGCGGGCGCCACGGCCTCCGAGGCGAAGTCGCGGCTGTTCACCTGGAAGGGCGGAGACGACGCGCCGGTGCCGGTGACGTCGGTGGACCTGTCGGGCGTGAACCCGGAGGCGTTCTTCACGCCGGACACGTCCGACGACATCCTGCTGCTCAGCGACGACGGCACCGTGCAGGTGGAGGGCGTGGAGTGCAAGCGCCAGAAGGATCCGGCGCTCAAGCGCTTCCGCGGCGTGTGGACGGCGTTGCCGGAAAGCCCCTGAGCGCCGGAACGAGCGCGGACGTCAGCGCTCCATGAACTCCGCCGCGGGGACGACCTGGATGGCGTCCGGGCGCACCGGGAGCTTCTGCTGGATGATGATCTCATCCAGCTTGAGCAGCTCCGGCGACTTGGGCGACGCGTAGGTGATGGGCGACGGCGCGCCGGACTTCAGCTTCTGCGCCAGCCCCTGCGCGTCCTCCGTGACGAACACGAACGCCAGCTTCTCCGGCGCGAGCTGCCGCTTCACGGCGGCCTGCACGGACTGCGGCGTCATCGTCTTCAGCGCGTCCCGGTAGTGGTCCAGGAAGTTCGGCGTGCCGTAGTAGAGCGAGTCGATGGCGAAGCCCAGCCGGCGCTGGTCGGTCTGCTCCCACAGGCGCGTGTAGCCCTGGAGGAAGCCTCGCACCAGGTCGAAGCGCTCCTGGGTGAGGGGCTCCTTCGACATCCGCTCCAGGAAGTACACCGCGCCGCGCGTGGCGAACACGCCGTTGGCGGGCACCACGGGGCGCAGCCAGAGGGACACGTCCTGCTGGGTGCGCACCAGGTTCGTGCGGTTGAACGTGCCGTTGCCGCGGTCCTCGATGAAGTGCTCGGCGTAGGCGTAGTCGCCGTAGTTGAGGCCGCGCTGCTCGCGCAGCTCGTTGAAGAGCACGCCGATGAACTGGCGGTGCTCACCCAGGTTCGACAGCGCGAACGCCACGGGGAAGAAGTCCGGGTCCCCCCGGCGCAGCGGCGTGACGAAGCCCATGCTCACGGCGGTGGAGAGCGTGGGCTTCTGGAGGATGAGCGTGCGCCCCGCGGACGACTTCACGGTGGGCAGCTCCACCCGGGGCGCACCCGTGGCGGGCAGCGCGCCCAGGCGCGAGGTGATGGCTTGATGGAGCTGCGCGTCCACCGGCCCCGCGAGCCCGATGACGAGCCGGTCCTGCGTGAAGACGCGGCGCGCGTGGGCCTTCACGTCCTCCAGCGTGAGGGACTGGAGCCCCTGCACGGTGCCGCCGGTGTAGTGCGCGTACGGGTGCCCCGCGTAGAGCAGCGCGTCCAGGCCCACCTTGCCCAGCGTCTCGTCGTCCTCGCTGCGCAGGCCGTTGCGCACGGCATTGAGCGCGTTGGCGCGCAGGCGCTCGAACTCCGCGGGGTCGAAGCGCGGTGCGAGCAGCGTGTCCGTGAAGATCTCCAGGAACGCGGGCAGGAAGTCCTGGTGGACGCGGCCGGAGAGGGTGGTCATCTCCTTGTCCGTCACCACCTTGAGCTCGGCGGCCATGGGGTAGAGCGCTTCCAGCAGCTGCGCGGCGGTGAGCTTCTGCGTGCCGCCCTCCGCCATCAGCTTCGCGGTGAGCGCGGTGAGGCCCTCCTTGCCCTTCGGGTCGTCGATGGAGCCCGTGTGGAAGACGAGCCGCAGGCTGACGAGCGGCGTGTCCGGCCGGGCCTGCACGACCAGCTGCATCGGCTGCGGCTGCTTCAGCGGCACCGCGGGCACGGAGCCGGGCTCGGGCGGCGGCTCCCCGGGCGGGTTCTGCGGCGGCGTCTCAGGAGAGGGCTTGTGGTGGGCGCAGCCGGCGAGGGACAGCGCGGCGGCCAGGACGAGCAACACGGTAGCGCGGGTCTTCATCACGGCGTCCCTCCGGCGGCGGCGACCTTGGGGGTGAGGGTGAGGACGGTGAGGTTGGCGTCCCCGAGGTACTTCCTCGCGAACAGGTTGATTTGCTGGGGCGTCACGCTGCCCAGTTGCTTCAGGTAGCTGGCGAGCGCGTCAGGGCGGCCCATCACGCCCGCGTAGAGGGCCAGGTCGATGGCCACGTCGCGCGGCGTCTCCAGGTCCATGAGCAGGCCGTAGCGCAGGTGGTCCTGGATGGCCTTCAAGCGCGCGGCGTCCACCGGAGCACCCGCCACGGCCGTCACCTCGCGGCGCAGCACGGTGTCCACGGCGGCGCGGTACTTCTCGTCCTGGAGGGTGGCGTCGATGGGGAAGAGGTACGGGTCGCGGTGGGGTGTGGTGCTTGCGTTCAGCGACTCCACGTACTGCTTCTCCAGGACCAGCTCCTTGTACGCGGGGCTGGTGTCGCCCACGAGGTACTCGGCGAGGATGGCCTGGATGGCGGCGTCCGGCGTGTCCGCGCGCGCGGCGGGCGTGTGCCACGCGAGCACGTGGCGAGGCTGCGTGGGCTGCGGCCAGTCCACGTGGACGGCGCGCGCCTTCGTCTGCTCGGGCTCGGTGGGGATGGTGACGTTGGTGGGCTGGCGCTGCCATCCGCCATACGCCTGGGTCACCTGGGAGAGCACTTGCGCGTCGTTGAAGTCACCGACGATGAAGAGGGTGGTGTTGGCGGGCGTGTACCAGCGCTCGAAGAACGAGCGGCTGTACGCGTACGCCTTGGGCATGGCCTGGATGTCCTCGTAGAAGCCGAGCGTGGTGTGCTGGTACGTGTGGCGCTTGAAGGCCGTCTTCGCCAGCGCCTCCTCCAGCTTGAGGTCCGGGCCCGCGGCGTTCTTGTGGTACTCGCCCAGCACGGCGAGCGCCTCCGTCTGGAAGGCCGGCTCGGAGTACTCCAGGTTCTGGAAGCGGTCCGCCTCCAGCGCGATGAGCTTCTCCAGGCCGGCGGTGGGGCCGTACACCTGGTACACGGTGATGTCGTCGGTGGTGAACGCGTTGTCGTCGAAGCCGTAGCCGCCGAGGATGCGCTCGCGCTGGCCCTCGGGGTTCGCCTTCGTCCCCTTGAACATCATGTGTTCGAAGAAGTGGGCGAAGCCGGTGCGGCCGGGCTCCACCTCGTTGCGGGAGCCCACGCGCACGGCGGTGACGTACGCGACGATGCCGGGCGAGTTGAACGGCACGCGCACCACGGTGAGCCCGTTGGGCAGGCGCGTCGTGTTCAGCGTGTAGGGGAAGAAGCGGGAGGCTTCCGCAGGCGGCTCCGCGGACGCCGGGAGCACCGGCATCAGGAGCAGCAGCAGGAGGGGCAACAGGCGGCGCATGCGCGGACCCTTTCGGTGCTGGGAAAGCGCGGGACGTTACGCCGGAGGTAGGGCGGAGGGGGGCGGCTTTCTGGAGGCGCGTGTCACCTGCGCACCAGAGCCCGGGCCTCACACGGTGATGACGATCTTCCCGAAGTGGCCGCCGGACTCCATGTACTGGAGGGCCTCGCGAGCCCGGGCGAAGGGGAAGACGCGGTCGATGACGGGCCGGGTCTTCTCCCGCGACATGGCCTCGAGCATGTCCTCGAACATCTCGCGGCTGCCCACGTAGGTGCTGACGACGCGCAGGTGCTTGCTACGGGTGGCGGTCGTGTCCGGCTTGCCGGGGGCGCCGGTGAGCAGGCCGATGAGCGCGATGTGGCCGCCCTCCTTCGTGGCCGCGACGGAGCGGGGCAACGTGCCCGCGCCGCCCACCTCCAGCACGTGGTCCACGCCCTGGCCGCCGGTGAGCGTGAGGACCCCCTGCTCCCAGTCCGGCGTCTGGCGGTAGTTGACGAGCCCGTCGGCGCCCAGCTGCTTCGCGCGCTGGAGCTTGGCGTCCTGGCTGGAGGTGATGATGACGCGAGCCCCGCGCAGGCGGGCGAACTGGAGCGCGAAGATGGACACGCCGCCGGTGCCCTGCGCGAGCACGGTCTGCCCGGCCTGGAGGCCGCCCTGGGGGACGAGCGCGTTCCAGGCGGTGACGGCGGCGCAGGGGAGGGTGGCGCCCTCCTCGTAGGAGAGCCAGTCCGGGAGGAGGGCGAGCCCTTCGGCGTCCAGGCAGACGTACTCGGAGAGGACGCCGGGGACGCTGCCGCCGAGCGCATGGGCGACCTTCTCCGGGGTGCGCTCGCCGTCGGTCCAGACCTGGAAGAAGGTGGGGGCGACGCGGTCGCCGACCTTCACGCGGGTGACGCCGTGTCCCACGGCGACGACCTGGCCGGCGCCGTCGGAGCAGGGGATGAGGGGCAGCTTCAGCCCCGGGTAGGTGCCGCGGGCGATGATGAGGTCGCGGTAGTTGAGGGAGACGGCGTGGATGCGGACGAGCGCCTGGCCGGGGCCCGGCTGGGGCTGGGGCGTCTCCACGAGGGTCCAGGTGGAGGCGCCGGTGGTGTGCTGGAGCTCGTACGCCTGCATGGGAGGGCCTCCGGGGGGCTTGGCCGAGGGGCAAGCGGGGAAGGGGATGTTGCCGGAGCGACCTCCGTGCATTCAGGAGGATTGACGGAGGGCGTTCAGCGGTTAATGTAGGTCGAGTGCGGAGCAGCGGTGGCCGCATGACGTACATCGAACCGGGGGCGACCTGGCTTCGACGGGGGCAATGACGTTCGAGACGCGTGCCGAGCTTGTTGGGTGCTCGTAAAACTTCCGACAACAACACAAAAGCCAACGACAACGTTGAGCTCGCGCTGGCTGCCTAACTAGCAGTCTCTAGTGCGCGGTCCCCCTGCTCTCGGTCCGTGGGGTAGGGATGGGCCGTCATAATGCGGACTGGCTGCCAAGGGTGCCTGGGCCCGAGGCGGCGAGATCTTTCCAGGACCGGCATCGGGTATCCCGTCCGTGGGAGCCCCGGTGACGTAGCAAATCGCGGACTACGCACGTAGGGTCGAAGAGCCGACGGCTTTCGGACGAGGGTTCGATTCCCTCCGCCTCCACAGTGAAAGAGCCTGGCAATCCAGTACGGGTTGCCAGGCTTTTTCTTTGGGAGAGGGGCGTAACCGGGGGCGTACCCTGCTCATCTATGGCGACACGGTGTAGGCATCCATGATGCCGCCTTGGGCTCGTGAGTGACCCAACGGAACAGCTCCTTCCGCGTCGAAGGCCAGGCCCATGGCGCGGCCGACGTCGGCGGCGAGCTGCTCGGCGGAGCGCAGGTTGCCCTTGCGCATGAGGCCGTTGCCGATGCGGATGGTGCCCATGGCCTTGAAGGCGCCGAGGATGAGGTCCCCGGTGTCCAGGTCGGACTCGCTGGCCTCCTCGTCCTCGCCCTCCCACTGCACCTGCACACCGTCGTTGATGACGCCGATGGTGAGCTTGGAGCCGTAGCCCGACTCGATGCGCGGGCCCGCGCGCAGGAGGATGGAGGCGGGGCGCAGCACGTCGATGATTTCCTCGCTGCGCGACTCGCGCGCCCAGAGGTTGCCGCCCTGGGCGAAGACGGACTCGAAGACGCCGGCGGACTTCACCTTCTCCAGCCACTCGCGCAGCGGCTGGTTGAGGGCCTTCGCCTTCTCGCGGCCGGTGCGGTCCTCGTACTCCAGGAAGGCCGCCTTCAGGCGCACGTCCAGCGCGGCGAGCGCCGGGTGCTCCGTGTCGAACATGCCCTTGTACTTCAGCAGGGCGGGGGCGCGGCCGGGCGCCGCGGGGCTGATGATGGCGGGGCGCGCGGCGAGCGCGGCCTCAACGTGCTTGGTGATGAGGGGCGCGAGCGCGGCCTCCACCACCGGGGGGACGGCGGCGGGCGCGGGGGGCTTCGGGGTCGTGGACATGACGGCTCCTGCGGAAGGGTGAGGTGAGGCGTCCAGGTGGAGAGAAGGGGCGGCGCCGTGCGCGGCTACTGCTTCTTCGTGACGAGGCTGCGGAAGTACTTCGTCACCGCGTCCTCGCCCTCGGCCGCGCCGTCACCCTCCTGGCCCTCTTCGCCGCCCTCGCTCTTCGTCTCCTCGGACGCGGGCGCCAGCTTCGCCACCAGCGCCTTCACCTCGGCCACCATCGCCTTCGTCTCGGCGATGTCCTTGGCCATCTGCTCGAACGTCTGCTGCACCTCTTCGGGGGTCGACATGCTCTTCAACCTCTGCGCGGAGCGCTTTGCGGAGATGCCGGTGATGGACACCTCCAGCAGCTCTGCCTCCTGCACGTCCTCGCCGCCCCTCTCGCTAGGGCGGGCGGACAGCGTGAGGTAGCCGATGGAGCACGCGCGGAGGGTGCCGGCCTGCACCTTCTCCGCGCACAGCTTGGACAGCTCGCCGACGCCGTCGAAGACGGGGGACATGAGCGGCTCGCCGCCCTCCCACCAGATGCGCGCGCGGCCCACGGGCAGGCGGCTGGTGGCGCTCGGGTCCTTGTGGCTGTGGTCCCAGAAGAGGGGGACGTCCGTCTCCCCCGGGGGCAGGCGCAGCGCGCCCGCGGCCATCCGGTCCCCGTCGCGGTCGTACTCCTCCGGCGGATCCACTAACCGGAAGACGGGCGGCGCGCTGGGCTGCGCCGGCGGCGCGGAGGCCGGAGGCTCGTAGAGCTTCAGCTTGAGGGCGCGCGTGTTGCGGTTGCTGCGCGGGCGTCTGTCCATGCCCCAGAAGAAGGGGCGGCGCCTGGCGCTACAGCCGCCCCTCTTCGCCGCTGCGGTCGCGCGGCGGGTTGGGTGTGGCGTTCGCGGACGCCGACTGCGGGTTGTTGCCTCCGCCGGCGCCGGGCAAGGGCGGGGGGCGCTTGCCCTCGAGGAGCGGATCCGGCTCGTAGCCCGCCAGCTCGCGCACCTCGTTGTACGTGAAAGCCTCGGTGGGCTGCGTCGTCATGAGGCGGAAGACGCGCTCGAACTCCTGGGGGCGCGGGTCCTCGTAGTCGAGGATGGCGTCCCTATCGACGAGAGGCACCAGGCAGTGCTGGAGCCAGGAGCGCCAGAACTCCAGCCGGGGCAGGACGGCGAAGTCCGCGAGGGTGTACTCGGCGCTCTCCGCGGTGGAGCGGTTGCTGGAGGTGAGGTCGCCCACCAGCTCCGGCGGCACGTTGTACGTCTGGCGGATGAAGTCCGGCAGGCCCTTTTTCAGCTCCTCCGTTTGGAGCTCCCGGAAGTTCACCTGCACCTGGGCGAGAGAGACGCCGGCGGGGGCGAACCACACCTTGCCCGCGCTGCCCGGCCCGGCGAAGGCCTCCTTGTACTTCTTCTCCAGGTCCTCGACGACTTCCTCCATGTCCGCGCCGGAGGCCTTCGAGTCCACCCCGACGATGGCGGCGGGGATGCCGCCGCGCTCGAAGGTGGCCTTCGTCGCGCGGGAGATGGCCTCCACCGTGTCCAGCTCATCGCCCAGCGCCATGCCGGCGCCGGCGCCGCGGTCCTCGGGCGCCTCCGGGTCCAGGTGCTTGAACCAGAGGACGTCCGCCTCGGGCACCGCGCCGATGAAGGTGTTGTGGCTGAGGAAGAAGACGGGGCTCTCTGGCGTGGGCGTCATCATCACGCGATGCGGGGGCACCACCTCCCAGCCCACGACGCGCCCGGTGTCGTCCCGGCGCAGCCAGAGGAAGGCCTCGCCCACCAGGTCCACGTGCACTTGGCTGAGCTTCCGGAAGGCGCGGCCGGGGTAGCGCGGGTGCGGCGCCTCCAGCAGACGCAGCAGTTCGTGGTCCGGTAGCTCCACCAACTCACCGGAGGCGGTGGCCTCCTTCAGCGCCTTGGTGCGCAGCCGGGGGTTGGCGGACTTCAGCCGGTGCTCGAGCACGCCCAGGACTCCGGGGCGGGCGCGCTTGTAGACGCGCCACCGGGGCGTGGCCACCGCCTCCGCCACGGTGTCTACGACGGTGCGTAGCCCCCCGTTCTCCTTGTACGCGCGCAGCACCTCACGGCTGCCTCGGCGTGGGCTGAAGCTGACGAGAGGCAGGGCGTGGACGAGAGAGCCCTGGGGGTCGGGCAGCAGCCCCAGGGCCTTGAAGGCGCGACGGAGGAAGGAGGCCATGCCCTCCGAGAAGGGGCGGCATGGCGATCATTGCATGCGCGCGACGAGTACTCCTCAAGGAGGAATTACCAGCGACCTGCCGGCATTATGCCAGGCCTCGGCCTCCTCAATCACTTTCTCAGCGAAGGCCACGGCGATACGGCCATCCACTGGCGAGAGCGGGGGCGCGTTGCGTGATACGTCGGGGTGGACGTAATTCCTCCAATCCCTCAGCGTGTGGCCAATGTCATGAGTCCTCTCCGTGAGCACCTTAAGTCCCTCGTGGCCCAGGGCGAGAATGAGAAATGCAAACGTCCAATCCTGTGGGGCCGTCTTCTTGGGCGACATATGCAGCTTGCGGCGCCTGTCTTCTGGTAGGGCGTTTAGGCAATCTCTGAGCTTCACGGTATCGGCTGGCGGAATGGGTTCGATGATATCGAGCGCAATGGCTTCAACGACGCTTCCGGCGGTAATGGCTGTCGTCTTTGCGTCCTCGCGCTGAGCGGACCCTACGGCACGGCTCCAGTCATCCTCAGCGACCGCCCTGAGTTTTGCGTCTCTGATGAACGGTAGTTGGCGCAATGCGTGCTGCCCCGAGAGCTTCCAAAACTTCGTGACGAATTTCGCCACTTGTTCGAGTTCCCCAGGAGCAGAGCCAAGCTCAGCTATCAAGTTGGTTCGAATCGTCTCAACCATCGTGAACCAGTCGACCGCAGCTCCAGTGTCGGTTAGCACGAGTTGCGGCTCTACATGGGAAACCAATTTATCGAAGACGAGAGCAGCCTTTCCTGAACGAAGCCTGTTTGGGCCAGTGAGTCGATGTCCGAGAGCGACGAAGTCGTCTGCCGTGACTATCAATTTGCTGCCTCCCAAATGAAGCGGAATCGATCTTCAGTGTAGCGCTAGTCTGATGCGTCGTCAGGATTGGTGGTTGCGATGGTTGGTGTCATGCTGCGCCCGGCGGCCCCCGCGTTGCGGCGCTTCGGGATGACGTAGAGGTAGGTGGGCCACGCGAAGGCATCCGCCCGGTCGTCTCTCGCGTGGCCGCCCTCCTGGCCGGTGAACTTCGCCAGCTGCGCCTCCAGCTTGTCGTGCTTGCCCACCATGTGGACGAGGCCCGCCTTCGCGTAGGAGGACACCGGCGCCGCGCGTTCCGCCTTCGACTGCATGGCGCGCTCGGTGAGCACCTTCACCTTCTTCACGGTGCGGATGGTGCTCTTCACCATGGAGCCGCCCGTGTTGCTCTCGGCGAACACTCACGCGTTCGGCTTCCCGTTGCTGCGCTTCTTCGCGAAGGGCTCCCAGGCCTCCAGCGCCTTGATGGCCTCGCGCGCCCAGACCTCGGGCTCCGGCGTGCGCAGCGACGCGTCCTGCAGCACGTAGACGTGGTCCAGTCCGTCCGCCTCCAGGCGCACGCCCAGCACGACGATGCCGTGCATGTCCGCGCCCTTCTTCTCCCCGGTCGCCGGATCCACCGAGACGATGATGGCGTCGTACTCCTTCGGCGCCTTCTTCGGATCGATGCGCGAGGCGTTCCAGTTGACGCCCCGGTAGAGCGCCGGGTCCAAGTCGAAGCGCAGCTCGCCCATGAACTCGCGCCGGCCCTCGGGCGTCTCCATCACCCGGCGCACGTAGGCCTCGTAGTCCGGGGCCAGGTTGGCGAGGTTCTCCAGCGTGGAACTGCGCGCGAGCACCAAGCCCTCGCGGTCGCCGAGCATCTCGCGGAAGAGCACCGTGGGCGCAGGCGTGGTGGTGATGACCATGCGCGGCGGCAGGCCCTGCGCGCGCATCCAAGTGGTGGTGAGGCGGTTGACGACGCGGCACTCCTTGTAGACGGCGACCGCGTCGCCCTTCCACGCCACCGGCTCGTCCGCCCAAATGAACGTGTACTGGTGCCCGCGGAACTTGTCCGCGTTCTTCGCCGGCAGCCACGTGGCCTGCGCCCCGTTGGGCCACACCAGCTTGCGGCGCGACTTCTCCACCTTTGGGAAGAACCAGGGCGCGGAGATGGTGAGGATGCCGCTCGTCCCCTCCATCTGGTTCTTCACGATCTCGGAGTAGGTGGGGCCGACGATGAGGATGCGCGCTTCGGGGTCCGCGCGGGCCTCGTCGATGACAGCGGCGGCGCCCGCGTACGTCTTCCCGGTGCCGCGCCCGCCCATGAAGAACCAGGTGCGGAAGTGCGCGGGCGGGCGCTGGACGGGGCGCAGCCAGTACCGGTGCTCGTGGTAGAGGAGCACCAGCTCCTGGGGCGTGAAGGCCAGCGCGTTGCAGTGGCCGGTGGTGGTGCCGTCCGCCGCGTGGGCCGCGAGCGCAAGCTGCTGGATGAGGTTGTGGTGGCCGTGGCTGTCCGCCGTGATGACGGGGATGCCGTCCAGCAGCGACTCCCCAGCCTTCGCCACGCCCGCGTCAGTCCCCATCGCCGTCCTCGAGGGCGGGCTCCGGCGGCACGTCCCTCGCTGCCTGGGCCTTCAGGTGCTTGGCGATGAAGGTGGCGAGCTTCTCGTCCAGCTTCGCGCGGGCCTCGTCCGGGGTGATGACCTCGAAGAGAGGACCGTGCCCGTTGCCCGCGGGCGTGGCGGGCTCGCGCGGGATGGTGAAGTCCTTGGGCGCCGTCACCGCCAGGAACCAGCGGGCACCGCGGCCGTCCATCGTCTTGTCGCTGATGGAGTCCAGCGCGTCCTTAACCCGGCTCTTCTGGAACTCGGCCTGGGCGCGCTCCACCTCCACGACGAACTCGGTGTAGCGGCTGCGCTTGCCGGACTCGATGGCCTCGCGCCCGCGGCGCAGCCAGTTCTGCAGCCGCGCCTCGGTGGTGCCCGCGAGCGCGGCGGCCATGCGCTTCGTGGAGCCCTGTCGCAGCTCCGCGACGATGGCCGTCTGGATCTTGTAGGTGAGGGTGGTGGCGGGCCCGGAGAACTTCGGCGCGCGCTTCCCCCCGGCCGGCATGCCGGGAGGGGGCTTCGGGTCGTAGCCACGCGGAGGGGACACCCCCTCCAGAAGGGGCGGCTACCCGGGGCAGGCGAGGGCGTGCGCCCGGGCCACCAGCGCGGCGACGTCGCCGGCCACCTGCTCCACCACCGCGCTCCCGACGACGTTGCCCGCGATGTTCGCGGCGTGCAGCGTGGCCAGGGCGCTGCTCGCCGAGGCGATGAGGGCGGCGAGGGCGGACGGAGTGACGGGGCCGGACGCGACTTGCGCCATGGAGGCGGCCGTCTCCTGGATCTGCGCGTCGAGCGCCTTGAGCTCGGCGGCGGCGCTGGAGATGTCGGCGGTCACCGCGACGTGGAAGTCGCCCACCTTGCGGTCCACGTCGGACGGCTCGGGCTGGTTGGTGCCGGCGGACGAGTCGGTGGAGGCCATACGCCAGCGGGCGGACTTGGCGCTCACGCTGTGGTCGGTGAGCTCGGCGGACGACGTGGACGGGGAGGGCATGCGGTGCTCCTGGACGGCGGGTAGGCCTGCACCACCCAGAAGGGGCGCCGCTGGCCCGCTGGCCCGCTGGCGCGCGCGGCGCCGGGACGCCCAACGGCCCCGGCCGAAGTGACAGGACGCGCCTACGGGCCGCCAGGAACGCGTAGGGCCCCAAAAAATGGGGGGTCGTCTGTCAGTTCCCCTCGGAAAAACCGCGAGGAATCCGCGTCGCAAGATTGCAGCGCGCCGAGCAATCCTAATTTTGTCCTACATCTGCGGTTTCCCACCCTAGGGGGAGGTTGGGCCCACATCCTCGCACCGAGAAACTTGGTACGGGCCCGGTGCTCGTGACATGGCGTGCTGGCTCCCGGGTTTGCTGAAGCAAGCATGAGCTCCCGGCTCACACCTTGTCGCACCGTCGGACCAGGTAAGTGTCAGCTTCGGCCGCTCTCGTCCGCTCGCCAATCCGCTCGGGATCACACCACCAGATTCACGCTGGCGCGCAGGGCGTCTCCGGGCTGGAGTTCCACTAGCCGCGCCGGGAGCCGGGCCTTGCTCACGGAGAGCAGGCCTCGCGCCGCGCCCATTTCCTCCAGCAGCGCTAGCTCCTTCGCCCGCTTCATTAGGTGCAGGGTGGCGCCAGTGTCGGGGCTGGGGTTGTCTGCCCCCGGCCGAACCCATTTCCGCGTGATGCCTTCTAGCCGGGGCGCATGAACTGGCCCTGCACCACCACCGCTTGGCCGTGCTCCAGATTGCGGTCGCTCCCGACAAGAGTCCACGAGTTCAGGCTCGCTCATTTTCTCGTGGGGGCGTTCACTCGCTCTGGACACAGCGCTAGGTTGGCAACCTCTTAGGAGGGAAGTCGCCATGCCAAACCAGACGCAAACCCAATTGCCGTACGAGGTTAAGGTCAATTCGCCGTTCGAACAGCTTCTGCTGGACGCTCTGCCGCAAGCAACGAGAATGCGCATTGACCGGGAACTGAAGGCACTCTCAGCGGAAGCAGGCAGCCGTCACGACTCCCAAGCCCGACCGGTTTCAGGGCACATCGACTTGGGTCCAATCAGGGATGTGAAGTCGGATGATTACGAGGTCCTTTATCGGCTCGACTTCCCCAGCAGGTGTCTTGTCGTCATGAATGTTGTGACGACAGGGTGTCGCTGCCGAGCAGTTGGATCTGCGGAGCAAGAGGACTGTCGATGTGAAATCTATGAGCCAGCCAAGTTGGTCGAGTTCATAGACGAGCTTGCCGGCACATATGCCTTTGGAAACTTGGTGATTACCCTGCCGGAAGGCGTGTATGCTCGATACGTCGGCCACCGTTCGCCGGGGCAAGAAGATTCGAGCTACGTGATGATGGACTGTGTCTACGGGCGAGCGCAAATCGATAATGCTCGCTGGCAGAGTCATCATGATGTCTGTTCACTCCTTGCGATGCATAAGTCTGGGGAGCTGAAGCGTAAGAACCCGCTCTCGTGAACGCAGTGACACCGTCAATGGACGAGAAGTGGAGGTCCTGCGCGCGTCCCTGCGAGCGCGAGGACTTGCCGTGCCCGGAACCAGGATGCCCCGCGGGCGTGGCGCTCCCTCGCGGCTTCCGCCGAGGTCCGGACGGCAGGCTCTGGCGACGTGAGCTCGTCCCGGGCCCGCCCGGCGCAGTGTCCCGGCGGGTGTGGACGCGCTGGGCGCCCGCCGCGCATCGCAGTCCGCGTGCTCCAGGGTAGGGGGCCGCCCCTTCTGTCAGGGCATGCCCCCCCGTCAGCACCGAGTCCGCCGTCCTCATCCTGGCTGTGAGCCAGCGCCTCGTCCCCCTCCTCAACGGGCTGCTGTCGCGCCGGCAGACGAAGCACGAGGCCGCAGTGGACCAGGTGCCCCTGCTGGTGCAGTCGCTGGGCGCGGTGGCCCAGGACGTGCGCGACATCAAGGCTGAGCTGCGCGTGGTGAACGAGCACAGCGCACTGCTGAAGCTGCTTGAGCTGCGTCTCCGGGGGCTGGAGGACTGGATGGGCGCCGCGCGGCCGCAGATCCACCAGGTGGTGAACCAGGTGGAGCTGCTGATGGGGGACCGCACTGCACGACAGCTCCAGCACGCGGCCAACGTGGTAGCCAAGGACGCGGGCCCTGGCCACCCGTGACGACGCTCATCGCTGGGTGTGTCAGCCGCAGGTTTCCAGGCAGTACTGCCGGTCAATCATGCAACTCTCCTGCTGCTCTATATCGCCGCCAGCATGGCGCATGCAGACGACGTACTCGTTGTAGCAGGGTTGGCAACCCAATTCTTGTTGGGCCGTACCCACCTCATTGGCATGGCCCTCCTCGGCCGGCAAGCTGCCGCCACATCCCGCCAGCATCCCGACCGCCATCAACCCGGCAATGATTGCCACTCGCATGCGCTTCTCCTGATTTAAGAGGTTGTGCTGCCTCGCCAGGATAGCACTGCCATAGGTGTCAGGCAGAAGGGCGCTCCTTCTCCGGGGAACATCTCGCAGTCCCCGGAGCCCGCCATGCCCATCATCACCTTGCAGCGCGCCGCCTTCCTCGCCCTCGTCCTCGCGCAGATGCACTCGCCCTACAGGTGGGGCGCGAAGGGGCAACCCGCAGCGAAGGACGGCCCGCGGCTCTTCGACTGCTCCGGCCTCGTAACCTGGGCTTTCCATCAGGTGGGCGGGAAGGACGCGAGTTCGGCGCGCACGTGCTCCAGTTCGTCAGCGTGAGGACATCCGTCCTCAGGAGGCTGGAGGCCGATGTCGGGAACAACGTCCGTGGGCGTTGGCCAGCGCGCCTCGGGCGGCAGTTGGCCGGGAATCACCTGGCTCGCGTCCTCCTCGGTGACGAGCTGCCCCGACAGCAGACGCACCATGCCCTCCGGCACAGGCTCGTCGGCGGGCACCTCCGGAGGTGGAGGAGGCACGGGACGGCGGCGTGGGCGAGCGGGATGCGTGGGGCAGGTGCTCATGGTGTCGTGTCCAAGGTGAGTTGCGGGCGACAGGCGGGCGGGACGGGCCGGTCCACGCAGTCGGCCAGCGACGCGACCCCGTGGCGGCAGGTGGGCCAGGGACTGGAGTACTTCACGCGCACGGACTCAGAGGCGACGCGCGGCGCGTGGGGCGACAGCCTGCCGTCCTGGGGATGGCGTCGCCCAAGCGGGTGGCCCCGCAGTGCTCGCAGCGCACGGCCGGCAGGCGGCAGCGGCTCAAGGCGACACCCCCGTCGCGCAGCTGTGAGTCGGGCACCCGGGCGCGGTGCAGCGCCAGGCGCGGCAAGTGGAGCACTCTTTGATCGTGCGCGTCGCGAGCGTGCCATCAGGCGGGCCCGGCTGGCGGGAAGTGAAGCCGTGGTCGAAGACGCGATCTGGCGTGCGGCGACCTACACACAGGCGGACCTGGAGGCGTTGACGGAGCCTCTTCCGCAGGGGCTTCGCGTGACGTTGAGCCGGCTTCTCCAAAGGTCGTCGGCCGACCGTTACCAGACGGCGCGCGAGCTGGCGGCAGACCTTCGCCGATGGCTGGGGGAAGGTAAGGTCTACGGCCCCGACGAAGCGGAAGCCGAGCTGCACTCGCTGATGAGGCGGGCGGGTGAGGCACTGAACGAGCTGGGCATTCGCACGCCCCGGAGCTTCGCGGCATCACAGGACGAGTTCAGCACGAACTAGGACGGCGCCCGGTGCCGGCCCTCACTGCTCGGGGGCTGGCGCCATGTTGCACGTATGTCGCAGGAGCCTGCGGAATGTGCTGGGACGAGCCGGGACAGGGCGGGATGCGGAGGGAAATCGAATCCGAATGGTTCCGGGCGTTTGCGAGGTAAGGGCGCGATTCTGCTTGGGTTTTCGCAACGCTGGCCGTGGGTTCGATTCCCTCCGCCTCCACAGTGAAAGAGCCTGGCAATCCAGTACGGGTTGCCAGGCTCTTCCTTTTCCGGGCTACTTCTTCACGTCCCGGCCCAGGGTGATGGCGTAGCTCACGCCGCCCTGCTCGACGACCTTGTCACCGGTGGCCTCCGACTCCGAGTGCTGGACGACCTGCATCTCGAAGGTCTCCGTCTGGTCGCCCACGTCGGCTTGGAATGTGACGGTGGCGTGCGCCTCCGCCCCCGGCGCCAGCACCAGGTCCGTGAGCCGTGCGCCTTCCAAATCGGTGATGCGCACGAGCCCCTCCCCCACGATTTCGAAGCCCGTGCCGCGGCGGCTCCACTTCGCCCACAGCGCCTCGTCCAGCTTGAGCAGCATCTGGCCGCGCTCGATGAAGGAGGCCTGGCCGGCCGCCGGACGGACCTCCAATTCCAGACGCGACGAGCGCTCCGCCAGCACGTTGAGGACGCGGAAGTCGAACGACGCGGCCGGGCGCAGCGGCGACAGGTTCACGACGTTCACGTTGCGCCACGCCAGGTTGTTGTTCTGGGCGGTGGACACGAGCGTGTTGGAGCCGGGGAGCAGCGGGAAGCTGATGGGATCGGTGGGCCCCTCCCAGACCGCCAGCAGGCAGTAGTGGCCCGGGGCGGGGACAGAGGTCCACGGCACCTGCACCTCCGTGATTCCCACCGGGATGCTGACTGTGACGGTGTTGATGAGGGTCCAGCTGGTGGACCAGACGGCCGCGCCTCCGGAGGCCGTGTAGTAGACCTTCAGCGTGCCGGACGTGGGCGCCGGCGTGGGGAAGGGCGGCGTGCCCACGTTGTTGAGCTTCACGTAGACGAAGTTCGTCTGGCCGAACTCCGGGTTCTCGTTGCCCGGGCAGCCGGCGTTCTGGCACACGCGGATGTCCGGGCTCATCCAGATGGGGGTGGAGCCGTAGGAGCCCGGTTCCACGCCCACGTCGCTCGGGATGTCGCGGATGAAGACGTCCGTGCGGCAGCGGGTGATGACCAGCGTGGCGGAATCCACCGCGCTGTCATCCTGGACGATGACGTCCAGGTAGCCCTGAGCGTTGAGCGTGGGCAGCAGGTTGGTGCCGGTGCCGGGCAGCGAGGCCAGGTTGAGCGCCACGACGCCGGTGCTGAGCCAGGGGATGCCCAGGTTGGCGAGCGACTCCCCCCAGCCCGGAGCGGCGAAGGCGCCGGCGGGGTTCACGAACCACAACCCCATGCTGTCGTTGCTGCCGCCGCTGCGCACCGTCATGCGGAGCGTGGCACCGCAGATGCGGCCGCCGGTGGTGAGGTTGGAGAAGGTGGTGGCGAAGTAGCGGTCCGCGCCCTGCTCATCAAACTGGCGGATGCCGGGGAGGGAGTAGTTGGCGGCGACCCAGGTCTGCAGGCCCGGGCTGGGCGACACAGGCTCCGTGGGCAGGGTGAAGTTGTCCGTGACGCCTTGCGTATACGTCTGCGCGCCAGCCGCGCCGCTCCAGGCGAGCGCGAGCACCGTGGACAGCTTCAGGACGGACCCCAGGAGGGACCGGTGGAGGGGGTGGTTCATGCGTTCCTCTGTCTTTGAAGGGATGCAGTGGACGCGGCCGGAACGGTAGGGCTGGGAAATAACAGGCCCGGAAGAGCGCCATCGGGAAGAGAACCGCGCAACCAAAGGCAGAGCAAGAACAGGGCCTGTGATGGGTCTGAGTGGAGCGTGCATCTGAGAATGGCTTGGATTGAAACCCATTCGGTTACAACCGGGCGCGTGGATGTAGCGCGAAAGGTTATGAGGGGAAGTACGTACCCTGCCGGCCACCGTTCCGGATGCCGTCTCCTGTGCCGCACCGGTAGCTCAGGCAGCATAACCACGCTGTCCACGGAGCCGGGCCAAGCCCAGTTCAGCTCAGCAAGTTCGACTCGGCGGGCGTGCTGGTGCCCATCCAGCAGAGCGGCCAAGTGATCGAGTTCCTGCGGCCCGACGCGGCCCTGCTCAAGCTCGGCGTGCGTACCCAGGCCTTTCGCGGCGAGCTGCACATGGGTACGCAGACGGGGACTTCGGTCTTCAAGTGGGTTGGCGAGGGGGTGACCGTCCCGAGGAGCGCGCCGAAGTACGGAAAGATCGTGCTCAAGGAGCACAAGGGCATGGTGCTGACGGACATCAGCAACAACCTGCTGCGCACGCCGGGCGTGGGAGACGCGGGCGTGGGCGAGGACATCCGTTCCACCGTGGCCGATGGTCTCGACGACGCGGGCTTCAACAATGACGGTACAGGCGCCGCGCCGAAGGGGCTCTTCGCTCAGCTCGACGCCGCGCTGGTGTTCGCGAGCACGGGCACGACCGCGTCGGCCTACCTCGCGGACATCGACAAGGCGGTAGAGCTGCCGCTGCCCGCTCACGTCCGCATGGGGGCTGCGGCGTGGGTCATCCACCCGAGGCGGGCAACCGCGCTGATGCAGCTCCAGGAGTCTGGCCTCTTCCTCTTCCGAGGGGAGATGCTCGACAAGGGGACGATTCGTGGCTTCCCGTTCGTGATGACCACGCGCGTACCCGTGTCGCGGATCACGTTCTCGTGCGACTGGCGTCAATTCCTCTACGGGCTCGACGAGGACCTGATCCTCTCCGAGCACGACACCCGCGCCGAGCACGACGAGACGACCATCCGCGCGATCGTAAAGGGCGACTTCCGGTTGCGCCAGCCGAAGGCGTTCAGCTCGATCACCTACTAACCCGACAGCGTGACACCGCGAAGGTCGCCGAGGAGTGGGTAACCCCGGGCCTAACCGTCGCCGCCGATCACGCCCTCCGGCCTGGCATGCACGTTAGGGCGGGCCTCGAGGGTAACTGTCGGGCGATCGCGGTCGGCGGGGCAGCCCCCTGGACCCGGACTGGATGAAGGGCCGTCCGGATGGCTGGGAAACGAGCTGCTCGGCGCGTACCTTCTGCCGACAAGGCATGTCGCTGCCTACAGCATACCGTTTGTCAATGGGGCGTTCGTCTGGGGTGGAAATGTCTGCCGATAGCCACGAATTCTAGCGAGCTTTTGGGGTTGTCAGATCCGATTGGTATGTGGCGGATCGCTGCTGATGCTGGCGGCTGAACCTGGGGGCCACATGAGAGCTTTCGTAATAGCCGTGCTGATGCTGCTGACGGCCGGATGCGCTACGACTCGGGTCGTCAACCTCAACACGGGATACGGCAAGACAATTAGCTACACGCCCCTTGAGTCCGACCCTGTCGAGATAGGGCGGGATGCCTTCAAGCAAGCTGTCACGCAGCTTGTTCTCGACATGAAATTAGATGTCGCGTTCAAGGAAGTTGAGTGGGATGACCGTCGCTCCCTGCTCGCGTCGAATGGCGGAGTCGTTGACGGTGCTCAGGGGCGAGCCGTCCCGTCGGCCTACGAGCGAATCTGCCAGCGACAGGACGACCCCAACGGCTGCATGGGGATGTTGGCGGGTGGGCTTACGTTCGGGCCGATGGAACGCCGTATGATGGCGCTCTACTTCGCGCTCGATACAGTCTGGGAAGGCGTCGAGGATGCCATCCGAGACATGGTGAACGGGGCTGCTTTACGGGCCATGGTGACGACGATGATCGGGACAGCGCTTGTGATGCTCGTCGCGCCTGAGCCGATTACGAAGGTCATTGCAGTTGCGCTAACTGCATCGCTGATTGCCTATCTCGGTACAGGTCCGGTGTGGAATCTCGGGCGGGGGTTCCTGCGCCTCATGGACGAATCGAGGGACGCCGCGAACGTTTCGGAGCTGGAGCGCGCGGGGCATCGCTTCGGAAAGATCCTTGGAGACAACGGCGCTCGCGTGCTCGTGATCGTCGCCCTGTCGGCGCTCGGCGGTAAGAACGCGATGGCGGCTCAGGGGCCGAGAATGCCGGGCTTCGCTCAGGCGGCGGTCAGGGCAGAGGCAGAAGGGGGCTTCGTACTTGCCGGCGCACTATCGGGAGGGGTCCAGGCGATCTCGGTCTCGTCTGCTGGGGTCCTCAACATTTCGCTTGCTCCGACTGCTGTTGCCGCGGTCGCTATGGGCCCCGGTGCTGGCGTGGGGGCTCGCCCTGCCGTCGGCACTGGGGGAGGTATTCAGGGCGATCCCGATGGCGACGTTCATCACATTTGCACCGACAAGAACGAGGTTTCGACCGCTTCGGGAGGGCCGTGGACACCGCTGTTTGAAAGGGTGTTCAAGAGGGCCGACATGAAGCTCGATGATCCAACCAATCAGGTCCGAATTCGGGGGCACCGGGGGCCGCACCCTCGCGAGTACCATCAGGAGGTATTCAACCGAGTCAATCTGGCAACGCAGGACTGCAAAGGAGTCGCGCAGTGCAGGATTGCCCTGGTTGCGGAACTTGCCAAGATCGCGAGGGACCTCGTAAGTGAGGGGTCGGATCTGCGGAAGCTCATTGCAGGGGCGGCTCGGGAGTAAATCATGGAACGTCGCTTTTTCAGCTTGACGATTGATGTTTATGTGAAAGGACGATGGTATCTAGGCGACCCTACAGATACTCAGGGAAACGAGATCGACGATATTTGGCAGTTTAGGCGAGGGCGGCCTATCGAGCTTCGCGAGAAGCTGTGTGTTCCAGTGTATCGCTCCGGTGCGCCTTTGGATGTTGATTTTGCCGGAGTGGGGCTCACGCCCATTGTCGGTACGCGGGCTGCGTCAGTGTTTCGTGAGATGGCCTCCGACGACGTGCAGCTCTTTCCCGTTGAGGTGGTAGGCGAAGCCAGGCCGTTTCATTTGCTCAATGTGCAGCGCGAGATACGCTGTGTTGATGATGCTGCCTGTAGGTCGGTGCAGTATTTTACCGTTGACGATGTGATGCCCGAGAAGGCAGGTCAGTATCGATCTGTCATGGGGCTTCGGATCGATAAATCAAAGGTTGGAAGTGCCCGGGTGTTCAGGCTTTGGGGGTATAGTATTCCCATCATCGTCGATGGCGAGATCAAGGATGCCCTGGAGGCAAGCGGCACCTTGGGGGGGAAGTTCGAAGAGGTCTGAACGGCCCCGCTGCAGTCGCCGAACTTCCAGACCTGGGACGCTTGAAGCTTCCCGTGGATGTACCCGGCAGGGCGCTCGACTTCTCACAAGCGGCGTTCGCGGCCCCGGTGGTCCACGCCCGAGTGGCTTCCGCGCTCACGGAGCTGGCTCCCGAGGAAGTGCAGACCCTGCCCGTGGAGATACAGGGCCACCCTGAGCCGTTCTTCATTCTCGTGGCGACCCAACTCATTCAGTGCATTGACGAACGAGCATCAAGGCACGTCCGGAAATGGACCCCTGAAGATGGGCGGCCCGAGAAGCTGGGGAGGTACCGGGACGTGCGAGGGATGCGGATCGACCCGGCGCAGGTGGGTGGCGCCAAAATCTTCCGCCCCCGGGGCTGGGCTATCGCGCTGATTGTCCGGGACGATGTCAAAGAAGCCCTGGAACGCATGGAGGCCACAGGGACGGAGTTTGAAGAAGTCTAGCGACGGACTCCATGGCTCCGAGGTAGCGCCTGGCTCGGGCGTTGGCCACCACCGCGCATGGACCCTGTCCGACGCTGGGCTCCGGCAGCGTCCACCAGCGCGAACTCAGCCACCCCCACGCCCAGGCCCCTGACTCTCCGGCTGTTCGTGTCTGGGTGGATTGTCTTTGATTGATTGTATTCCAAACCCTCCTGGATAAGGCCGCCGCGCCGCGCCAAATACCCAGGACCCAGTGTGGAGCCACCGCACTTCGTGTGCGTCCTGTGGCCGGTCCGTGGCCTTTGGGGTCACCCCCTATTTCCTTGGGGTTTGGAAACTGTATGATGGTTGATAATTGCGCTGATGGTGGAAAGCACCAGGGCAAAGGTCTGGGGCTGTCCGGCCCCTGCTCCATGAGCGTGATCCTTCCGGTGGCAGCACGCCCCCTCGGGTGCTGACGGCGGGAGTTCCCCTGAATGCTGTGTGGAGTCAAATCCATGTCCAAGCCGTGGCCCCGGTGGCCTCTGCTCCTCGCCAGTCTTTTCTCGGCGAGCTCATCCCTCGCGGCAGAGAAACTCACCCCTGTCGCCGCACCCACGCTGGCGCAACTCCAGCTCCGGGAGCCGGCCCGTGTGGCGGAATCCCTGGCGAACCTCAAGGCGCAAAGCCTCAAGCTCGGGCTGGGTTCGCGGGACGACTTCCAGCTGTCCAGCTCCAGCACGGATCCGTTTGGCCAGACGCACGCGCGCTTCGCGCAGACATACCAGGGCGTCCCCGTGTGGGGCGCCATGGCCATCACCCATCAGGGGCTGTCCGCGGGGGACATCCGCATCACCACCGACGGCCTGCGCAAGAACATCCGCCTGGGCGTGACGCCCACGCTGGACGCGAAGTCCGCGGTGGCGAAGGCCACCCAGGAGCTGGCGCCCAAGGGCGAGTTCGCCGTCACGCCCAAGGGCGAGCTCATCGTCTATCCCCAGACGCGGCTCGTGAACCGCTACCCCGGCAAGCCGGTCGCGCAGCAGAACGCGGCGGACTTCGACACGCAGGTCGTCGGCTACCGGCTCGCGTACCACGTGCACACCGAGCTGGAGAACCCGAAGGACGGCGTCAAGCACACGGACTTCATCGTCGACGCGCACTCGGGCGAGGTGCTGAAGCAGTGGAACTCGCTCCAGACGGCCGCCGCCAAGGGCCTCGGCCACTCGCAGTACAGCGGTGACGTCCCGCTGGACGTCTTCCAGAACGCCGAGGGCCTCTTCGAGCTGCGCGACGTCACGCGCGCCGGCGGCGAGGGCATCCGGACCTACGACGTCAACCACGCCGCCGTGCAGAACGGCGTCGTTCCCACGCTGACCCTCTACACGGACGCCGACAACGCCTGGGGCGACGGGCAGAACTACGTCGTCGGTGCCAACAACACCCTGAGCGACAACGGCCAGACGGCCGCCGTCGACGCGCACTTCGGCCTGCTGGCGACGTGGGACTTCTACAAGAAGATCCTCGGCCGCGACGGCGTGGACGGCGTTGGCTCGCCCACCTACAACCGGGTGCACGCCAGCAACCTCTACAACAACGCCTTCTGGAGCGACGGCTGCTTCTGCATGAGCTACGGCGACGGCTCGTTCCCGGCCGCCGGCGGCTTCAGGTCCATGGGCGTGCTCGACGTGACGGGCCATGAGATGACCCACGGCGTCACCTCGCACACGGCCGGCCTCATCTACGACGGCGAGTCCGGCGGCCTCAACGAGGCCAACTCGGACATCTTCGGCACCCTGACGGAGTTCTGGGTGGCCAACGGCCGCGGCAGCACCATTGGTGACACCGGCGGCAACTGGCTCATGGCCGAGCAGCTCAGCGACTTCCCGCTGCGCGTCATGTTCCGCCCGTCGCTGGACGGCGCGAGCGCGGACGCCTGGTACCCCGGCCTCGCCAACGTCGACGTGCACTTCAGCAGCGGCCCGATGAACCGCGCCTTCTACTTCCTGTCCCAGGGCGTGCAGCCGCTGGCGGTCAGCACCGACTACTCCAGCACCTACCTGCCCGCGGGCATGAGGGGCATCGGCAACGACAAGGCGGCGGCCATCTGGTACCGCGCGCTCACCGTCTACCTGTTCCCGTCGTCCAACTACCTGTCGGCCCGCACCAGCAGCCTCCAGGCCGCGGCGGACCTCTTCGGCTCCCAGTCCAACGAGTACCGCGCGGTGCAGAACGCCTTCGCGGCCATCAACGTGGGCTACACCGCCGGCACGTACGACGACCGCATTGCCCCCACCGTCGTCGCGAGCGTCTCTGGCAGCGCGCCCGACCTCCAGCTGCAGGCGCAGGCCAACGACAACGTCGGCGTGGCCCGCGTGGAGCTCTACGTCGACGGCGCCCTGGCGGGGAACGTCACCTCCCAGCCGTACCAGCTCCCGCTGGATGCCACCTCGCTGACCAACGGCACGCACGCGCTGGTGGCGGTGGCGTACGACGCGGCCGGCAATTACGCCGCGTCCGCTCCGGCGAGCTTCAGCGTCTCCAACAGCTTCGATCAGCTCCTGATCAACCCGGGCTTCGAACAGGACACGCTGGGCTGGACGGACGACCCGTCGAACATCAACTTCCCGGTCGCCTCCGGGCCGCGCAACGGCCAGGGCTTCGCATGGCTCAACGGCTATGGCACGACGCACGTCGACCGGCTGTGGCAGGACGTCACCATCCCCGCCGGCGTCACCCAGGCGGCGCTGACCTTCTTCCTCAACATCACCACCTCCGAGACGACGACCACCGCCGTACGCGACACGCTGACGCTGCAGGTGCGCGACACCTCGGGCACGGTGCTGGGGACGGTGTCGACGTGGTCCAACCTGGACGCGACGCTGGGCTATGCGCAGCAGAGCGTGGACCTGACGGCCTACGCGGGCCAGACCGTGCGCATCTTCCTGGAGGGCAGCGAGAACGCCTCGCTCGCCACCAACTTCCAGGTGGATGACTTCTCGCTGCGCGTCATCCGCGCGGCGGACGCCGAGGCGCCCCGGGTGACGGCCAACGTGGCCATCTCCGGCACGCGCGTGGGCTACTTCGCGGACGTGTCCGACAACGGCTTCGTCAACGCGGTGGAGTTCTTCGTCGACGGCGTGTCCCTGGGCAACTCGGTCAAGTCGTTCAGCCGGGTCGTCAACCTCTCCACGCTGACGGCCGGCGTGCACACGCTCGTCGCCCGGGCCACGGACGCGGGCGGCAACGCGGGGAACTCTCCCGAGGTGACGTTCTACGTGGACACCACCGCCGCCCAGCTCGTGCTCAACCCCAGCTTCGAGGCCTCCGGGAGCTGGGTGAGCGCGACGACGCGGCCGGGCTCAACGGGCATCTTCACCAGCGCGTCCTTCGCGCACACCGGCAGCCGCGTGTATGTCTTCTATACCAACGCGGGTCCGGCGCGGCACTCCGTCCGTCAGTCCGTGGCCATCCCGGCGACCGCGACCTCGGCCATCTACAGCTTCTGGCTGCGCCTCTACGATGGCGCGTTCACCGACACCGTGGCCCACCACACCATCAGCGCGAAGATTCGGGACTCCGCCGGCACCGAGCTGGCGACGCTGAAGACGCTCTCCAACCTGGATGACACCGGCGGCGAGTACTTCCAGCACCGCTTCGACCTGACCGCGTACAAGGGCCAGACGGTGCAGTTGTTCTTCGACGCGGACCAGACGGAGGCCGCTCAGGTGACGGGCGGAGTCACCCAGTTCTTCCTGGACGACGTCAACCTGGTCACCTCGACCCAGGCGGACCTCCAGGCCCCCAAGCTCGCCGTGGCCGTGGACGGCAGCTACGGGACGGTGCAGCTCAAGGCCACCGTGAGCGACAACGTCTGGACGTCCAGCCTCGCGTTCCTGGTGGACGACGCCCCGGTGAGCTCGTTCACGGACGTCCAGGGCGTCTACGCGACGGCGTTCGACACGAAGAACCTGTCCAACGGCCCGCACCAGTTCAAGGCGACGGCCACGGACAAGGCGGGCAACACGACGGAGCGCGTGGTGACCTTCGAGGTGCGCAACTCCACGGTCCAGGACCAGGGAGCGCCGCACGTCACCGCCAGCGTGGAGGGCCTGTTTGAGACCTACACGATGCGGGCCGAGGCCACCGACGACACGGGCGTTGCGTACGTGGAGTTCTACGTGGACGGCGCGCTGAAGGGCCGGGCCTCGTCCGAGCCGTACACGCTGCCGCTGTTCCCGATTCCGCTGGCGCCGGGGGAGCACGTCCTCGAGGCGGTGGCGTACGACGCGTACGGCAACTTCTCCAAGGCGACCACCCCCTTCACGCTCCTGCCCGTCACGGTGGAGTTCGCGGTGGCGCAGAACGTGGTGCCGGTGGGTGGCTCCGTCGCTCTGCAGGCGAACGTGGCGAACGTGGTGAACACGGCGGTGAGCTGGTCCGTGGCGGAGGGCCGCGTCTGCGGCACCGTCAACGCGGACGGCGTCTACGCCGCGCCGTTGGCCCGTGGCCTGTGCCACGTGTCCGCGGCGAGCGTCGTGGTACCGACGGCGAAGGCCGTGGCGGCCATCCAGGTCTACACGGGCGACATCAACGGCGACAACGTCGTGGACGGAGAGGACATGGGCCTGCTCGCGCAGGACTACGGCACCAACGGCTCCGAGGAGACGAACCTCGACGGCGCCGGCTCCGTGAACGACAGCGACATCACCCTCTTCGTCAGCCAGTTCGGACGGTAATCCCCCATGAAAACGTGGATGAAGCTCATTGTTCCGCTCCTGATTGGGGCGCTGGCGGCCTGCACCGACCCCGACTCGGGGCCGGTGACGGTGACTCCGAAGACCGTGACGGTGAAGGCCGGTGAGAAGACGACCCTCAACGCCTCGGTGAAGGACGCGAAGGACCCGCGCGTGCTCTGGTCTGTGGAGGGAGGCGACTCCCACGGCACCATCAGCAGCTCGGGCGTCTACACCGCGCCGGCCGAGGCCGGCACGTACACCGTGGTGGCCACCAACGCGGTGGACACCTCGAAGAAGGACACGGCCACCGTCAAGGTGGAGGCGGTCCAGGCTCCGACGGTCATCGTGAAGGTGACGCCGGAGGCGGTGACCATCGGGCAGGGGACCGCCACGGACCTCACGGCGGAGGTCTCCGGTTCCTCCATCACCGCCGTGCAGTGGGCCGTGGAGGGGGGCGACGAGAACGGCACCGTCAGCAGCGCGGGCCGGTACACGGCGCCGAACAGGGCCGGCACGTTCACCGTGACGGCCACCAGCGTGGCGGATCCGACGAAGAAGGCCTCCGCTTCCGTCACGGTGGAGCCGGTCGTCGTCGGGGCGGTGATGGTGACTGTGAGCCCCACGTCGGCCAGCACCACCTGGGGTGGCACCGTCCAGCTGACGGCCGAGGTCTCCGGCACCAACAACCTCGCGGTGCTGTGGTCCGTGGAGGGTGGCGACGCGAACGGCTACGTCAGCAGCACGGGCGTGTACCGCGCGCCGAACAAGACGGGCACGTTCACCGTGACGGCCACCAGCGTGGCGGACCCGGCGAACAAGGCCTCCGCCTCCATCACGGTGGAGCCTGTCGTCGTCGAGACGGTGGCGGTGGCGGTCTCTCCGAAGACGGGCACGGTGGCGCAGGATGCCGCCTTCTCCCTGTCCGTGCAGGTCACCGGCACCAACAACCACGCGGTGCAGTGGGCCGTGCAGGGCGGTGACGACAACGGCACCGTGAGCAGCACGGGCGTGTACCGGGCGCCGCGCCGCGCGGGCACGTTCACCGTGACGGCCACCAGCGTGGCGGACCCGTCGAAGTCCGACTCGGCCACCCTCACCGTGGACCCCATCGTCGTCCCGACGGTGGCGGTGAGTGTCACGCCGAAGACGGCCACCGTGGATCAGGGCGCCGTCGTCAACCTCACGGCTGAAGTCACGGGCACCTCCGTCGTCGCGGTGACCTGGGCCGTGGAGGGCGGTTCGGCCAACGGCACCGTCACCAGCGCCGGCGTGTACACCGCGCCGAACAAGCCGGGCACGTACACCGTGACGGCCACCAGCGTGGCGGATGCGTCGAAGAAGGACTCCGCCGTCATCACCGTGCCCGTCGCCGGCACGGTGAAGTACGTGGACCCCACGGGTACGGGCTGGCGCCTGGTTCGCAACGCCACCCTGTCCACGGGCAACACGCTGGTGCTGGACCTGGTGGGCCCCGCGGGCCAGTCCGGCCGCGGCGCGGACCTGACGCTGGGGCTGGATGCGGCCACCGCGTCCTGGTCCACCGTGGACGGCTCCGAGTACGTGGCCAACGGTGGCTACGACCTGGGCGCCGCGCCCCGGTTGCTCAAGTCGGCCGTGAAGGGCAGCACGCTCAGCGTGGGCGTGTACCAGAAGGGTGCTCCGGCGCACGCGTACAACGGCGCGCTGCTGTCCGTGGCGCTGACCGTGAATGCCACCGCCCAGACGCCGGCCGGCTCCGTGGTGCCGCTGAACGTCCTCAAGGCGCACGCGCTGCCGGCTTCCGGCTCGCTGCAGGTCATCAACGTGGCGGTGGGCACCATCACCACCGCGCAGTAGTCCGAAGCCTGAAGCAGTGAGAGCGGCGGCCTTCCCCAGGGAAGGCCGCCGTTTTCATTGATGAGCCCGGCGGATTCGCATGCTCCCCAGCGGGAGGCACGACCCGGAGTCGCTAGTAGGAGCCCCAGCGCGAAGGAAGGGGGCCGCTCCATTGCGTCTGGGTTCCCGGGGTCGTCAGCGGCGAGGTGCCATTGATGCGCATGATGCTGGAGCTCGCGTTGAGGTCGGACCAGTTCACGGCGATGTTGCGGCAGTAGCGGTCGCGCGCGAGCCCCGTGCCGAGGTCGTGCACGCAGGGCGTGGCATCCCAGACGCGGTCCGCTTGCAGGCGCTGGACGGCGGCGACGAGGTTGGAGGGCATCTCCCCGGAGGCTCGGACGAAGGGGACGCCGTCGACAGGCGCGCCCTTCGACGACAGCAGCTCGAACACCTTGCCGGAGTAGCTCAGCGAGCCAGGCATGCTGAAGTCCCAGGCACTGGCGCTGAAGGGCGAAGTCTGTCCGCAGGAGGCCGGGTTGCCGGGTGCGTCGGTGCAGGAATCGCCGAGGTGAAGTACCAGCACGGCGCCCGCCTCCACCGTGTAGCCCTGGGGGAAGGTGAAGGCGAAATCGGAGTTGGTGAGCTCCTGGAGGGAGATACCGGTCAGCGTCCCGCCGGTGACGGCCACCAGCTCGATGAGGTCCTGCGGGGCGTCGGGATTGATCTCGGTGATGCGGAGTGAGGCTTCCGGAGGGGGCCCACCGCCATCCAGGGGGTCCGCATCCGAGGCGCCGGCATCCGGGGTGCCCGCGTCCTCGGAGCCCGCGTCTGAGGGGCCGGCATCAACGCCCGAGTCATCCGGGCCCGCATCCCCTGGCCCCGCGTCTGACGAGGAGGCCTGAACGCAGCGCTCTTCAACGCAGACGATGTCAGGGCCTCGGGACGCACAGTCACCCGTGTCCGTGCACTCAGGGGAGGAACAGGCGGAGACGAGCGGGAGCAGGGCAAGGGCTGCGAGTCGCGGGCGAAGCATGGAGAGGACCTGGAGGAGCGGTGGGGGCGGGCAAGAGTCGCGGGCGGACCATAGGAGAAAAGGGGACGCGGTTGAGGGCGAGGGCGGGTGCCGGGAAGGCCGCATGGCCTGTGGGCTCCGGTCTCCGGTCCGCCGTGCTCGGGTCTGTTCCAATAACATGCTGCCCATGATGCCCCCCTCGCCCGATGCCTCCACCTTCGTCTCCCTTGGGATCGCGGGACTGTCCCTGTTCATGCTGGGCGCATGGGGGATCCTGGCGTGGCGCTCCACGCGAGGTCAGGTGGACGGCTTGCGCATCACGGTGCGCTTCACCGTGGCGCTCTGTGTCTGGGCCGCGGGATGGCTGGCGCTCGCGCTCAGCGGGGTCCTTGCCCGTCTGGACCTGCGTCCGCCGCCGTTCGCGCTCCTTCCTCCTGGGCTCGTCGTGGCGGTGGCGCTCCTGCTGAGAACGGGCGCGGGACGCCTGTTGAGCCGGAATACCCCCCTCTGGCTCCTTGTCGGGCTGCAAGCGTTCCGCCTGCCGCTCGAGCTGGTGATGCATCAGGCCGCGCTCGAAGGCGTCATGCCCGCGCAGATGACCTTTGGTGCCGTCAACGGCGTCACGGGCCTGAACTACGACATCCTGACGGGCGCCTCCGCGCTGCTGCTCGCGCTCTGGCTGCGCACGGGCGACGTCCCCCGGCCGGTCGTGCTGGCGTGGAACGTGTTCGGCAGCGTGCTCCTGCTGGGCATCCTGGCCATCGCCGTCGTCAGCACTCCGCTCGTTGCTCTTTTCGGCGACGCCCCCGACCGGCTCAACACCTGGGTGCTGTTCGCGCCGTTCGTGTGGCTGCCCGCGGTCCTGGTGGGCTCGGCGCTTTTCGGCCACGCACTGCTCTTTCGCCGGCTCTGGAGGGACCGCGTTCCTTCGGACAGGGCTTCGTAAGCCCGTTCTTCATCGGGCCTCGGCGTGGCTGGAACCTCAGCGTCCGCGCGTCATGATGCCGCCCTGCTCCAGTAGCCCGAACAGCTCCACCAGCGCGTCCACGGGAAAGACGTAGCCGTATTCGGCATGGGCCGCGTCGCGGATGTCCGCCACGGAGCGCTTGCCGTCGGCGTAGCTCGCGACAGCATCCGCCAGTTGGTAGAAGCGCAGCTCGCTCTCTCCTCGCTCGCGCAGGGCCGTGGCCGCGGCGCTCATGGCGGCCTTCACCGCGTCCACTCGGGCCTTGGCCTCGGGGGCCGCATGGCGCTCCAGTTCGTCGAACGACGCGAGTTCCTGGCCCTTCACGCGCACGGGAACGAAGGCCCGCGCCCGGCGCTCGGCTTCGCTGGGTGCCGGCTCCTTCAGGGACACCCCGCGCGTCCTGGCTTCCGCTTCCACGCGCTTCAGGGCCTGCTCCTCGGCGGTCTCCAGCGCGCGGACCATGGCCTTCACCGGCTCGGCGGGCGCGCCCAGGGCCAGACAGGAGCGCAGGGCGTCTTTTTCACGCTGGTAGCCGGCTCGCACTCCGGCGCGGGCCAGCCGGACGAAGCCTGGCAGCTGCGCGGCGGGCGTCGCGGCCAGGTCACTCCGGGCCCGGAACTCGTCCTCCGCCACGCGCCTCACTCCGTGCACCGCCACCAGGCGCGCGAGCTCCAGGGCGCCCGTGCCTTCGGCCCACGCGGCGACGGTGATGGAGGCCAGCCCCGCGAAGGCGGCGCGGTGCAGCTGGGTGGGGTCCACGTTCTCCGGCCGGTCGCCGCTGGTGTGGTAGCCGTCGTCGGGCCACGTGGCGAAGGCGACGCCGGGGATGCCGTGGTCGTTGAAGAGCTGGTGATCCGAGCCCCGGCTGTAGCGCTCCATGTGGGCATCCATCGGATCCCGCGAACCGGTCACCGAGCCGATGCGGAACTCCTTCCTCGGGGGATAGGCCACCCCGTTGAAGCGGTTCATGAAGGCCACCGTGGACTCGGACACGGCGTTCACGAAGCTGCCATTCCAGTCCGGGGTGTAGGAGACCTGGAAGCGTGAGTGGGCGCGGGTCAGGCTGGCGCCGAGCATGTCGAAGTTGAACTGCGCCACCCGCCGCACCGGATCCGCGCCGTGGTGGGAGAACCACTCGCGGGTCCCCTCGAACTCCGGCAGCCACAGCACGCGCAGGGTGCGCACCGGAGGTGGCAGCACGCCCTGGCGGATGAGCGTGGTGTACGTGCGCACCAGCTCCAGCAGCGTGGCGGAGCCAGAGGCGTTGTCGTCGGCCCCGGGCTTGTAGTGGTCCAGGTGGGCGGTGAGGACGACCTCCTCTCCCTCGCGGGTGCCGGGGATGACGCCGCTGACGATGCTGAGATGTCCCGTGGGCGCTTGCGTGGCGACGCTCACGTCCACCTTCACCGGGCCCTCCCGCAGCTGGGCGCGCAGCTCGCTCGCCTGTCGCTCCGACACCATGAACAGGAAGGGCGTTCGCATGCCCTGCGGTATCAGGCTCCGCGGGACGCCGGCCCAGCCCACCTGATCCGGGAAGTCGCCGTCCCTGCGGTGGGCTTCGTTCCAGGGCGGCGTCGAATAGGACGAAACCACGCCCACGGCCCCGAGCTTCACCACGGCGGTGCGCAGCGTGGCCCCGGGGTTGCCCCGGCTGAGCACCACCTTGCCCTTCACGTCCTTGCCCGCGTAATCGGCGTCCTGGGCGCCCAGGCCCACGTCGACCAGCTCCAGGTCCGTGCCCTCGAAGCTGCCACTGCCGGACGCCAGGGACATGGGCAGGTCCGCGTAGGACGTCACCCGGTAGCGGTGGGGACCCGCCACCCACAGCTCGCCACGCGTGGCCCGCCACTGGGGACCGTCCTTCATCGCCTCCAGGTGGAGGTCCTGGAGCCCCGCGGCCTCGGCGGCGGCCTTCGTCCATGCGGCCGCCTCCGAGTAGCCCTCCAGGCTGTCCCGCGCGATGAGCGACAGCCGCTGCACGCCGTCATGGATGCGGTCGCCCGAGCTCTCCTGGATGAGGGCGCGCACCACGTCGTCCCGGAGCACCAGGCCGGTGGTGGGAGAGAGGGGCCCCAGCGGGGACGCGGGGACCTGCGCGGAGGCGCTGAGCGCGGCGAGCACCGCGAGGAGGGCGAAGGGCAACGGGCGGATGGGCATGGGGGCCCGGGGAAATTAGCACCCGTGCCCTGCGGGATGCCCGCGCTCAGCGGACTTCAGGAAGGCGCCTGGGGTGAGCCCGACGAGCTCCCGGAAGTCCGCGATGAGGTGCGCCTGGTCGTAATAGCCCGCGTCCACGGCGATGCGTCTCCAGTCCTTCGAGGTCGCCGCCATCCGCACGGCGCGCTGCAGGCGAACGGTCCGCGCGTAGTCCTTCGGCCCGATGCCGACGTGCTCCGTGAAGGCTCGGCGAAGATGTCTCGCCGTGACGCCCAGTTGCTCCGCCACGGTCTCCACCCGAACCTCGTCTGCTTCAAGCAAGCGAACCGCGCGGCGAGCGAGCCGTGCCGACGCTGGCTCGAAGGTCTGGTGGGTGCGCAGGGCAATCGCGTGGGAGAGCCGGTCAAACACCTCCGGCAGGCTTCGCGCCGCGAGCAGCTCGTGAAGGAGGTCGCCGCCCGGCCGGCCCCAGAGGTCTTCCAGCGGGATGATCTGATCCGTCAGCGCGTTCGCCGAGACGCCCAGCAGCGGCGCCGACCAGCCCGGCTTGAACTGGAGGATGACCGCCCGCACGACGCCGGGTGCGTCCTTGAACAACGCCCGCGTTCGCGGGCCTGCGACGCACACATCTCCTTTGCGCCCCTCCTCGAGCACTCGAAAGACAAGCGTCATTCTTCCGTCGGGCAGCCGTTCGTGACGTGTGTTTCCAGCGACTGGCACGAGCGCGCGAACGTCTTCGACGAAGCGGGCAAGCGAGAACGTCGAGGCGGCGGAGTCCATCGTGAGCGGCACGCTCGGACTCTCGCGCGGACACTGCATCCGTTCAAGCCGGCGCGGAGGGCACGATGAAAATGTCCGGTCCTTCCAATCACAGAACAACGGCGGGCGGTACGAAGACGAGCATGAGCAAGCCGACTTCCGCAGCCACCACTCCCACGCCCGTCCTCTCCCTCGGTCCCATCGTGCTGCCAGCGCCCGGCCGCGCCGTCGAGCTCCAGGTGCGAGTCTCCGCGCCCGTGACCGGAAGCGGGCTGCCCGTCCTTCTGCTGTCGCACGGCCACGGGCGCTCCAATCACCTCTCGTCATTGAACGGCTACGCCCCACTCGCCAACTATTTCGCGGCACATGGCTTCGTCGTCATCCAGCCCACGCATCTCGACTCCAAGACGCTCACCCTGGGGCCTGATGCCCCCGATGCGCCTCTGTTCTTGAAGTCGCGGGCCCAGGACATGACGCGCATCCTTGACCAGTTGGATGTGATTGAGCGTGCGGTCGTTGGGCTCGCCGGGCGCCTGGACCGGAGCCGGGTGGCCGTCATGGGGCACTCACTGGGTGGGCACACCGCGAGCCTGTTGCTTGGCGCTCGGTACAAGGACTCGCACGGAACGGAAGTGAACCTCCACGAACCGCGGATCCAGGCAGGCGTGCTGCTCGCCGCGCCCGGCAGGGGAGGAGACGCCCTCAGCAGGTTCGCGGCCGAGAACTACCCCTTCTTCTCGACCATCGACTTCTCCAGGATGGCGACGCCCGCGCTCGTGGTCGCCGGCGACAAGGACGACTCGCCTCACCTGACGGTCGCGGGCCCCTCCTGGCACGCGGATCCGTACTTCCTCGCCCCAGGCCCCAAGTCCCTGATCACCCTGTTCGACGCGGGGCACGGGCTGGGCGGAGTCTCTGGCTATGACGTCGCCGAGACCACGGATGAGAACCCCGAGCGGGTGGCCGCCGTCCAGCGCCTCACCTGGGCCTACCTCCGCACCGCGCTCCATCCGGCAGACCCCGCCTGGCAGGAGGCGCAAGCCGCGCTCATGGGCGCAGCCCACCCGCTCGGCCGGGTCGAATCCAAATAACAGCCTGGCATGCTCGCATGCCCCAACCCTGCGCTGTGGTGCGAATTGTCACAAGCAAGTATGTTAAACAATGCCTGTCGTTTCGGGATGTGTCTGGCGATGCGTTGGCATGTGCCGTGAAGACAGCCCTTTCGCTTCGGCGGCTACAGCGAGGCCATGGCGCTGGAGATTCTGTTGCCATCTCCGACGTCGACGGCGGCTCGGCCGTCGTGGCGTGCATATCCCCCAGGATTGCCGTCACACATTGAAGCGCGACCTTGCGATGGCGCGCCTCGATGTCGGGGGGCAGCCGCTCGCGGACGTCAAGGCACGTAGGCGATGCAATCAATCTCCACGCGCAGGCCGGCGTCGGGGAGCGCGGACACCTGCACGGTGGTGCGCGCGGGCCGGTGACCGGCGAAGACGCGCTCGTAGACGGCGTTCATCCGGGCGAACTCCTGCATGTCCACCAGGAAGACGCCGCAGCGCAGGACGTGCTGAAGGCTGGAGCCGCCCGCCACGAGGATGCGCTCCAGGTTGCGCAGCACCTGCTCCGTCTGCGCCTCGATTCCCTCGGGCTGCACGCCGGTGGCAGGGTCCCGGGCCGCCTGTCCGGAGATGAAGAGCAGCCGGTCCAGCTGCATGCCGGGTGAGTACGGGCCCGCGGGCTTGGGCAGTCCAGGCGCGACGATGGGCTGGTGCTTCGCTGACGTCATGGGCTTCTCCTTTGAGAGGCTCAAGTGAGGGGCTCAAGTCTCGCCTGGCTTCAGCGCGGACGCGGAGCGTAACAGGCCGGCGCCGCTCACGATGAGAATGCCCGTGAGGACCAGCACCGCGCCCACGGCGAAGGACAGGTCCGCCTGCTCGTGCAGCACGAAGATGCCCGCGCTGACGCCGAACAGGGGCGTCATGAACGAGAAGACCGACAGGTTGGAGGCGAGATAGCGGCGCAGGAGCCAGAACCAGGTGAGGTAGCTGGCGAAGCAGACGATGACGCCCTGGAAGAGCAGGCTCGCCCAGGCCACGGGCGCCATCGTGATGGGGCCGGCCTGTCCCGTCAGCAGGGCCACCGGGAGCAGCAGCGCGACGCCACCCACCAGCTGGTACAGCAGGGTCTGCGTAGGCGGTGCTTCGGACAGCGCCGAGACGCGAATCGCCACGGTGGTGGCGCCCCAGGCCAGGCCCGCGAGCAGCCCCATCGCATCGCCCCTCAGCACGTCCGGGCCGAGCCCGCCTTGGAGCCAGCCGCCGCCAAACGCCAGGGCGATGCCCGCGAAGGCGACGCCGATGCCCAGCCACTGCGTCCGCTTCAGGCGCTCGGAGGGCACGAGCCAGTGCAGGCCCAGCGCGGAGAAGACAGGCGCGGTGTAGAGGAAGACGCCCATGTGCGAGGCGTGCGTGTGGCGCAGCCCCTCCGCCACGAAGAGGAACTCCGAGGCGAAGAGCACGCCCACCAGCAGGCCGGCACGCCAGGGCCCCCGGCGCAGCAGCCCCCGCTCGCCCCGCAGCCAGCACAGCAATCCCACGAGCAGCGCGGCCAGACCGGAGCGCAGCGCCATCTGCATCAGGTTCGGGATGTGCGGAGCGGCCAGCTTCACGGCCACCTGCTGCATGCCCCAGGTGGCGCACAACACGACCATGGTCGCGAGCGCGAAGCCGTCCGCGGGTTTCCGATGAGAACTCATGACTTCATCCTGCGGCTGGCGGGCCGGATGGATATAGCGAGGTTCCGACAACCCATGCCGAGAAGCCGCCATGGCGAAGCAGCTCCAAGTTCCCTTCACCTCAAAGCTTCCACACCCCGTGTACTTCCGCGCGGCGAACCTGCCCGCGGCGGCGGCCTATCCCCAGCACCGCCACCCCTGGGGTGAGTTCGTCTACGCCTTCAGCGGGGTGATGGAGCTCAAGCTGGCGGGCAGCCACTACCTCGCGCCACCGCAGTACGGCATCTGGCTTCCGCCCGACGTCGAGCACCGGGGCATGAACCGCTTCGAGGCGAGCCACTGCTCGCTCTACCTCGCCCCCGAGTGGTGCCGGGGCCTGCCCAGGACGGCCTGCGCGATGGCGGTCAGCCCGCTGATGAAGTCCTTGATGGACCACCTGCGTGCCCAGGCCTTGGCGCAGCCACGCACGAGCGCCGAGCGCAGGTTGTTCCGGGTGCTCATCGACCAGCTGGCGCTGGCCCCCGCGCACGGGAGCTACCTGCCCATGTCCGATGATCCGCTCCTGGCGCCGGTCCTCACGGCGCTCGAGCAACATCCGGAGGAGGAGCGCTCCCTGGCCGAGTGGGCCAAGGCGCTGCACACCACGGAGCGCACGCTGGAGCGGCGCTGCCAGCAGCAGCTGGGGCTGTCGTTCAGCGAATGGCGCCAGCGGCTGCGCGTGGTCAAGGCGCTCGCGATGCTGGAGCAGGGACTCGCGGTGGAGGCCATCGCGCTGGACCTGGGCTACAGCAGCGCCTCCGCCTTCATCGCGATGTTCCGGCGGATGACGGGCACCACGCCGGACAAGGTCCGCGGCCATGGCTTCGTGGCCGCGTAACGGGCCACCCCTTACTTCGCCGCGCCGCCGCCGGATTGACGGATGACGGCGCTGGAGCCCTGCACGCGCCCTTCCTTCGGCAGCGGCTCCAGCCGGCCGCCGAGGTGCCGCGCCAGGAACGCCTCCACGCGCGCGTGGTAGTCCAGGTTGTTCTCCGGCTGGTAGAAGCCGTGGCCTTCGTCGGGATAGAGCACGTACGTCACGTCGCGCCCGGCCTTCTCCAGCGCGGCCACCATCTGCTCGGACTCGGCCTGCTTCACTCGCGGGTCGTTCGCTCCCTGCGCCACGAACATCGGGACGCGGACGCGGTCCACGGCGAAGACGGGCGAGGTGGCGCGCAGCCGCTCCTGCTCGGCCGGGTCGTCCACGTCGCCCACGCGCTGCGCATACGAGCCCCGGATGACCTGCCACTGCGGGGGGAAGGACTTCAGGAACGTGAAGAGGTTGGAGATGCCAAAGGCATCCACCGCGCAGCGATACACCGTGGGGCTGAACGCCGCGCCCGCCAGCGCCGCGTAGCCGCCGTAGGAACTGCCCATGATGGCGACTCGCGCGGGGTCCGCCTGGCCCTCCTTCACCGCCCACGCCACCGCGTCCTCCAGGTCGTCGTTCATCGCGCGGCCCCACTGGCGGTTGCCCGCGTTGAGGAAGGCCTTGCCCAGCCCCGCGGACGCGCGGAAGTTGACCTGGAGCACCGCGTAGCCCCGGTTCGCCAGCCACTGCACCTCCGGGCTGAAGCGCCACGTGTCCCGCGTCCACGGGCCTCCGTGCACCAGCAGCACCGTGGGCAGCGGGCCCGGCGGCGCGTCCACCGGCCGCGTGAGGTAGCCCGTCAGCGTCAGGCCGTCGCGGGACTTCAGCTGGAAGGGCTTCATCCGCGCCAGCGGCGCCTGATCCAGCGCGGGCTGGTTGGAGAAGAGCAGCTCGGCGCGGCGGCTGGAGCGGTCGTAGGTGTAGTAGCGCAAGGGGGCGGCGTCCTGCTCGAAGGCCACCACCCACCGGCGGTCCGCGCGGTCACGGCTGACCAGGGAGAAGTCCCCGTCCGCCACGCGGCCCAGCGCCTCGAAATCCTCGCGCAGGCTCGCGTCCAGCACCTTCCACCGCAGGTGGCCGTCGGTGTTGAAGGCCACCGCCTGGACCACCTTGCGCTCGGGGTGGAAGAGGACGTCCATCACATCCGAGCCCGCGTCCTCCGCGAGCACCTTCTCCGCGCCCGTGCGCAGCACCTTCTCCACCACTCTTGAGGTGTTGGAGCCGTGCGGACTCTTCAGGTACACCCTGGCGCCGTCGCGCGAGAAGCCGATGAAGCCCATGTACTGCGGGAAGACGTTCTCGCGCAGGGGCACCTCCAGCAGCGTCCGCCACGGGGTCCGTACGGAGTCCCGGACGCGCAGCACCGTGGTGCCGTCCGGCTTCTGCGCCAGCGCGCCGCGCACGCTCAGCTTCGCGTCCGCCGTCCAGGTCATCACGTCGCCCGGGTCCTGCGTGTCGAGCGTGATGGCGCCGGTGTCGAGCGACACGCGGTAGATGTCCGAGCCCGTGCGCTCCCGGAGGTTCATCGTCACCAGGACCTCACGCGGCGCGGTGGGCGAGGCCTCCAGCAGCCGGGCGCGGATGCCCTGGAAGGGCGTCAGGTCGCGCACCACGCCAGTCGACAGGTCGGCGGCGTAGACATGGGTGTTCTCGTCGCCGTCGGAGTCTTGAGGGTAGAGGAGGGTGCGCGAGTCCTGCGCCCATTCGTAATACCGGACGCCCCGCTCGGGCTCCTTCGTGATGGCGCGGGTGTCGTCCTTGCCTTGCAGCGTCCGCACCCAGACCTGCATGACGCCCTTCGCATCGGGCGCGACCCAGGCCAGCTTCTCGCCGTCCGGGGACAGCGTCGGATCATCCCGGACGGGGTTGCCGAAGAGCAGCTCCCGGGGAATCACGGGCGGCACGTCCGCCGCCAGCGCGGGCACGGCCCACAGCATCAACACCAGCACCCCAGGGCGCGGCAGCATCGGGTCTCCCTCTATCGTCGTGGCTCGGGACGGAGCGTGGCCAAAGAAAAGCCCAGCAACCCGGTGGGGTTGCTGGGCCCTGGAACAACGCACTTTCGTGCGTGTTCCCGGTTTCGTTTCGTCCGGAGGACTACCGGACGATGTTCAGCGCGGTGTCATCCAGGAAGAAGCTCGTCTGCAGCGACGAGTCCTCCGTGCCGTTGAAGTAGATGCGGACGGTCTGGCCCTTGTACGCGGCCAGGTCGAACGTCCGCTGCACGTAGGCCGTGCCCTTGTCCAGGTTGCTGTACGTGGCCAGCGTGGCCAGCACCGTGCCCGCGCTGTTGCGCACCTGGACGGCCAGCTTGTCGTAGGCCGTGCTGGTCGTGGTCTCCGCCGTGGTGATGCGCGCCCAGAAGGTGAGCGTGGCGCTGCACGCGGAGGCGGGGATGGTGACGTCCTGGTAGGCGAACTCGGTGCGCGTGGCGCCGTAGCCGTTCAGGTAGGCCTTGTAAGTGCCCGTGCGCGGCGCGCTGCCGGACGTGGTGCCGTCGATGACGCCCGACGAGGTGGTCCAGCCCGTGTTGCCGCTCTCGAAGCCCGGGTTGAGCAGGAGCTGCTCGGAGATGGAGCAACTGCCCGTGCCGTTGTTCACCGTCACCGACACCGTGGACGACGTGCCCACGTTGTTCGCCGCGTCATACGCCTTCGTGGTCAGCGCGTAGGTGCCGTTGGCCACCGCCGTCGTGTTCCACGCGAAGCTGTACGGGGCGGCCGTCGCCGTGCCCAGCAGCGCGGTGCCCGCGTAGAACTCCACGCGCGACACGCCCACGTTGTCGGAGGCGCTGGCGCTCAGGGGCGCGGTGCCGCTCAGCGTGGAGCCGCCCGCGGGCGAGGTGATGGACGTCGTGGGCGGGGTGGTGTCACTGCCGCCGCCGCCGGTGATGAAGAGCGTGTACAGCAGCTTGTTGGGCGAGCCCGTCCCCGGGCTGGTGACCTTGTTCGGCGTGGCGTTGTTCACCAGCGCGTCCCGCACCTGCGCGGGCGTCGCGCTGGGGTTGGCGCTCAGGTAGAGCGCCGCGGCGCCAGCCACGTGCGGCGAGGCCATGGACGTGCCGCTCATCGAGGTGCTCGACGTGTTGCCGGAGTTCGAGGCGGAGGTGATGCTCGAGCCCGGCGCGAAGATGTCCACGCACGTCCCGTAATTGGAGAACGACGAGCGGCCGTCGCTGCTGGTGGTGGAGCCCACGGTGATGGCGTTGGGCGCACGGGCGGGCGAGTAGTCGCAGGCGTTGGCGCTGTCGTTGCCGGCGGCGACGACCGTCGTGACGCCCGCGGCGATCAACCGCTCCGTCGCGTCATCGATGGCCTGGATGCCGACGTCGCCCAGGCTCATGTTGGCGACCGCGGGCTTGACGTGGTTGGCCGCCACCCAGTCGATACCGCCGATGACCTGCGCGTCGTTGCCGTAGCCCGTGCAGTCCAGCACCCGCACGCCGTGGAGGGTGACCTTCTTCGCCACGCCCCAGGTCGTGCCGCCCACCGTGCCCGACACGTGCGTGCCGTGGCCGTGGCAGTCCGAGGGGTCGCTGTCGTTGTCGATGAAGTCGTAGCCGTTGCCCAGGCGACCGGTGAACTCCGTGTGGGTCAGCCGGATGCCGGTGTCGATGACGTACGCATGCACGCCGGTGCCGTCGACGTTGTAGGTGTAGGAGCTGTTGCGCGGCAGGTCCCGCTGGTCGATGCGGTCGATGCCCCAGGTGGCGTTGGTCTGCGTCGCCGACACGTGGATGAGGCCGTTCTCCTGCACGTACGCCACGCGCGGGTCGGATAGGAGGCGCTGGGCCTCCGCCTCGCTCATGTTCGCCAGGAAGCCGTGGATGGAGTGCTCATAGGTCCGCAGCACCTTGCCCCCGCCCAGGGACACCAGCTCCCGGGCGATGTTCGCCGCCCCTTGCTGCCGGACCTCCTGGGTGGAGTCGCGCAGGACGACGATGTACTCGTTGGGAACGGCCCGGGCGCGGCGGATCATCTGCGCCGTGTGACCGATCTGCTCGCTGTCGGGCTCCTGGCCTTCTGGCATCGGGCCGCATGCCGCGGCCAGCAACGAGAGGGCACTCACCGCCTGGGTCAGTTTCAGTTTCATTCGGCCTCACGGGAACGTGCGGGCACCGGGACGGATGCCCTCGCACAGTCCGTGTAGTTAGCTTTTCTTGAAAAACCGGTCAATGCGGCCCCAGGCACGGCGGAAGGGTAGAGTCCGCTGTCCCAGGGAGGTGGGAGAACGGTGGCTGCATCCAAGTCGATGGTGGGGTTGACCGCGGGGCTGCTCGTCGGCGGACACAAGGCGGCGCGGCTGTTGGAAGCCGAACTCGAAGCCACCGGGCTCGGTGCGGGCGAAGCCGTGCTCCTGTCCGTGCTCACGGCGGGCCCCATGACGATGACCGGCGTCATGGCCGCGCTGCACATTGGCGCGTCCACGGCGACCAGCCTGGTGTCGCGGCTGGAGAAGCACGGCTACGTGCGGCGCTCCCGCAACCCCGAGGACGGACGCTCCCTGCTCGTCGCCATCACCGGCCCCGGCGAGGTGCTGTGCAAGGAGGCGGAGGCCGCCTTCACGCGACTCGACGCCAGGCTCGCGGAGGCGGGCCGCGACGCCGTCCGGGGCCACCACGCGCTGATGAAGCTGCTGACCGACCTCTCCTGAGCTGCTTCCTTCTACTACGAAAGCGTAGTACGTTTTCGTAGTAAAGAAAGGGAGGCGGCCATGGATGACGACGTATTCCTGGAGCGGTTTTCGCGCGGGGAGGTGAGCGGGTTCGCCCACCGGGACCATGTGCGGGTGGTCTACCTCTACACGCGCAAGGCTGGCGGTGAGGCCGCCGTCGCGCTCACCCGCGCGGGGCTGCGGGCGCTGACAAGCCGGCTCGGGGTGCCGGAGAAGTACCACGAGACCGTGACGGTCGCGTGGGCGCGGCTCGTCAGCGAGCAGGTGGAGGCCGCTCCGGGGCGGGACATCGCCGCGTTCATCGACGAGCACCCACGCTTCCTGCGCAAGGACCTGCTCGACGACTACTACTCCCGAGAGGTCCTCTCCGGCGCCGAGGCGCGGAGCCGGTTCGTCGAACCGGACCTGCGGCCCCTGCGCCTCCCCGGTTCCGAGGTGCGCCCTTTACATTGAGCGAACGTTCACTCAAAGATGCGGGGCATGCCTCGTACGGCGGACGCCAACGCAGCCCTCCGGGAGAAGACGCGGGAGCGCGTGCTCCAGGCCTCGGTGCGGCTCTTCTCCCGACACGGCTTTGATGGGACCCGCGTGCGCGCGCTCGCCGAGGAGGCGGGCATCGCCGTGGGGCTGCTCTATTCGCACTTCGAGTCGAAGGAGGCGGTGCTCCTCGCGCTGATGCAGGCGTCGATGCTGGACGTCGCGCGGACGCTGGAGGACGCGGACCGCGAACCCACCGCGCGAGGGTTCGTCACGGCTCTGCTCACGTCCACTGTGGCGATGCTGGACGCGCACCGGGACCTCTGGCGGCTGAGCCAGGGCCTGCGTCACCAGCCGGAGGTGCTGGCGCGGCTGAAGCTGCCGCTGGAGCACTTCCTGGGCGCCACGCACCAGCGGCTGGAGCAGGCGCTGGCGGCGCGCGGGGTTCCGGAGGCTGACATCGAGGCGCGGGTGCTCTTCGCCACGGTGGAAGGCCTCACCCAGCAGTACCTGCAGCACGAAGGCGGCTACCCCGCCGCCGAGGTGATTCGCGCCATGGCCCAGCGGTGGCCCGGTGCTCTTCGCAAGCGAAAGGCGGACGCCCCATGAAGCGGCTGAAGGTTCCTGGCGGTGAGATGGCGTGGTGGGAGGAAGGGCAGGGCACGCCGGTGGTGCTGGTGCACGGCACGCCCTCGTCCTCGCGCGAGTGGCGGGACGTGGCCCGGCAGCTCACGCCGTCGTACCGCGTGCTCGCGCCGGACCACCTGGGCTTCGGGGACAGCGAGCGGCCCGGGGACTGGCGCACCTATTCACTGCCCTGGCACGTGGAGAACCTGCGCGCGTGGTTCGACCAGCTGGCGTTGGGGCCGTTCCACCTGGTGGTGCATGACTTCGGTGGGCCCATCGCGCTGCCGCTCGCCATCGCGGCGCCGGAGCACGTGCTGAGCCTCACCGTGGTGCAGAGCTGGCAGTGGGACCTGAAGGGGCCCAACGTCGACAACGCGCTGATGCGGTGGCTGTACCTGTCCTGGAACTTCTCCGCGCGGATGCTGGTGAAGATGTCCTGGGGACGCCGCACGAAGCTGACGCGCGAGCTGCACCAGTCCTTCCTGTCGCAGTTTCCCGACCGGGCGTCGCGGATGGGCACCTGGGGCTTCGCGCGCTCCATCTCCCACGAAGGCCCGTGGATGGAGGAGCAGGGCAAGGGCCTGGGCCGGCTCGCGGACGTGCCGGCGCTCGTCGTCTGGGGCAAGGCTGACAAGGTCGTGAAGCCCGAGCACCTGTCGCGGTGGAGGCAGGCCCTGCCCCGGGCTCGCGTGCTGGAGCTGGAGGACGTGGGCCACTTCCCGCAGCTGGAAGCACCTGATGCGTTGGGCACCGCGCTCCGCGAGCACCTGGCGTCAGTGCCGGGCCGTCAGGCCCGGGGAACGGCCACCCCGGGGACGTAGCCGGCGAGCCTGGATGTCAGTCCCTTCCGGGATGATGAGACCTTCCTTGTCATCCGTGAATCATCCCGGGAGGTTGAATACATGAGACAGCTCATCCTGCTCGCGGCGCTCGCCGTCGCGACGACGGCCGGCGCGAAGCCCAATACCTCGCTGTACGCCACGGGGGCGGGACCGGGCGGAGGCCCGGCGGTCAAGACGTTCGACCCGAACAGCAACGTCAACTGGGTCTCCTTCTACGCCTACGAATCGAGCATGAGCACGGGCGTGGAGCTGGCCACGGGCCGTGTCACCACGAACTGGCGTCCGGACATCGTGACCGGCACGAGCGAGGGGGGCGGCCCGCTGGTGAAGGTGATGGACCCGAACAACGGCGCGGTGCTGGCGCAATGGTTCGCCTACGACTCCAACTTCCGGGGCGGCGTCTTCGTGGCCACGGGTGACGTGGACGCGGACGGCTTCGACGAGGTCATCACCGCGCCGGGCCGGGGCATGGGGCCGCTGGTGCGCGTGTGGAAGGTGAACGGCGGCCTGCGGCTGATCAACGAGTTCTGGGCCTATGACCCTGGCTTCACCGGCGGCGTGCGACTGGGCGCGGGCGACGTGACGCATGACAACGTGGCGGAGATCGTCACGGCGCCGGGCTTCGGCGGCGGCCCGCACGTGCGGGTGTTCAACCGCCTGGGCGGCGAGGTGTATGGCTTCATCGCGCCGGTGCCGCGCCGTCCGTATGACAATGGCTTCTACACGAATGGCTACCGTGTGGCGGTGGGCAGCGACCCGTGGGGCACGCCGGAGCTCTATGTCTCCGGCAGCGACTGGCGCTTCTTCACCCACTACCAGCGCAGCGACGACTGCCAGATTCCGCCCATCTTCGTGTCGCCCAACTTCGTGCGGAAGGCCTACTGGGTGCTGACGCCCTACACGCTGGTGATGCGCCTGCCGGACGGTGCCGCCCTGGCGCGCTTCTCCACGGAGGACCTCAACACGGGCTTCCTGGGGCAGGAGGTGTCCTATGGGGACTACAAGAACCTCTGCGAACCCAACGGGCAGGTCGGGTGCAACGTCTTCTCGTTCCCGTACCTGTACGGGGGCCTGGGCTCGGAGCCGGACTACTCGGCGCAGGTGGCTTCGCTGCAGCAGCCGGGCGTGGGACCGCGCCTGCTCGCCGGCAGCCCGGAGTTGAAGCTCGGCAACGGCGTCGCCGGCTGCTACTACCAGACGATGTTCAACCCCGGCACGCTCAAGACCTACGAGCGCTGGGGTGCGCAGCTCGCTTCCTTCCAGCCGTATGGTGCCTTCAACGGCGGAGTGCGGCCCGGCACGAACAACGACTGAGTGGGTCCGGCTCGCTCCCTTGACTCGCTGTCGCGAACGCCTGTTTGATTTCAACTCCTGATACAAGTTCCCAGGAGTCACCCCGTGCCCCACCCCAATGCCGAGACGGCGCTGGAGATGCTGGAGTACTGCCGCTTCGCCTACAAGGCGTACGCCCAGTCCTGCGTCTACCCGATGGATCCGTTCTATGAATCCCACGGGGCCGGGCTGTGGCAGGGCGCGCGGGACCGGGTGCTGGCCCGGGTGCACAAGCTGCGCGGCAGCGAAGCGCACGTCCACAAGTTCGATCCCATCGAATACGACCTGACGACTCCGCCAGACCCCACGTACGGGGTCGTGTACCGGGGGGGCACCGGCGACTCGCCGTACATCCTCTTCCAGCCGCGAGAGCTCGACCGCTCCATCTCCTTCTCGAAGGGCGTGGACCTGGCGGGCGAGGACATCCCCATCAAGGTCCAGGACTTCTTCGGGGAGCAGACCCTGCTGGGCCGCGAGCACTCCCAGGCGACCGGCTCGAAGCGGTGCTGCTATTTCCAGGGCAAGACGGGGATGACCCAGACGCACCCGAAGGCGGGCTGGCCCAGCTGGCTGGGGGCCGCCATCTACGACCCCGAGCACTCGCGGCTGGTGGTGGTCTTTCGCGGGAGCCGGAGCGGCAGCGGTGGACGTGCCCTGGGCCAGGCGCTGGTCAAGAGCACGGGGAGCCCGGACTGGGTCACCGACATGAACCACCTGAAGGAGGTCCGGGTCGGCCGGTTCAGCAACGCGACGCTCTCCGCCGGCTTCTGGTACGCCTACGAGAGCTGCCAGGAGTCGCTGGCCGCGGCCTGCCTGGAGGCGATGCACGGCCGGGTCCCCAAGGAGATCCTCTTCACCGGCCACAGCCTGGGGGGCGCGCTCGCGCAGTGCGCCTACCTGGACCTGGTGGGGGGCGAGCTGCTGGAGAAGGTCTACGCGAAGATCCGGAAGCAGGTGAGCGTCTCCTGCTACGCCCTCTCCGCGCCGCCCGTCGTGCTCGGCGCGAAGGCGAAGGAGCTGCTCACGCTGCACCTCGGCGGGGAGCCGCAGGTGTTCCACCACTTCTCGCCGCACGACGCCGTGCACAACAGCAAGAAGGTGAACCTCTCCACGGTGACGGCCGTGAACTCGGTGGTGGGGACCCTCACCCATCCGCTCACGACCTCCACCCATCTGGGGACGGAGATTCCCCTCAAGGACTGCACCAAGGCCTTCCCGGACGCGCATGAGCCCGAGGAGGTGCGAGCAGGCCTCGTCGCGCTCGTCCGGAGGGAGACCGGAGCGCGCCTGCCGGCGGATCCGGGCTTCTGGCCCACGTTCGACTTCAACCCGACGGGCATGTGGGGGATGTCGGTGCGGCCGGGCGTGGATTCGCTCGCGCAGCATCTGAAGATCGCGCTCATCACCAGTGTCTCGGAAGAGCGGGCGCGGGTGCGCGCGCAGCTCTGGGCGGACGTGGTCAAGGGCAGCGGGAAGAAGAAGGACGACTACGCGGTCCTGGAGGAAACGGACGGCGGCTCCTTCGACGCCTTCGCCAGTGCCTGTGAGCTGGTCGCGGAGCTGAGCAATCCCTTCACGGAGAACCGCAAGCAGAACAAGGACCAGCTGCGGGAGCTGCGCAACGAGATGATCAAATCCTACCAGGGGGCCTCGGGTCACAAGGCCACCTCCAGCGTCTACTTCGTCATGCTCCAGTACCTGACCGCGGCGCAGTACGGGCTCGACATCGTGTGACGCTGGCTCAACTTGCTCATCCGCGCAGTCGAGCAATCACCACGACGTCGCCATCATTGCCAATGCCGCGGCACGCCCCGCTGCCCAGGGCGAGCCTTCTTCGCCCGGGCCCTTCCACCTCGCCTTCGAGGCCGGGACCCCGACGGAATCCCAGGTCAGGGAGGGCGGCGTGCCCTTCGGCGTCACTGCATGCGCAGGACGGTGGGAATCTCTGCGAGTGGCGGGAAGCCCCAACGGGCGCGCTCCTCGTCCGTCACGCTGGGGTCCACCGGGTAGAGCTTCACGACCTTGTCCGCCGGATCGAGCTTGTACTGGGTGCCGAAGCGCTGCGGGCGGTTGGCATTCATCAGCCACCGGTCCCACGCCGCCGCGGCCAGCCACAGGCCCTTGGGGTGACCGCGCTTCGCGGCCTCCGCGCCCATCCGCCGCGCCAGGGCGTAGTCCTCCTGCGTGTCACCGTGCTGGAAGATGAACCCTGCCGCGAGGAAGTCCGCTCCCTCCTTCAGGGCGCCCTGGTCCAGCAGCTCCCGTGCGCGCCGCAGCCGCATGGCATCCCGCTCCGCGATCTTCTTCCAGGCCTCTGGACTCGGCGGGGGGGGCTGACGGTCCGCCTGGTCCTCCGCGAAGAGTCGCTTCAGCTCTTCGTTGGAATAGGGATGAGGCTCCGGCAGCGTGGGCATCCGCTCGGCCAGCGCGACAAACGCCGGGTCGTCGCGCAGCGGCGCGAGGTCCCCGTCCTGCTTCATCCAGGCCACGTCGCGGAAGCCGGACTGGACCGAGTGGGACAGCCAGTCCAGCGCATCCTTCGGCTTCCCGAGGCGCGCCGCCGCGCACGCGGCCGAGTACGCGGCGTCCGGATCCGCGTTGCCCGCGGCCCGGGCCTGCTCATAGAGGGACAGCGCCTCCGCGTACTTCTCCTCGCGAATCAGGGCGGAGGCCCTCCGCGCCTGCGTCCAGCCCGCCATCGGTGCCGAAGGGGCTTCGATGGTCGGAAGGTCGGCGGTCTTCTCCTCGGCGGCCGTGGGCGCGGTGGCTGGGGGATGTGCACATGCGACGGTCAACAGGCAGGACAGGGCGAGGGTCGGGATTCGCATGGCGCGAACTCTACGCGAGGCGGTCTGTCGCGACGCCGCGGAACAAGGCCGCCAGTGGAACGCTAACGCGTCGCGACGATGAACAGCCGGGGGAAGGGCAGCAGGACCGTTCCATCCGGCAGGGCAGGGTAGGCCCTGGCAATCCCTGCCTGATAGCGATTGAGGAAGTCCGCCTTCTCTCCCGCATCGAGCGGTTCGAGGAAGGGCCGGAGTCCTGAGCCCTTGAACCACTCCACCACCGCCCCGGCGCCTCCGGTCAGCGGGTGGAAGTAGGTCGTGCGCCAGACGTCCACCGTGGCCCCGGCGTCGCGCAGCGTGCGGAAGTACCAGTCGGCCTCATGGCGGACCGTCCGTGCGTTCGCGGCGGACCCCAGCTTGCCGGCCCACGGGCCCGCGCTGGCGGTCTCCCGCATCAGCCGGTGCGACGGCTCGTCCAGGTTGTCCGGCATCTGCACGGCGAGGCTTCCGCCCTGGGCCAGCTTGCTCAGGAGCGCGGGCATGACGGCGGAATGGTCTGGCACCCATTGCAGCACCGCGTTCGCCAGGATGACGTCGTAGGGGCCCGGGTCGCTCCAGGTCGCGATGTCTCCCTGTTCGAACCGGAGGTCCGGCAGGCGCTTGCGCGCGGCGGCCAGCATGTCCGGCGAGCTGTCCATTCCGGTGACGGCCGCTTGTGGGAAGCGGGCGCGCAGCAGCTCCGTGGAGTTGCCGGGGCCGCAGCCGAGGTCCGCCGCGCGCTTCACCTCGGACGTGGCAATCCGGGCCAGCAGGTCACGGATGGGACGGTTCCGCTCGTCTTCGAATCGCGTGTACTGCGCCGCTGACCAGTCCATGGGCATCTCCCTGGCCAGGAACCTACTGCGTCATGGCCGCGTCATGGGCGGTCCATGTCTTGGCTGTCGTGCGCTGGCCAGACACGGATGGAGTAGCGTCCCGGCGCATGCGACTCCTCCGCGTTTCCGCCGTCGTGTTGCTGATGGGGCTTCTCGCCTCGGGCTGCAAACGGGACCCGGACGCTCGTCCGCCCGGGGCCGCCGCTCCGGCCGAAGCTCCGGTCGAAGCTCCCGCCAAGGCTCCGGCGTCCTTCATCCAGGCGGGACTGGTGGCCCCCGTCACCGCCGCGGGACAACCGGACACGGGCGAGGTGGACCTCGCGGCGCTGCGCGACTCCGTGGCGGATCCGCAGGTGCTCTCCGAAGCGGAGCTGCAGAAGCTCACGTCGAGGGCCGCGCCTGAACCGGAGGCCGTGACGCCTGCGCCCAGAAGCGCCGCCGACGCTCCCGGGTTGGGGGAGGCGGAGGTGTTGGATACCGAGATGGGCGAGGACATGGCGCTTCGCGAGAACAGTGTTCGCGAGGAACGTGCCCGGCTCCAAGGGCAGCGCTCCGCGGGAGCGCCTCCCGCGGCGGAGCCCGGTGGGGTGGAGGGCGGCGTGGTGGGAGGTGTCCTCGGGGGAGCCCTGGGCGGCCAGCCCGCGGCGCCGCCTCCCAGGGTGGCTCAGCGCGTCCGCTCGGCCCTCCCGAACAGCAAGGGCGGCGGTGATGGCTCCGCCGGGCCGGAGGCTCCCGTGCCCGTGCTGCCTCGCGTGGAGGCCGCGCCTCGCGCCGCCAAGGTGCTGGTGATGAGCGACGACGGCCGCTACCAGCCACTCAAGGCCCGCGCCGTGCGCGTCGTCACGTACATCCAGGGCTCGCGCGCGCGCACCGTGGTCGACCACCTCTTCGAGAACGACACCGGCCGCAGCCTCGAAGGCACGTTCTATTACCCGCTGCCCGGCGGCGCGACGGTGGCGGGCTTCGCGCTGTACTCGGGCGCGGTGACGGTGGACACGCCCTCGCTGTTCCAGTCGCCGGACCTGCTGCCTCCCCTGGGGGATGACTCGACGGAGTCGGAGCGGCTGGCCGCCTCCGCGCCTCCGGCGGCCCGTGGGGCGAAGCGCTCCTGGGGCGACATCCAGGAGGCCCGCGTCGTGGAGCAGAAGCGCGCACGGGAGGTGTACGAGGACGTCGTGCGCCGCAACGTGGACCCCGCGCTGCTCGAATGGTCGGGCGCGTCCACCTTCAGCGCCCGCGTCTTCCCCCTGCCTCCGAAGTCGCTCAAGCGCGTCGTCATCGCGTACGAGCAGACGCTCCTCTTCGACGGCACCCGCCTGCGCTACACGTGGCCGCTGCCTCCGGGCGCGGGCAAGGAGCTGCGCGTCACCGCTCGCGTCCACGTGGACCCGCGTCAGGCGCCGGAGGTCACGGTGCAGCCGGACTCGGGCGCGAAGGCCCGCACGGTGGGCGCGTGGCAGGTCTACGACTTCCCGAAGCTCACGGGGGACGGCGCGCTGGGCCTGGCCCTGAAGCCTCGCGGCGAGGACGCGGACGTGCTGGTGGGGGCCGACAACGCGGGCCTCCCGGGCCGCGCCTTCCACGCGCGGGTGCGGCTGCCGGGCCGGCTCACCTCCGGCGCGGAGGGCCCTCCCACGGGCCGCGCGGTGCTGGTGGTGGACACCTCGCTGTCCTCCGAGGACGGCAACGCGTGGGCCATCCAGGCGGCCACGCTGCGCGCCCTCCTGGAGAAGGACGCGACGTTGAAGGAGTACGCGGTGCTCCTCTTCGACGTGCGCCCCCGCTGGCTGCACGGGCCGGGCTTCCGCCCGAACGACGCCGCCCACCGGCAGGCGAGCTTCGCGGAGCTGGAGCACGTCTTCCTGGAGGGCGCGTCCCACGTGGACGGCGCGCTGGAGGAGCTGGACCGTGCCGGACGTGAATGGCTCAAGCCCGCCGCTCCCGGGGAGCGCGTGACGGCCTTCCTGCTCTCCGACGGCAACATCACCTGGGGGCAGAGCCGCGTGGACGCGCTGCTCTCCCGGCACCCGTGCGTGGAGTCGCTGCGCTGGGTGACGTATCGCTTTGGCGAGGCGGCGGTGAACACCGAACTCTTCGACGCGCTGGCGCGCTCCAGCGGGGGGCGCGTCGTGAACGTCCTGTCCGCGGCGGAGGTGGACGCCGCGGCGAAGGCGCACCGCGCGGCGTCCGTGGTGCTGTCCCGCGTGGCCGTGGTGGGCGCGGACGTGAAGGACCTGGTGGTGGCGGGGCGGCCTCGGCTCGTCTTCCCCGGGCAGGAGTTGCAGGTGGCGGGACGGCTGCCGGGCAAGGGCGACGCGGCGCTGGAGGTGGTGACCCAGGCGGGCACCGGGCCCGAGCGCACGCTGCGCATCCCGCTGCCGTCCGGCGAGGACAGCGCCTTCGCGCCCCGGGCGTGGGCGGAGCTCTTCGTGTCCCGGCTGGTGTCCCTGGATGACGAGCGGTTGGACCGGATGGTGGTGGCGCTCAGCCAGCACTACCGGCTGGCCAACGCCCGCGCGTCCATGCTCGTGCTGGAGTCCGAGGGTGACTACACGCGCTACGCCGTGCGCGACGAGCAGGTGGACCTGGAGAACCTGGAGTCGCTGCGGCGCCGGGAGGAGGACCAGCGCCGCGACAAGCTCCTGGGCATCGCGCTGGATGACGTTCACTCCTCGGGCCGCGCGGTGGTGGCCCGCCTCGCCGAACTGAAGAACGTGCCCGCGCTCCTGCGGCGCCAGCCGCTGCGGGACATGCCCTACGCGGGCGGTGACGAGCGGCTCCAGGCGGAGCTGGCCTACCGCAAGGCGCGGCGGGAGAACCGGGACGACGTGATGATCTACGAGGCCGTGGCCCGCAGGCGCGCCTTCTCCGGCGACACCTGGGGCGCGGTGCGCGCGCTGTCGTCGCCCGTGGAGCTGCGGCCCCGCGACGCGGAGGCGCTGCGGCTGGTGGGGTACGGCCTGCTGGCGCTGGGGCAGTACCCGGCGGCGGCGGAGCTCTTCGAGCACGTGCGCCTCAACCGTCCCTTCGAGGCGCAGGCCTTCCTGGAGGAGGCGCTCGCGCTGGACGCGGCGGGGCGCTACTCGGAGGCCGCGCGCAACTACGAGATCGTCCTGGCGCGCCCGTGGCCGCGTCATGGCGACGAGCTGCGGACGGTGGCGAGCTTCCACTACGCGCGCATGCTGGCGGGGCTGGAGCGGCAGCCCGGGCTCGCGCAGGTGGCCTCCGTGCTCCGTGAGCGCCGCGCCGGCCTGCGGGGCCCCGACGGTGACGCGCTGTTCGCGGACGCGCGGCCCATCGACTACCAGCTCACCACGCACTGGAACTCGGACAACACGGACATCGACCTGTGGGTCATCGAGCCGAACGGGGAGAAGTGCTTCTACCAGCACATGCGCTCGTCGCTGGGCGGCCAGCTGTACTGGGACATCACGGATGGCCTGGGGCCGGAGCTGTACCACGCCCGGAAGGCGGCGCCGGGGCCGTACCACGTGGTGGTGCACTACTACGGCAACCACTCGGCGCGGTACGTGGTGCCCACGGCGCTGCTGCTCGTGAGCGACCGCAACGTCTTCACCCCCGAGGACATGGCCCAGCGGCGCTTCCAGGTGCGCATCCTGCCCAACGCGAACGCACGGCTGTTGTTGCGGCGCGAGGAGCTGGTGGCGGCGAAGGACCGCGTGTCGGCGCAGCCCTCACCGTGACGCCCGGCCTTCCTGCCGGAGCAGCCATGCGCGGATGGCTTCCTCGCAGGCGGCATGGCGGTCCAGGAAGGCGAAGTGCCCGCTGTCCACCTCGAACCAGGTCGCGCGCTTCCCCATGCGCGCGGCCACGTCGCGGGCGAGGCGCGCGGGCATCATCGTGTCGCGCGTCCCCTGCACGAGCAGCACCGGGACCGCTGGCGCCGAAGCCCGGCGCTCCGCGCCGGAGATCAACACCAACCCCCGCAGCTCGATGCCCGAGGACGCGACCCGGCTGCTGAGCACGTGAGCTCCCATGGCTCCGTTGGACAGCCCCGCCAGGTACACGCGGCGGATGCCCCGGCCCTTGAGCCACGCCAGGGTCCGCTCCAGCGTCCTCGCCCCGTCGGCGGTCCACCAGGCTCCCGAGGGGCCCACGGAGGGACAGACGGTCGTCGCGGAGATGGCCCGGGCGGCCTGGGCCAGCTGCCAGCAATACACGGTGAAGTTGCCGGCGAAGCCGTGAAGCATCACCACGGCCGTGTCGGGGCTGGGGTGCTCCGGGGTGATGACCACCGCGTCGAAGGACTCGGGTGACTGGAGCCCCAGCCACGTCGCGATGGCGGGCGTGGCCACCGGGCCCTCCTCCCGGGCGAGCCGCGCGAAGGCGGACTCCAGCGCGGGAAGGAACCCGGCCGCGTCCGAGGCGGGGAGCCGCCGAGCGCGCAAAAGGGCGTGGGCCGCGACGAGCGTCCCGTCCCGTTCGTCCACCAGCCGGTTCAGGTAGCGTGTTCCCGCCGCCGGCAGCTGTTCGGTGTGCACTCGGGGGCTGTCCGCCACCGCGAGCCGGACCGCCGCGACCGCGACGATGAGCCCCAGCCCCGCGCGCGACAGGCCACGGCGCGTCCGCCAGCTCTTCGTGAGGAGGCCCAGCGAGAGCAGGACGCCTCCCAGCGCGTATCCCCATCCGGAGGCCGACGCGCCGATGCAGGCCGCCAGCACGAAGAGGCCGAAGGTGACGGGGGCCGTGACGAGCCCGAGGGCGAAGGCCCATCGGGAGAGAGGATGCCGCGAGGCGTTCATGCCACCAGCATCGCGGTGGGGGCCGCCCGGAGGTCCTTCCCGTGACCGGGCGGTCCCGCGTCAGGCCTGAGCGGTCGCATTCCAGGGCCCGGCGGTGCCAGTCCCTCCAGCGCGAAGCGCGGTCAGGGAGGGCACTGCGAGATGCAGAACGCGCGATAGCTGTTGCAGTAGTACGGGTCGCCGCCGCCGAAGTAGCACTGGTAGTACTTCGCGTCGCACGCGTCGGTACAGGCGCTGGGCACCGCCATCTCGACGACGCGGTTGGCTTCCTCGGGGCTCATCGGCTCCGCGTCCTCGGCGCCGCCACAGCCCGCGAGCACACCGACAGCCATCAGCCCGGCAATGATTGCCTTTCGCATTCGCTTCTCCTGGGTTTTGGGGGAAGGGTGTTGCCCTGTCAGGATAGCGCTGTCTATCAATGCGGGACAATGGGCAGGCGTCTCCTGGAAAGACTCGCGGTCCCCGGAGACCCCTTCAATGCCCGCGCGGGCAGCGCTGTTGCTATCCTCCGCTCCGACGCGACAGGAAGGACGGCTCACCATGACGAAGGCACCCGCGACCCGGACCGACTTGAAGGAGGCGCTCTGGCGGCTGGGCCTGGCAGAGGGCGACCTCGTGATGATCCACGCCGGCCTCCGGAGCCTGGGGCCCGTCCTGGGCGGGGTGAACACCGTGGTGCAGGCGCTGTTCGACGCGGTGGGCACCCGGGGCACGCTCATGGCGTACCTGGACTGGGAGATGGGCGTGGAGCCGGAGGACTTCGAGGACCCGCGCCTTCGGGAGGAGATCCCCACCTTCGACAAGCGCACCGCGCGGGCCAGCCGCGACCACGGCATCCTCGCGGAGACGCTGCGGACGTGGCCCGGCGCGGTCCGCAGCGACCATCCGGACGCGGGCATGGTCGCCATCGGCGCGCGGGCGGAGTGGCTCTGCGCGGACCACCCCTTCCACTACGGCTACGGCCCCGGCTCGCCGCTGGCCCGGCTGGTGGAGGCCGGGGGCAAGGTGCTGATGCTCGGAGCCCCGCTGGAGAAGCTCACGCTGCTGCACCACGCGGAGCACCTGGCGGACCTCCCCGGCAAGCGGGTGGTCCGCTACCAGCGAGCGCTCCTCGTCGACGGGGAGCGGCGCTGGGTGGACTTCGAGGAGTTCGACACCAGCGAGCCGGTGACGGACGCCCTGCGTGCGTCCCGCGTGGACCCCTTCACGCTCATTGGAGAGCAATGCCTGACGGAAGGGATTGGGCGCTCGGGAACGGTCGCCCAGGCGCCATCCCATCTCTTCGATGCACGCGGGCTGTTGCGCCGCGGCGTCGCATGGTTGGAGGAGTACCCCCGCTGAAAGGAGCCGCCGTGATTCTCTTGAAAGCCGCCCTCATCCTGGCCCTGACCTCCGCCAACCCCGAAGCCGCGCCCGCGAAGGCTGGCGCGTCCGCGGGCTGCGCCACCACGAACATCGAGGTCGCGCTCCGCCACCTGTTCGAGCGCTACAAGGACGGGGGGACGCTGGACGTCGCCCGGGACTCCGGCGAGCCCATCACGCCCCAGTTCATCGCGGAGTCCCTCAAGGTGCGCGACGTGCCGAATGGCTACGCGCTGGTGGAGAGCCCGGACCTCATCGAGACCTACGAGGCCGCCCTGTTCAAGAACCCGAACGGCTACCACCTGGTGGTGGTGTCGTCGGGCGCGTCCGTGAGCCGCACGGCGGTCTTCAAGTGCGACGCGGACGGGCTGAAGGCCGACAACACGGCCCTGCAGCTGTCCGACGCGGACGCCATCCAGCTCTACGCCGACGCCGGACTCCTCAAGGCGAACGCGAAGAAGGGCCTGAGCGAAAAGACCCTCAAGGACTGGGCGGGCTCCATCGTCACCCTCGGCCTGCCGCGCAAGGGCCGCGTCATCACCATCAAGGCCAACGTGGACGAGCCGGCCGGCGTGTATGGGAAGAAGCTGGGCACCGTCGACTACGTCGATGGCCGGTTCGTCGTGAGCTCGCTCGCGAAGAAGGCCCGCTGAGGGGCGGGGCCCGCGTCCTGGGACGCGGGCATGCTCGCCGTGAACGGCACGGTCTGCAAGGTTGTCGTCGAGCGGTGCGACAGGCGTCTCAAGGGCAGCCGGAGCTGACCTCGAGCGCGTCGTAGGCCATCCAGCCGTTGCGGCGGGTGCCGGTGGCGGCGATGACGTAGCCGTAGATGAACTTCATGGTCCCCGACTGCTGGCGGTAGCGCCCCACGCTGTCCTGCACCCAGAGCGGGATGTCGATGGAGGGCGCGCCCGAGTTCGTCGGCACGTCCAAGCGCTGGAACTTCGTCCCCGCGGGGAAGTGGTCCACCGCCACGCCGCCCAGGCCGAAGCCCGGCACGTTGAAGGTGAGGTTCACCGAGCGCAGGCCGTTGGCGCGCACGAGCGGCAGGTAGTCACCCGCGCGCTCGTGCTCCGCCGTGCTGTCGTAGACCACCTTCTTGAACTCCAGGGTGGTGTCGTGCGAGTTGCGCACGGCGTAGCACGCCATCGTGCTCAGCCCGGAGCTCAGCGCGGAGACGTGGCCGACCTTCTCCTCGAAGGAGGTGCGCCCCAGGATGGCGGACATGGGCAGCCAGCCCGCACTGCCGTTGGACGTCGACGTCGCGAACGCGTGCAGCTCACCCGCGAAGGTGCGCGTCTGGCCGTAGTTGAAGAGGGAGCGCGTCCGGGTGGACGTGCCCAGGATGGTGCCGTTGCCGTCGCGGATGGGGACGCCCGTGACGATGCCCCACGAGTCGTCGTCGCTCGTGTCGTTGGTCTGCACGCGGTTGCCGCCAGAGGGGCGCAGCTTGCAGTTGTAGGGGCTCTCCTCGCACACCGTCCCGTTCACGCCGGAGAAGGCCGCCTGCCGCGTGGTGGCCAGGTCCTCCGCCGCGATCGTGTCCTCCTCGAACGCCTGGCCGCCACAGGCGACGGAGGCCAGCACCACGGTGCACGACACTGCTCGTTTGAAGTTCATGATAAAAATGGAAATCTGATTTTACCTGCTTTGTCAAACGACAGGGCCGTGGCAGTGCTCGCCAGGTGGCATGGCCGGGTTGCGTCGCGCACGCGCGGTGCGTTCAGGGATTGGAGCGCGCCGGAAACGCCAGCGCGTGGAGGTGCTCCGGTAGCTGTTGTCGCTGCCAGGCGCGCTCGCGGGCGGTGGCCTCCGCGACGTCGGTGGCGTCAGCCGCGCCGTGGGCCGCGGCGGTGGCCGCGTAGGTGGCGGCCTGTGGCGCGTGGGTGACGACGTGGGCGGTGGCGGCGGCATGGCCCGCGGCGCGGGCCGCGGCGCAGGCGGCGGCGTGCGCGCTGGCGTCGCGGGCGGCGGCGTGCGCGGCGAAGGCGGCGCCGCGTGCCTCGCTCATCGTCAGCGCTCCCTGGGCCCAGGCCCGTATGGCTTCAAGGGCCCGGCGGGGACGGAGGTCCTCCGGGAACTTCTGTTCGAAGTGGGGGAGCACGTGCTCGGCGCAGTCAGCGGCCCAGCGGGCCAGGGACTCGTGGTCGGATTTGTCGCGCTGCATGCCCCCGCTCCTTCCAGCGTCATCCACCTCTCGCGTTCTCTGTCATTCCGTGCGGACAGGTCAATGCGGGGGCTGACGCATCAACGCCAAGCGTCCAGGAAGCTACGTGGAAGTCCCACCACGCCGTCACCGTTGCCAGGGTTCATCGAGGTCGCGTTAGGCTCCCGCCATGTCCCGTCGGAGCCGTGAGCCTTCACGGCGCGGGCTCCTCGTCTTCGTTCAAGAGGCCGTGCTTGCGGAGCTTGTCGTGCAGCGTGGCGCGGCCGATGCCCAGCGCCTTCGCGGCCTCCGTGCGCTGACCCTTGGACGCCGCGAGCGCCGCGAGGATGAGCTCCCGCTCATGCGCATCCAGCTTCTCGCGCAGCGTGGCGCCGGTGGACGGGGCCTGGGGCGTGCTGGAGCCTCCGTCGGGTAGCAGCTCCAGGTCCAGCGTGCCGTCGGGGGACAGCACCACGGCGCTCTCCAGGGCGTTCTCCAACTCGCGCACGTTGCCGGGCCAGGGGTGGGTCGTGAGGCGCTCCAGGAGCGCGGGTGTCAGTGGCACCGGCGGCATGCGGAAGCGCTCCGTGTGACGAGCGAGGAAGTGTTTCGCGAGCGCGGCGATGTCCTCCGGGCGGCTTCGCAGCGGGGGCACCTGGAGCGTCACGACCTTGAGGCGGTAGTACAGGTCCTCGCGGAAGCGGCCCTCCGCCACGCGCTGGGGCAGGTCGCGGTGGGTGGCGGCCAGGACGCGGACGTCCACCGGGAAGGAGCGGTCCTCGCCCACGGGCCGGACTTCTCCCTCCTGGAGGACGCGCAGGAGCTTCGCCTGGAGGGGCAGGGCGAGCTCTCCTACTTCGTCCAGGAGCAGGGTGCCGCCGGAGGCCTCGCGGAAGAGGCCTGGACGGGCGCGCACGGCGCCGGTGAACGCGCCCCGCGCGTGGCCGAAGAGCTCCGCCTCCGCGAGCTCCGGAGTGAGGGCGGCGCAGTTGAAGCGCACGTAGGGCTTGTCCGCGCGCGGGGAGGCGCGCACCAGGGCCTCGGCGACGCGCTCCTTGCCGGTGCCGCTCTCGCCGGTGATCAGCACGGTGACGTCGCGGGGGCCCACGCGTTGGATGAGCAGGGCGAGCCGCGCCATCGCGGGCGACACGAAGACCAGCGAGCGCAGCAGGTTCACTTCGCCGGACAGCCGCTCGTTCTCCGCCTCCAGCTGGACCCGCCCGAGCGCGCGACGCACCACGGCCAGCACGTCGTCCACGTCGAAGGGTTTGCGGAAGTAGTCCAGCGCGCCCAGCTTCATGGCCTCCACGGCGTGGCGCTCCGAGCCGTGCGCGGTGATGAGGATGACGCGGGGCGCATGCGGGCGCGCGGCGACACGGCGCAGGAGCTCCATTCCATCCACGCGCGGCATGCGCAGGTCGCTGAGCACCAGGTCCACGGGAGGCTCCACCTCCAGGCGAGCGAGCGCGGCCTCACCGTCCACGGCTTCTTCCACGGTGAGCCCGTCGTCCTCCAGCAGGCCACGCAGTGTGTAGCGCACGCCCGCGTCGTCATCCGCCACCAGCACGCGTGCCTTCACGACAGGGCCTCCTTTCGCGGCGCTTCCACGGCCTGGGACGCAGCCGGAAGGAGCAACTCCGCCACGCAGCCTCCGCCGTTGCGTGCGCGCAGGCTCAACTCTCCGCCGTGCTGGCGCATCAGCGCCCGCGACAGCGCGAGCCCCAGCCCGGAGCCATGGGGCTTCGTGGTGATGCCCGGTTCGAAGACGCGCTCCCGCACCTCCTCCGCGAGCCCGGGCCCCCGGTCGCGCACCTCCACGCGGCCCTCGCCTCCCGGCAGCGTCCAGGCCTGGAGCTCCACCGTGGTGCCCCTGGGCGCGGCGTCCAGCGCGTTCTGCACGACGTCGATCAACACCTGCCGCACCTTGCGCGCGTCGCACCACGCTTCGACTGGCGGCCCCTCCGTGACCCTCAGCGCCACGCCCCTCTCTCCCGCCATGCCCTCGTGCAGCTCGGCCACCTGACGACACAGGCCGTCCAAGGGCACGTGCGCTTCGTTGAGCGGGAGCAGCGGCCGGGAGAAGTTGAGGAACCCTTCGAGGATCTCCTGCATCCGGTCCACCTCCCGGCGCAGCACCGCCAGCCGCTCCGCGGGCCGGCCCTCCACCTCGCGGGCGATCATCGCCGCCAGGCCCTTCACGCTCGCCAGCGGGTTCTTCAGCTCGTGGGCAATCTCTCCCGACAACGTGGTGAGCGAGCGCACCCGTTCCTCGTGGGCCTTCAGGGCTTCATCCCGCGCGTCCAGCGCCGTGCGCACCATGCCCCGGAACGTGTGCCGCATCGTCGTGCCGATGAAGTTCGCCCAGAGCACGAGGAACGTCGTCACCACCAGCATCGTTACGAGCAGGGCGTCGCTGTGCCCCGCGCGCTGTCCTCCTCCAAAGACCGCGGGCACCAGGTCCCTCACCACGCCCGTGAAGGTCACCGCCGCCTGCACGCCCACCAGCGCGAGCAGGTAGCCCGCCCACCTCCGAGCCCTGGCCGGTGGAAAGAGGATCGCCGTGGCGAAGGCCACCGGCAGCACGAGGGGAATGAGCGGGCTCTCCAGTCCTCCCAGCGACAGGTTCACCACCGTGAACAGGGGGAACGCCACCAGCGGCAAGGCCGTGCCCTGCTCGTGTGACAGCACCGGCTGCCGCCGCCACGACGCCGCGACCCCCAGCCCCACCAGCACGAGCCCCAACGCCAGCGCCACGCACCACCGGCGCCACTCCGCCGTGTCGCCGATGAGCCCCAGCGAGCCCATCACCACCGGGAGGGGGCTCAGGAACAACAGCACCTTCGTCACCTGCCGGAACATCCGCGAGAAGGCCTCGCGCTGGACCTGCTCGACGCCGGCGGCCGTGGGCTGGGGTAGGGAATGCAAGGCGCGGCCTCCTGGACCGTGGGCGCTACCCTATGCCCAAGCAAGGCGGATGCCCCAGCCCGCGTGCCCTGGGGCCGCTCCCGCTTCGCCCCTTCCTGTTCGGAGGCCCGTCGCCCGGCGTCGGAAATCCGAACAGGAGAAGGCCCTGCCCCCGGGGGCTCCCCTGGCGTTCAGTGCTGGCACGTCCGGTGCTCAAGGTGACGCCAGGACACAGGGCCTGGACGGCCCCGTGCGCCGGACGCGGACTCCCCGGGACGGGCAGGCGTAGCGTGGAGCCGCCGCGCTCCGGGGGCGCTTCATTCGCGGCATGGGCCGCGCCAGGAGGCTGGGGTGTCGGGACCGGGCAGGGAGTCGAAACACTCGAAGCGAGGCATCATCGCCGGGGCCATCCTGGTCGCCGTCATCGTCAGCGGCATCCTCTGGCTGCGGCGGCCGGTCCCGGAACCGCCGCCGCGCTTCACCGGCTTCGTCGTCAGCGACAACGTCTACATGTCCTCGCCGGTGGCCGGCATGGTGGCGTCCGTCGCGGTGGTGCGAGGACAGCGCGTGGCGGTGGGCACGCCGCTGTTCCGCATGGAGCCCACGTCGCTGGTGGCGCGCGCCGACCAGGCGCGGGCACAGGTGGGGCAGACGGAAGCCCAGTTGCTCGCGCGCCAGTCCGACGTGGCCCGCGCCCGCGCCTCGCTCGCCGCAGCGCAGGCGGAAGCGGACCGCGCGGACGCGGATCTGGCCCGGCTCGTCGCCGTCCAGAAGGCGATGGAGGGCGCCGTGACGCCCCAGCAACTGGACCTGCTGCGCGCCACCGCGACCCGGGCGCACGCCCTGCGCGACGCGGCCCGCACGGACGTGGCCGCGGCGGGCGCGCAGCTGGAAGTCGTCCGCGCCCAGCTCGCCAGCGGGCGCGCGGGCGTCACCGCCGCGGAGCAGCAGGTCGTGGAGCTGGCGCCCGTGTCCCCCGTGGTGGGACGCGTGGAGGACGTCCTCTTCCAGCAGGGCGAGTGGGCCATGCCCAACGCGCCCATCGTCAGCATCATCCCGGACGCGCAGCTGAAGGTGCGCTTCTACGTGCCGCAGGGACGGGTGGCGTCCTTCCCGCCCGGCACCGCCGTGAACATCGCCTGCGACGGCTGCGACCCCGGGATGACGGCGCGCGTGGACTACGTCGCCTCGCGCCCGGAGTACACGCCGCCCATCATCTACAGCCTGGAGACGCGGCAGAAGCTGGTGTTCCTGGTGGAGGCCGTGCCCTCCGCGCCCACGCGGCTGCTGCCGGGACAGCCCATCGACGTGACGCCGCTGAAGCAGGCCCCGGTGGAGGCGGACCGATGAACGAGCGGGCCATCGACGTGCGCGGGCTCAACAAGTCCTTCGGGGACCGGCACGTCGTGCGGGACGTCTCCATCGCCGTGGACACCGGGCGCATCACCGGCTTCCTGGGCCCCAACGGCTCCGGCAAGACGACGACACTGCGGCTGTTGTGCGGCCTGCTCACGCCCGACAGCGGAGAGGGCACCGTGCTGGGCCTGGACTTCCGCGCCCGGGGCGACGCCATCAAGCGCCAGACGGGCTACATGACGCAGCGGTTCTCCCTCTACGAGGACATGACGCTGGAGGAGAACCTGGCCTTCGTCGCGCGCGTCCACGGGTTGGAGCAGCGGCGCGAGCGGGTGGAGGACACGCTCCACCGGCTGGGCCTCTTCGACCGGCGCCGGCAGCTGGCGGGTGCGCTCTCCGGAGGCTGGAAGCAGCGCCTGGCCCTGGCCGCCGCGACGCTGCATGAGCCCCGGCTGCTGCTTTTGGACGAACCCACCGCGGGCGTGGACCCCAAGGCCCGCCGCGAGTTCTGGGACGAAATCCACACGCTCGCCGCGGAGGGCCTCACGGTGCTGGTGTCCACGCACTACATGGACGAAGCCGAGCGTTGCCACGACATCGGTTACATCCTGTATGGCCGCCTCATCGCCCGGGGCACCGCGGACGCGCTCATCCGCGACTCGGGGCTGGTGACGTTCCTGGGGGAGGGGCCGGGCATCGACCGCGCGGCGCACCTGCTGGCCCGGGCGGACGGCGTGCTCAGCGCCTCCGCGTTCGGCGCCGCCGTGCACGTCAGCGGGCTGCAGCGCGAAGCCCTGGAGGCCGCGCTCGCCCCCTGGCGCAAGGAGCCCTTCCGGTGGACCGAGGTGCCGCCCTCCCTGGAGGACGTCTTCATCCAGCTCATGGGTCGCGAGCGCGACGAACGGTACACGTCATGACGGGCTCGCTTTCGCGCATCCTGGCCGTGCTGCTCAAGGAGTTCACGCAGCTGCGGCGCGACCGCATCACGTACGCGATGATCCTCGTGATGCCGGTGATGCAGCTGCTCATCTTCGGCTATGCCATCAACATGGATCCCCGGCACCTGCCCGCCGCGGTGCTGTCCCACGACACCAGTACCCTGGCGGACTCCGTCGTCGCCGCGCTGGAGCGCACCGGCTACGTGGACGTGCGCTACCTGCCGCGCTCCGACGCGGAGCTGGACCAGCTCATCCGCCGGGGACAGGTGATGCTGGGCATCACCATCCCCCCGGACTTCACCCGGCGGCTGCTCAAGGGGGAGCGCGCGCAGATATTGGCGGAGGCGGACGCGTCCGACCCGCAGGCCGCCGCGGGCGCGCTGGCCGCGGTGAGCGTGCTGCCCACGGAGGCGCTGCGCAACGAACGGCTGGGGCTGGGGACGCCCCGGTCCACCGCGCCCGCCTTCGAGGTGGTGGTGCACCGGCGCTACAACCCGGAGAGCCGCTCGCCGTTCCACATCGTGCCGGGCCTGCTGGGCATCATCCTGTCCATGACGCTGGTGATGATGACCGCCATGGCCGTCACCCGCGAGCGCGAGCGCGGCACCATGGAGACGCTCCTGTCCACGCCCGCCACGCCCGCGGAGATCATGGTGGGCAAGCTCACGCCGTACGTCGTCGTGGGGCTGGTGCAGACCGTCGTCGTGCTCGGCATGGCGCGGGGGCTGTTCTCGGTGCCCATGGCGCGCACGCCCGCGGGATGGCTGGCGTTGGCGTGCGGCATCGTGCTGTTCATCGTGGGCAACCTGTCGCTGGGCTACCTCATCTCCACCGTGGCGCGCAGTCAGCTGCAGGCGATGCAGATGTCCATGTTCTACATGCTGCCGTCCATCTTCCTCTCCGGCTTCGCCTTCCCCTTCCTGGGGCTGCCCCGGTGGGCGCGGGCCCTGGGGGAGATCATCCCCGTGACTCACTTCCTGCGCATCGTCCGGGGCGTGCTGCTCAAGGACCAGGTGCTCGCGGACATGGGCAATGACCTGCTGGCGCTGGGGCTGTTCGTGCTCGCGGTGGCGGGCGCGGCGCTCGCGCGTTCGCGCACCACCCTGGATTGACGCCCCACGTCGAACATGACGCATCCGCGAAAGTGAAGGGGCTGGAGCGCCGGGCGATCCAAACGGACCGCTGATTGCAACCTTCTCCGCACCGGAGCCACGCCCCACGTGGTTTCGCGGGTTTCACGCCCGCGTCCGGCCTGGAGATGCCCATGTCCCGTGACAACTCCTTCGCGGCAGGTGCGGTGCGGACTTCGCGCCGGCAGGATGCGCCGCGCTCAAGCCTCTATCGGTGGGGGAGGGTGGTCCTCCCACCCGTGCTCCTGTTCATGACGGCGCTCGCCGCCGGCTGTGGCGACGAGGACTGCGTTCCCCGGACGTGCGAGTCGCAGGGCTTCAACTGCGGTGAGGCGACGGATGGCTGTGGCCAGCCGCTCGAGTGCGGCACCTGTTCGGCGCCCGCCTCCTGTGGTGGAGGCGGCCAGGAGAACGTCTGTGGCTGCACCGCGCAGAAGAAGGAGTGCAGCGCCGGCGTGGAGTGCGGCGTCGAACCGGATGACTGCGGTGGCACCATCAGCTGCGGGACCTGCACGGCGCCGGAGGTGTGCGGCGGGCGCGGCGTGGAGAAGACGTGCGGCATCCCCGCCGCCGCGCGTGAGTGCAGCGACGGCTGGTGCTGGGAGTATCCGCTGCCCCATGGCTACAGCTTCCAGGGCGCGCACTTCCGCGCTCCCGATGATGGGTGGGCGGTGGGTGAGGACGGCTTCATCCAGCACTGGGATGGGACGCGGTGGACGCGCGTGGCCAGCGGAACGCTGAACACGCTGCGCGACGTGCATGCCCTCTCCCCGACGGACGTGTGGATGGTGGGCGAGGGCGGCACCGTGCTCCACTCCACGACGGGCGGGGCCTTCGCGCCCGTGAGCTCCGGGACGACGCGCGACCTGAAGTCCGTGTGGGCCTCCGGCCCGAGCGACGTCTGGGCCGTGGGCGCGAGCGGCACCGTGCGGCGCGACCGGGGCAGCGGCTTCCAGGGCGTGGACGCGTCCACGACGAAGGACCTGAACGGCGTGTGGGGCAGCGGGCCCGCGGATGTCTGGATGGTGGGACAGTCCGGCACGCTGCGCCGCTACGATGGCAACACCGTCGCCGGCATCGACGCGGGCACGACGGACATCGACTTCCACGAGGTGACGGGCACCGGCCCGAACGACGTCTGGACCGTCGCCTCGGATGACCCCTGCATCTTCTGTGACGACTTCGGTCAGGTGTTCCGCACCACGCCCGCCGGCATCGAGCAGTCGCTGCGCTCGTCGGATCAGCTCTTCTATGTGTACGCCGCTTCGCCCTCGCTGGTGCTGACCGGCGGGGAGGACTTCGGCTACGTCTACAACGGCACGAAGTGGACGGACACGGACGAGGACGCCGTGGGCCCCATCACCGGCAGCGGGCCTGACAACGTGTGGTCTTTTGGCCGGGGCGGACAGATGCAGAAGTGGACCGGGCAGGCGTGGAGCTCCACGGCGCCGCTGCGCACCCTGAACGCGGCGCGGGCCATCCATGGCACGGGGCCGTCGGACGTGTGGGCGGTGGGGGACTCGGGCCGCGTGCTGCACTGGAACGGCGGCGGCTGGATTGAGCCGAAGCTGGACTACTCCCCCGTCGACAGCGTGTCGGGTGTCTACGCGGCCTCCCCGACGGCCGTCTGGCTGACGTCAACGTTCCACGACCGCATCTACCGGTTCGACGGAGCCCGCTTCAACACGGAGTTCGTTCCGGAGGGAGGGAAGGACCTGTACGCCATCCACGGCGCATCGGCGACGGACCTCTGGGCGGTGGGCGCGTCCGGCCAGGCCGTCCACTCCGACGGCGCCACCTGGACGCGGCAGCCCACGGGAACCGAGGCGAACCTCAACGGCGTCTGGGTGCAGGGCCCCTCGCTGGCCATCGCGGTGGGCGACGCCGGCAACATCCTGCGCTGGGACGGCGCCGCCTGGAGCGCGATGACCTCCAACACCAGCGCGTCCCTGAAGGCCGTCTGGGGCAGCGGGCCCACGGACATCTGGGCCGCGGGCGCGGGGGGCACGCTGCTGCGCTACAACGGCACGCTCTGGCTCCCCGTGGCCAGCGGCACCTCGTCCCAGCTCAACGGCCTGATGGGGCGCTCCGCCACCGAGGTCTGGGCCGTGGGGGACAACGGCACGCTGCTGCGCTTCGACGGCGGCAAGTGGACCGCGGAGACCACCGGCACCCGCCGCGTCCTCCGGGGCGTGTGGGCGCCGTCGTCCTCGGAGCTGTGGCTGGTGGGGGACACGGCGGTCCTGCACAAGCCCTGACACCGGCCCTTCGCGCGGGGGGAAGCGCGAAGGACCGTGGCCATGCCTGACCGGCTGCGCGAAGCGCCGCGCGGCGGGTCATGACACCGCGCGAGCAGGCCCGGGCGCGAGGCGCCGCACGGGTTCCCTGGCGACCGGGGAGCCCTTGCCGCCCCGTGTCCCGAATCCGGCTTGCCGTCATCACCATCGTCTTCGTGTACCCCCACAGAAGGAGATGGGTGATGTGTTGCAACACTCGAATCTGGCATTCCCACCACTGCATCCTGCCGCCGTACGTCAGCCGTCAGATTGCCCAGAACGGTTCGCCACAGCAGCGCGCGCAGGCCCTGCGGACGCTCTCCATCGACAACACCCTGCGCGCCATCCGCCTGTCGAGCAGCGGTGCGCCCCAGGCGGCGAAGCGCCTCATCCCGGGGCCCATGGTCGTGGAGAGCCAGAAGCGCCGCACCATCTACAACGTGAAGAACTCCGAAGCCCTTCCGGGACTGGAGGTCCGCAGCGAGGGAGCGAATGACACCGGCGACGCGGCGGTCGACGAGGCCTACCTCGGCCTGGGCGCGACCTACGACCTCTACTGGGATGTCTACGGGCGCAACTCCATTGACGGGAACGGAATGCCCCTCAACGGGCACGTCCACTATGGCAGCGGCTACGACAACGCCTTCTGGGACGGCGAGCGCATGGTGTTCGGCGACGGCGACGGCGAGCTCTTCAACCGCTTCACCATCTCGGTGGACGTCATCGGGCACGAGCTGACCCACGGCGTGACGGAGCACGAGGGCCCGCTTGCCTACTTCTCCCAGGCGGGCGCGCTCAACGAGCACATGTCGGACTGCTTCGGCTCGCTCGTGAAGCAGCGCCTGTTGAACCAGACGGCGGACCAGGCCGACTGGCTCATTGGCGCGGGGCTCCTGACGGACAAGGTCCAGGGCAAGGCCCTGCGCTCCATGAAGGACCCAGGCACCGCGTTCGATGATCCGGTGCTCGGCAAGGATCCGCAGCCGGCCCTGATGAAGGACTTCGTGAGCACGTGGGAGGACAACGGCGGCGTGCACATCAACTCCGGCATCCCCAACAAGGCCTTCTGCCTCGCGGCCATCAACCTGAAGGGCTTCGCGTGGGAGAAGGCGGGCCTCATCTGGCTGGAGACGCTGCGCGACTCCCGGCTGAAGCCCAACGCCTCGTTCCTCTCCTTCGCCCGGCTCACCGTGACGGCGGCCGTCCGGCTCTTCGGCAGCGGCGACGAGGAGCAGATCGTGCGCGACGCCTGGAACCAGGTGGGCATCAAGGTCTCCAAGGAGCGCGCGGGCGCGCCGGCCTGGACGCCGCAGCTGCCGAAGCAGGCCACGCAGCCGGTGCAGCGCAAGCACTAGCCCCTGGGGTCGACGGAATGCGAATCGAGCTCAAACGGGACGGGGGCATCGCCTTCTTCCCGGGCCTCGCCAGGCCCCGCACGGTGGACCTGGCGGCCCTGCCTCCCGCCACCGCGGAAGCGCTCCAGCGGAAGGTGCGGGAGGCCCGTTTCTTCGAACAGCCGGCCACCGTGGGAGGAGGGCCCACGGCCGGCGCGGACCGGACGCGCTACACCGTCACCATCGAGGACGACGGCGGACGGCGGCACTCGGTCCAGATGGTGGAGCCGGTGACGGAGCCGCACCTGCGCTCCCTGCTGGAGCTCATCCAGAAGGCCGCGCGGGGCAGCGCCCGGTAGCGCAAGCCCTGGCCCGTGTCACGAACGTGTGACACGCAGCGCTCGTTCCTGTGACAGGGCGGCGTCTCCGGTAACGGTGTGGCAACAACGGCCCGCGGTGTGTGGCGGAGGGCCGCTCCCTTCGGTAACGGGAGCGCCACATCGGGACCGGGCGGGTCCCTCCCCGTTCCCCGCCCGGCTCCCACGCACCCATGACCTTCACCTCGTCCCACCGCTCCGTCCTTCAGGCCCTGCTGGCTGGTACCGCGCTCCTCTTCTCCTCCGCCGCCCTGGCGCTGGCCCAGGAGACTCCGCCCGAGTCCGCGCCCGTGGGGGAGGCTCCGCCGCCCGCGGAAGCTCCCTCGCCGGTGACTCCCGCCGTCGCGCCGCCCCCGGAGGAGGAGAAGAAGAAGGACAAGCCCTGGTACGAGACGCTCCGCCTCCGGGGCTACACGCAGGTCCGCTACAACCGGCTGCCCAGCTTCCGGGTGAACGACTCGCTCATCAACGAGCAGGGGGACCGCTTCCTGGGCAAGGACACCGGGTTCGGCATCCGTCGCGCGCGGCTGGTCATCTCCGGTGACGTGCACCCGCACGTGTCCGTGTACCTGCAGCCGGACTTCGCCTCCGTCATCGGGGACCAGTACAACGTCGCCATCATGCGGGACTGGTACGCGGACATCTTCGTCGACTCGGCGAAGGAGTTCCGCTTCCGCGTGGGCCAGTCCAAGGTGCCCTTCGGCTTCGAGAACCTCCAGTCCAGCCAGAACCGTCTGGCATTGGACCGCAACGACGCCATCAACAGCGCGCTGAAGGACGAGCGCGACCTGGGCGTGTTCTTCTACTGGGCGCCCGCGTACATCCGCGAGCGCTTCAAGTTCCTCGTCGACAGCGGCCTCAAGGGCTCCGGCGACTACGGCGTCGTGGGCCTGGGTGTCTACAACGGCCAGACGGCCAACCGCGCCGAGCGCAACAACAGCCCGCACGGCGTCGCGCGCGTCACCTGGCCCTTCCTCTTCGGCTCCCAGTACGTGGAGGTCGGCGGCGGCGCCTACTACGGCCGCTTCAACCTGAGCGCGGCCCCGCGCGAGGACGCGGCCTATGCGCTCGCGCGCGGCAACAACCTGGTGGATGCGCGCGCCATCGTCAGCCTGACCGTCTACCCGCAGCCCCTGGGCTTCCAGGCGGAATACAACGTGGGCCGGGGCCCGTCGCTGGGCACGGGGCCGGATGACTCGCTGCTCATCGACAGCCGCAACCTGCAGGGCGGCTACGCGCAGCTCATGTACAAGCTGGACGGCGTGGTGGGCGTGTCGCTCATCCCCTACGTGCGCGGCACCCTCTACAAGGGCGGCAAGAAGTTCGAGACCAACGCCCCGCGCTACGACGTGCGCGAGCTGGAGCTGGGCGCGGAGTGGCAGATCTGGAAGGCCCTGGAGCTGACGGCCGCCTACGTCATCGCCAACCGCACGTCGTCGCGCTACCCGTATGAACAGGAGCAGGGGCACGTGACGCGCCTCCAGCTCCAGTTCAACTACTGAATCAGAGCCGCGGATCCACGGGCTCGCTCTCCAGGGCGAGCACGCCGAAGACGCACTCGTGCACGCGGCGGAGCGAGTCCTTCTTCGTGAAGCGCTCCAGGCCCTCCACGCCCAGCGCGAACTCACGCAGCGCGAGCGAGCGCTTGGTGGACAGGCCTCGCTGGCGCAGCCGGTCCAGGTTCGCGGGCGCGGTGTACTCCGGGCCGTAGATGATGCGCAGGTACTCCGGGCCGCGGGACTTGATGGCGGGCTGCACCACGCCCCGCCGTCCGCGCACCGCGAAGCCCAGGGGCTTCACCACCATGCCCTCGCCGCCGCGCGCGGTGAGCTCCTCCCACCACCGCACGCCGCCGGCCACCGCGTCCGCGTCCTCCAGCGCGACGAGGCGGTAGGGCGTGGCCATGAGGAAGGACGGATCCGCGCGGCACACGCGCGCCAGCGTCTCCATGTGCCAGACATGGTCCTTGTCCACGTGGGTCGCGCCCTCCGTGGCCAGCAGGTGGAACGGCGCCAGCCGCACGTCGTCCAGCGACGCCACCGGCCAGCAGTAGCGCCGGTAGGCCTCCACGTAGCGCTGCACGTGGGACGCCTTGTCCGTGAAGCGCGTGGACAGCTCGCCCAGCGGCAGCCCCCGCGCCGTGGCCTGACCCAGCACCGCCACCACGTCCTTCAGCGCCGCGCGGGAGGCCGCGCCCACGGCGGCGTACGGGTCGCGCAGCAGTTCCTGGGCCTTGAGCGACCAGGGCATCAGCTCGCAGTCCAGGCAGGCCCAGTCCGTCTTCAGCTCCTCCCAGAATCCGGACGCGTCCAGCGCCGCCCGGACGCGCGCGAGGAACGCGGCCTCCAGGGCCTCGTCGGTGAAGAAGCGCCGGCCCGTGCGCGTGTAGCAGACGCCCGTCTCGCCGGACGTGACGCCGAAGCGCCGTCGCGCGGCCTCCGCGTCGCGCGCCAGGACGACGACGGCGCGCGAGCCCATGTGCTTCTCCTCGCAGACGACCTGGGCCACGCCCTCCTTGCGGTAGTAGTCGAACGCCTCCTGGGGATGCTCCAGGAAGCCGGGCCGGTCGCTCGTCTCCGACGGGGACATGGTGGGCGGCAGGTAGATGAGCCAGCGTGGGTCGATGGCGAAGCGGCTCATCGCCTCCAGCGCGGCGGTGGTGTTCTCCTCGCGCAGGGTGACGTTCGAGGCCAGCCGCGTGGAGATGATGCGCTTGCCCCGGACGTCCTCCAGGTCGAGCACGTCATCCGCCTGCTGTTGCGCGCTCAGGCCCGACGGGGCGGTGGCGCCCAGCGGCTTCACCGCCTCGCAGTACGCGCGCAGGGCGGGCACGGACACCAGCTCCCGCTCCGGGTAGCGCAGGGCGCTGAGCTGGCCGCCGTAGACGCAGCCGGTGTCCACGCACAGCGTGTTGTTGACCCACTCGGCCTCCAGCACGGGCTGGTGGCCGTACACCACCGACGCGCGGCCCCGGTACTCCGCCGCCCAGTTGAAGCGCACCGGAAAGCCGTACTCGTCCGTCTCGCCCGTCGTCTCTCCGTACAGGGCGAAGGCGCGCACCCGGCCGGAGCCCCGGCCCTGCATGCTCTCCTTCATGCCCGCGTGCGCCACCACCAGGCGCCCGTCGTCCAGCACGTAGTGGGACACGAGCCCGTCGATGAACTTCGCCACCCGCTGGTGGAACTCCGGCGGCTCCTTCTCCAGCTGTTCCAGCGTCTGGGCCATGCCGTGGGACACGTTGACCTTGCCGCCGCGCAGCTTGCGCAGCAGCTTCATCTCGTGGTTGCCCGGCACGCACAGCGCGGCGCCGGCCTCCACCATGTCCATCACCAGCCGCAGCACGCCCGGGATGTCCGGGCCGCGGTCCACCAGGTCGCCCAGGAAGACGGCCTTGCGGCCCTCCGGTGCGCGCACGTCGAAGCCCGGCGTGCCGTCTGAGCGCGGATGCACCGCGTAGCCCAGCTTCGTGAGCAGTGCCTCCAGCTCCTCACGGCAGCCGTGGATGTCGCCGATGATGTCGAACGGCCCGCGCTCGTGCTTGAGGTTGCACCAGAGCGGCTGACGCTCCAGCACGACGGTGTCGATGGCGTCCGGCTTGAGGACGTGGAGGTGGCGGAAGCCCTCGCGCTCCAGACCGCGCATCGAGCGGTGCATCTGCGACACCTGGTTGCGCACGAAGCGGAAGCTGGCGGCGCGGTCCGGCCGCTGCTGGTTGCGCTCGATGCAGGTGCGCTCCGGCACGTCCAGCACCAGCGCCACGGGCAGCACGTGGTACTCGCGCGCCAGCTCCACGAAGGCCTTGCGGGACTCCGGCTGCACGTTGGTGGCGTCCACCACGGTGAGCAGGCCCCGCGCCAGCCGCTTCGCGGCGACGTAGCGCAGCGTCTCGAAGGCGTCCTTCGTCGCCTCCTGGTTGTTCTCGTCGTCGGACACGAAGCCCCGGTAGGTGTCCGAGGAGAGCACCTCCGTGGGCTTGAAGTGCCGGCGCGCGAAGGTCGTCTTGCCCGAACCGGACGGCCCGATGAGCACCACGAGGGACAGCTCTGGAATGTGGACGTTCATCGCGCGAAGACCGCCATCTGCGTCGGCGCGCCGACCTCCGCGTCGTTTTCTCCCACGGGCAGCAGGCGCACGGTGTAGCCGAAGCGCTCGCACATGCGGGCCGCCCAGGCCTCGAACTCGGCGCGGGTCCACTCGAAGCGGTGGTCGCGGTGGCGGAAGGTGCCGGCGGGGAGCGAGGTGAAGCGCACGTTGTACTCGGCGTTGGGGGTGGTGAGGAGGATGAGGCCCGGCCGCGTGTGCTCGAACAGCACGCGTTCGAAGGCCGCGAGGCGCGGCAGGTCCAGGTGCTCGATGACCTCGATGACGGTGGCGGCGTCGAAGCCCGCGAGCCGCTGGTCCCGGTAGAACAGCGAGCCGTGCAGCAGCTTCACGCGCTTGCGCTGCAGGTCCGGCATCTTCTCGATGCCGAGCCGGTCCTGGGCGATCTCCAGCGTGCGGTGGGACACGTCCATGCCGACGACCTCCGTGAAGCGCCGGTCCTTCAGGAGGGCCTTGAGCAGCCGCCCCTCGCCGCAGCCCAGGTCCACCACGCGCGCGGCGCCTTGCTCCTGGAGGACGGTCATCACCGCCTGGAGGCGCTGCTCGTTGAGGCTCAGGCGTGACTCGAGCACGGCCTCTTCCGCGTTGCGCGCCTCCTGGCGCTCCTCCGGCTCCGGGGCCTCGTCGCCCGCGAGCCGCTCCAGGGCCTCGCGCGCCAGGCTGTGGCGGTGGCGCAGGTAGCGGCGGGCAATCTGTTCGCGCTCCGGGTGCGCGGCGAGCCAGCCCTCGCCGTGGCGCAGGAGCTTCTCCACCTCCTCGTCGCCGACCCAGTAGTGCTTGTCGTCGTCGAGCACCGGGATGAGGACGTACAGGTGCGAGAGCAGGTCGCCCAGGCGCACGTGGCCCTCCAGCGTCACGGTGAAGTAGCGGCTGTCTCCCCACGCGGGAACGGTCTCATCCAGCGCGTGGCGGGTCGCGGTGACGGTGTACCCGAGCGGCTCGAAGAGGCGGCGCAGGAACGTCTCACCGCCCCGGCAGGGCAGCACCGACAGGCGCGCGGAGAAGGGCAGCGGTTGCGCGGCCAGCTCCGGCCGGTCCTTGCTGCGTCCCGACAGGGCGGTGCCGAAGACGCGGGACAGCGCCACGCTCATGAAGGACGACGCCACGTAGGGCCGGTCGTTGACGTACTGGTCCAGCGTGCCGCCCTGGCCGCTGGACGACGGCCGGCCGCGCACCAGGGCGACCGGATCCACCTCCAGGAGGAGCGCGGCCGTGGTGCGGCCCGCGGAGGCCTCCGGGTAGAAGACGTGCGCCAGTCCGAAGGGAAGCTCGAAGGACTGGGGCCGGTCGGGGTTCTTGTGCAGCAGGTAGCCCAGGTCCGTCGCGGGCGTGTGGGTCGTCGATAGGGTCAGGAGCATGGAGGCGCGCGTGAATCCTGCTGCGCGCCTGACGGGTGGAACAAGGGGCCCTGACGAAAAGGGGACCCTCCTTCCCCGCCTACTCCCCGACGCCCTGGTCGATGGCGCCGAAGATGCTGTTGCCGGCGTCGTCCCGCATCTCGATGCGGACCCGGTTGCCGCGTTTGAGGAACGGCGTCTTCGGCGCGCCGTCGCGGAGCGTCTCCACCACGCGCACCTCCGCGATGCACGAGTAGCCCGCGCCGCCGTCCCGCACGGGCTTGCCGGGGCCGCCGTCCGGGCCCCGGTTGGACACCGTGCCGGAGCCCACGATGGTGCCCGCGCACAGCGAGCGCGTCTTCGCCGCGTGCGCCACCAGCGTGCCGAAGTCGAACGTCATGTCCACGCCCGCGTCCGCGCGGCCGAAGGGCTCGCCGTCGAGGAAGACCTCCAGGCGGCGGTGCAGCTTGCCGTCCCGCCACGCGGCTCCCAGCTCGTCCGGTGTCACGAACACCGGCGAGAACGCCGACGCGGGCTTGGACTGGAAGAAGCCGAAGCCCTTCGCCAGCTCCGCCGGAATCAGGTTGCGCAGCGACACGTCGTTGACCAGCCCCACCAGCACGACGGCGCCGAGGGCCTGCTCGCGCGTGGCGCCCAGCGGCACGTCGCGCGTCACCACCACGACCTCGCCCTCCAGGTCGCAGCCCCACGACTCGTCGGCGAGCGGGATGGGCTGACACGGCCCCAGGAAGCCGTCGGAGCCGCCCTGGTACATCAGCGGATCCGTCCAGAAGGAGGGCGGCAGCTCCGCGCCACGCGCCTTGCGCACCAGCTCCACGTGGTTCACGTACGCGGAGCCGTCCGCCCACTGGTAGGCGCGGGGCAGGGGCGCCGCGCACCAGGTGGGGTTGAAGCGCTCCGACTTGAGCTCCCCGCGCTCCAGCCGCTCCGACAGCGCGCGAAGGGCCGGCGCGTGGCGCTCCCAGTCATCCAGCGCGGCCTGGAGGGTGGGCACGATGGCGGAGGCCTCCGCGTACCGGGAGAGGTCCTTCGTCACGACGACCAGCCGGCCGTCCCGCCCCACGTCGAGCGACGCGAGCTTCATGGCTGGCCGCCTCCCGTGGACGGCACCTTCGCCTTGGGCAGGTCCGCCCAGCAGGCGTCGTAGTCCGCCTGGAGGGCGGGGCTCTCCATCGCCTGCCGCGTGGGCGCGATGACCCAGCGGGTCTCGAACATGAACGCGAGCGTGTTGTCGATCTTCTTCGGCGTCAGCTCCGCGGCGACGGCCGCCTCGTAGGTCTTCCGGTCCGGGCCGTGGGCGCTCATGCAGTTGTGCAGCGACGCGCCTCCGGGCAGGAACGCGTCCGCCTTGGCGTCGTAGACGCCGTGCACCAGACCCATCAGCTCGCTCATCACGTTGCGGTGGAACCAGGGCGGCCGGAAGGTGTGCTCCGCCACCATCCACCGGGGCGGGAAGATGACGAAGTCGCAGTTCGCCGTTCCCGGCGTGTCGCTGGGCGACGTGAGCACCGTGAAGATGGACGGATCCGGGTGGTCGAAGCTCACCGTGTTGATGGTGTTGAAGCGCGCCAGGTCGTACGTGTACGGCACGTAGTTGCCGTGCCACGCGACGACGTTGAAGGGCGAGTGGTCCAGCGTCGTCTCCCAGAGGTTCCCCTGGAACTTCTGCACCACGCGCGTGGGGCGCTCCACGTCCTCGTACGCCGCGTTCGGGGCCACGAAGTCGCGCGGGTTCGCCAGCCCGTTGGAGCCGATGGGGCCCAGCTCCGGCAGCCGGAACGCCGCGCCGTAGTTCTCACAGACGTAGCCGCGCGCGGGCCCGCCGGGCAGCTCCACCCGCATGCGCATGCCGCGCGGGATGAGCGCGACGTGGCCGGGCGGCACCTCCAGCACACCCAGCTCCGTGACGATGCGCAGCGTCCCGGACTGCGGGACGATGAGCAGCTCGCCGTCCGCGTTGAAGAACGCCGTGTCCGTCATGGACGCCGTCGCGGCGTAGAGGTGCACCGCCGCGCCCGCGCCCTCGGCCGGGGAGCCGTTGCCGCCCAGGGTGAAGAGCCCCTCCAGGAAGGTGGTGGGCGCCGTGGGCATGGGCGCCGGGCTCCAGCGCAGCCGGTTGGGCGACGGAGGCACCTCCCGGAACGGCCCGCTGCGCAGCGCGCGGGACTCCACGGGCCGGTACGCCGGGTGTCCCGCGCTGGGCCGCAGCCGGTACATCCACGTGCGCCGGTTCACGCCGCGCGGCGCGGTGAACGCGGTGCCGGAGAGCTGCTCGGCGTAGAGGCCGAAGGCGACGCGCTGGGGCGTGTTCTGGCCCACTGGAAGCGCACCGGCGACAGCCTCCGATGCGTGCTCATTCCCAAAGCCTGTCAGGTGGCGGACGTTTTCCATGGCGTCCGAAATAGTAACAGATGTAACCAATGCGGCAAGGCTCAGGGGGCGCGCTCGAGGGCCCGGATGGCGGCGCGCTCCACGCGCTCCAGCAGCGAGCGCAGCACCGCGCGTTCAGCGGGTGACAGCTCCGCGAGCACCTCCGCCTCCGCTTCGAGCGCGGCCGGGGCCACGCGCCGGTAGAGCCCGCGGCCGGAGGCGGTCAGCGTCAGGCGCCGCGAGCGGGCGTCGCTCTGGCTCGTGGCGCGCCGCACCAGGCCGCGCTCCTCCAGCGAGCGCGCGGCGCGGCTCACCGGCACCTTGTCCATCCGCGTGCGCTGGACCAGCTCCCGCTGCGAGCGCTCCCCGTCTTGGCCCAGGACGGCGATGAGCCGCCACTCCTGCGTGGAGAGGCCGTCCTCGGCCGCGTACACGCGCGCGATGCGTTGGCTCACCACGTTGTCCGCGACCGACAGGCGATAGGGGAGGAAGTCGTCGAGGGTGAGGCTCGCGGTGCGTGCTTTCTTCATCGGGCCCCTGACTATAGCCAGCGCCGCCCGTCCGTCTGCCCACCCAGGCGGGCGGACGCGGCCCCGTTGCAGGAGCGGCCAGGGGCGCGGACCTTTCAAGCACCATGGCCACGAGCAAGCAGCGCGCCGCCGGGCGCAAGAACATCAAGAAGGCCGCGACCGCCGCCAAGCGGAAGCGCACGCTCACGAAGCTCCCCAAGAGCACCCGCACCGCCCTGGCCAAGCAGGCCAACAAGGTGAAGCGCTCCAAGGCGAAGGCGCGCTGAGCCGGCCGGACGGGCCGACGGGGACGGGAAGGGGATGCCGCTCTGGCTCCAGGCCGGACTGTGGGGGCTGCTCGCCGTGGGCGCGCTGCTCGACGGCATCCCGGAGTCCATCGTCATCGGCGTGAGCCTCATCGCCGGAGGCGCCGTGAGCCTCGTGGCCGTCGTGGCCGTCTTCCTCTCCAACGTCCCGGAGGGCCTCTCCTCCGCCGCGGGGATGCGGCAGGCAGGGCGCTCCAGGGGCTACGTCTTCGGGGTGTGGGGCGGCATCGCGCTCATCTCCGGCCTGGCGTCGCTGCTGGGCTACATCGTGTTCCGGGGCTTTGCTCCCGGCGTGGTGGCGGGCACCACCGCCGTGGCCGCTGGCGCCATCCTCGCCATGCTCGCGGACACGATGATGCCGGAGGCCACCGAGGGCGCCCATGAGCTCACCGGCCTCATCACGGTCGCGGGCTTCCTCGCCGCGTTCATGCTCACGAAGCTCGGCGGGTGACCGGCGCCACGGGGGCGGACTCTCCGGGGAAGGCGTGGGTGCTAGGCTCGCGCTCCCATCCGTCTTCGGAAGGTACCCTCCATGCTGTCGTTGCTCGCCGCCGTCCTGCTGTCCTCCGCGCCCGTGTCCCCGTCGTTGTCGCTGCTGGCGCCCGAGGACGGACCCGCGCACTCCGCGCGGCTGCTGGTGGCGCAGGCCCCCGCGGCGGATGCCCAGGAGGTTCCCTTCCCTGCGTCGTCCTTTCCGGATGGAGGCCTGGACGCGCGCATCCAGGAGCTGACGCAGCGGGTGGGCCTGCTCCAGGAGGAGATTGACGGCATCCGGCTGGGCCGCCCGCGCAGCTCGAAGATCATGACGACCTTCGGCTTCATCCTCGCGGCGGCGCTGATCCTCGGCATTCCGCTGATCATCGACGGCCTGATGGATTCCGGAACGGACCGCGAACTCAAACTCCTCTTCGGCGTGCCTCTGACGGTCGTTGGCGTCGCGGGCGTGGTGATGATCGTCACGGGCTTCAGCCGGGGAGGGCGCATCGCGCGGGAGAACAAGGCCCGCCGCCAGGCGCTCATCGACGAGAAGACCCAGCTGGAGGCGGAGCTGCGCGACCTCCGGGCCCGCCGCGACGGCGCACGGACGCGGCAATGGCAGCCCCGCCCCTCCATCCCCCTCTTCGCCGTGAACTTCTAGGCCGGCCCCCCTGGTGACAGCGGACATCAGGGGCCCGACAGCAGTCATCAGGGCAGGGCCCCGGGGCGCGGGGCAACCCCCTGGAATCACGAGGACGCCTTGCGTCCCCGGGGCGCTCCGGAGGCGGCACGGCGGTTGCTCTAGGGATGGGCACACGTCATCCGCATCCGAGGCCCCCCATGAAGCTGCGCTCCTCCTCCTTCTCCGCGCCGTCCCTCTCCTCCGGTTCCCGCACGCGCAGCCCCAGCGCGCCCCCCAAGCTGGAGACGCCCAAGACGGTGAAGCCGGAGACGGTGTCGAAGCCGAAGGCGCCCACGGCCTCGGAGCTGCAGGCCGGCAAGAACAACCTCAAGCCCGCGGACCACGGCGTGGTGCACCCGGACCTGCCGGGCATCCGGACCCGCCGTGACAGCGGCCAGTCCGGCGCGGACTTCGCGGACTTCACGCAGGACGCGCGCAACTCCACGAACAAGCTGATGAGCCGCCCCGTGGGCAACCAGATGATGACGGAGCTCAACGGCCGCACGCAGCACGTGAACCCCGGCGCGACGGGCACGCCGCAGAAGCCGCTGACGGTGGCGGACATCTACTCCGGCCGCGACGAGTCCATGCCCATGTCGCAGCGCCCGCGCTACGACGGCACGCTCTCGTCCCTGCGCCAGGCGTACCGCTACGACGGCCAGGCCAGCTCGGGGCAGGCCAGCCGCATCAACTACAACGAGAAGGACCCCGGCCAGCGCTTCAACAGCCTGGGCCACGAGTCCGTCCACGCCTGGCGCGCCGCCAATGGCACGCAGGTGAGCCCGCTGGCGGTGAGCAAGCACTCCAACGCGGACGTCTTCAAGCGCTACCCCGACCACTCGGCCGGGATGAAGGACACCGTGGAGACGCGCCTGCAACTGCGCGAGGAGTTCGAGACCGTCGGCCTGCGCCCCACGCCGCGCATGCCCAATGCCCCCACGGAGAACGCCATCCGCGCCGAGCACGGGCTGCCCGCGCGCCAGGACTACTCGGGCTTCCGGCCCGGCGCGAACAAGAACGACGCGAACTTCGAGAACTACGACCTGGGCTCGGATGACCGCGGCCGGTTCCAGAAGCTCATGGGCACGCCCTCGCCGCTCGGGAAGATCGTCGGCGACCTGGAGAAGTAGGCGCTCCGTCGGGAAGGGCCCCGGGCAGGGGTGTCGCCGCCAGGTTTGACACCCTCCCCGGGTTGGATTGCCGCGCGCGCGGCCACCCCCCACCGTTGCCTTGAGATTGCAGGCCGGGGGACCTCATGCGCGCGCGACTCCTGTTCATCCTCATCCCGTCGTTGCTGGCGTCGGGGACGTATGCCGGAGCGCAGGACCCACGCCCGCCGGAGGAAGGCCCGGTCGCGCACGGAGCGCATGGCAAGCCATCCGCCCTTTCGAGCATGACGGCGCTCGCCCAGGGGGCCGTCCTCTTCGACGACCTGGGGAACTTCCAGCGCAAGGTGACCACCCGGTCTCCCGAGGCCCAGGCCTTCTTCGACCAGGGCATGCGGCTCACGTATGCCTTCAACCACGACGAGGCCGCGCGCTCGTTCGCTCGCGCCGCCCAGCTGGATCCGTCCTGCGCCATGTGCTTCTGGGGCACCGCCCTGGTGCTGGGGCCCAACTACAACGTCCCCATGCTGCCGGACCGGGCCGCGACCGCGTGGACCGCCCTGCAACGCGCCCAGGCGCTCGCCCCCTCGGCGTCCCCCGTGGAGCAGGCGCTCATCGGCGCGCTGTCCCGACGCTATGGCGGGCCCGAGCCCCGCACGCCCGACGAGATGAAGCCCTTCTCCCAGGCCTACGCCAATGCCATGCGCGACGTGGCGAAGCGCTTCCCGGATGACCTGGACGTGCAGGTGCTCTTCGCTGAATCGTTGATGAACCTCAACCCGTGGAAGCTGTGGACGCTGGAGGGCAAGCCGGAGCCGGGGACGGAGGAGATCGTCTCGCGGCTGGAGGCGGTGCTCGCGCGCGCTCCGAACCATCCGGGCGCCAATCACTATTACATCCACGCCGTCGAGGCCTCGGAGCACCCCGAGCGCGCGCTGCCCTCCGCGGAGCGGTTGCCGGGCTTGATGCCGAACGCGGGCCACGTCGTGCACATGCCGGCGCACATCTACCAGCGGGTGGGCCGCTACGCGGACGCCTCGGAGAGCAACCGCCGCGCCATCCAGGCGGACAATGCCTATCTGCGCCAGGTGGACCCCATCGGGTACTACCCGATGTACCTCGCGCACAACTGGGGCTTCCTGTCGTTCTCCGCGTCCATGGAGGGACGGCGCGAGGAATCCATCCGCGCCGCGCGCGAGTCCTCGGGCGTCCTGCCGCCGGAGATGCTGACGCAGATGCCCGGCATGGACTTCTTCGCCTCCGAGCCGCTGCTCGCGATGGTGCGCTTCGGCCGCTTCGACGCGTTGCTCGCCGAGCCCCGGCCGGACGCGAAGTACCCGGTGCTGACGGGGATGTGGCTGCACGCGCACGGGCTGGCGCTCGCCGCGAAGGGGGACTTCAAGCAGGCGCGCGCGGAGCACGAGGAGCTGGTGAAGCTGGCCGCGAGCGTCCCCGACACGCTGACCGCCGGGAACAACTCGGCGAAGGACGTGCTGGACGTGGCGGCCCGCGTGCTCGACGCCTCCATCGCCGAGCGCCAGGGCCGCGCGGACGCGCTGTCACGCTGGGACGACGCGGTGCGCGCCGCGGACGAGCTGGCCTACTCGGAGCCCAGTGACTGGTTCTATCCCGTGCGCCACTACCAGGGCGCGGCGCTGCTGGACGCGAAGCAGTACAAGGCCGCGGAGGCCGTCTACCGGGAGGACCTGCGCCGCAACCCCGGCAACGGCTGGGCCCTCTTCGGGCTCATGCAGTCGCTGAAGGGGCAGGGCCGCACGGCGGAAGCCTCCGCCGCGCGCCAGCGCTTCGAGACGGCCTGGGCGAACGCGGACATCGCGCTCACTCGCACGGCCTTCTGACGTTCAGCGCGCTCCAGTCCGGCGAAAGCCATACACCCACGCGCCGGCGGCGACGAGCACGGGCAGCACCACCGACACGGTGAGCGCGCCGAACACGGCGTCGTTGGTGGGCTGCCCGATGAGGTCCACGCCGGACACCCGCAGCCACGCCTTCACGCAGGTGATGCCCCAGTTGGCCCAGTTGGCGACGATGACCGCCCAGGCCAGCCGCCGCTGACCCACGGGGCCGTAGCGGAGCATGGGCAGCGTCCACGCGACGCCCAGCAGGAAGAACGTGCCCATCAGCGCGTTCAGGTGCGCGGCGAGCGCCATGTGCGGATCCGCCGGCACCTTGCCCGTCATCGCCGCGGAGACGTAGCCGCCGGTGAGCAGGCCCACCAGCATCAGCCAGGCCGCGGCGTGGGCCATGAGCCGGGCCGCGGGCTGGACCAGCGGAACGACGGTGGATTCAGGGACGGCGGCGTCGGAGAGGGGACGGGCGGAAGCAGTGCGCATGGTGGGCGGAGCGCCATCCTCGCACCCGGGCGCGCGCGGACGCCAATCACCCCCTCCTGACTCCCAGCGTCAGAAGCGGGCTTGGAGCAGCACGTTGACGCCCACCTCGCTGGCGGGTTGGAGGACTGGCTCGCCGATGCCGGTCACGTCGTCCTCGAAGACGGTCCGGTTGGGGTCGTGGGTGTAGGAGACCTCCGCCAGCACGCCCGCCACCGCCCCCAGGTCCCAGCGGGCCGTGGCCTTCACCGTCACCATCGGCTTCGGGTCCACCCCTTCAGGCAGGAAATCGAGCTGGTTGGGGCCATGGAACACCGCGGTGTAGTTGCGGCCCGGGAGATCCAGTGGCGCGTTCCGGAGCGAGGCGGGCCGGGTGACGCGCAGGAGCAGCCCGGGCGTCAGCCCCCAGGCCTGGAGGTGGTAGTCGCTGCTCAGCGTGCCGGACACCTCCGCGCGCGTCTCCGCGCCGCTCCGGAAGTCCTGGTACGGCGGGAACCCGGGCACGTCCACCTGGATGAAACCCGGCGTGCGGACGTAGGCCAGCGCGTGCGCCCGCCAGAAGCCCTGTTTCACCCGCGCCTCCAGGGCACCCGCACCCGACGTCTGCGTGCGTCCCTGGGGCGGGGCGGTCTCCGGATCCAGCAGGCCCTGGGACACGAGGCTGCCTTCCAGCGACACGGAGGCGCCGAAGCCCCCCGGGTACGCCTCCGGCTGGAAGAAGCGCTCGAAGAAGGTCGGGTCTCCCGTGTAGAGCGTCAGGTCGACGTTGTTCCCCACGGGCTCACCCCGGTGCCAGAGCGCGCCCAGCGAGGCTCCGCGCACGGGGACGTGCAGTTCGACGCCCTGGGGCGCGGCGCCGGGGACCTGCCCCCGGTTCATCACGGTGCCCTTCACGGCGAGCCGCAGCTCGGGCGTGACGTCCAGGAAGCCGCCCGCGAGCAGGGCGTAACGGCGTGAGAAGTCCAGCCGCAGGTCATCCAGCACGTTGGCGGACTTGAGCGCCACGAAGGCGTCCCACCGCCGCCGGGACAGGCGCAGCTCCAGCGCGGACTCGTTCCCGCCGCGGCGGGGGAAGGCCACCCGCTCCCAGGTCACCGGCCAGGTGAAGCCCATGTAGAGCCGCGGCGTGGTGATGGGGTGGACCGCCACGGTCAATCCCTCTCCCGCCTCCCATCCCGAGGGCCGGTAGCGCAGCCGGAAGTTGCTGCCGAAGTCCTGCAAGGCAATGCCCTGGGTCAGGGCCGTGGAGAGGAAGAACGACAGCGTGGCTTCCGCACGCAGGCCCGAAGCGAGCTCCGGCGTATGGCCTTCCAGCGCCGCGTGGAAGCTCGTGGCCGAGCCGTCGGCGTCGATGTCCTCGTCGAAGGCGTAGAAGGACAGCCGCGCCTGGAAGGGCGGCTCGGTGGGCGTGGGTTCGGACGTCTGTCCCAGGCAGAGCAGCAGGGGCAGCGTCAGGAGTGGAGCCGTCATGGGCGCGCGCGTCTAGCACGTCTGCCCACGACTGGCATTTCCACCCGGTGTCTCAGGTGACGACGTCGATTCGGCTGTGGCGCCGGGTGTCTGGCATCACGGTGTAGACGAGCAGCGAGCAGAAGATGCAGGCCGTGACGTACCAGAAGAACCACGCCTCGTGCCCGGCCAGCTTCAGGCGCGTGCCCACGTACTCGGCGGTGCCGCCGAAGAGGGACACCGTCAGCGCGTAGGGCAGCCCCACGCCCAGCGCCCGGATGCGCGCGGGGAACAGCTCCGCCTTCACCACCGCGTTGATGGACGTGTAGCCGGAGAGGATGATCAGCGCGGCCAGCACCAGCAGGAACGCGGTGAAGGCGTCCCGCGTCCGCGTCAGCGCGGTGAGCAGCGGCACGGTGCACAGCGTGCCCAGGATGCCGAACCCCATCAGCACCGGCCTGCGGCCCACCCTGTCGGAGACGAAGCCCAGCACCGGCTGGAACAGCATGTAGAGGAACAGCGAGCTCGCGGAGATGAGCGTGGCCTCATCCCGCGTCAGCCCCACGGAGTTCACCAGGAACTTCTGCATGTAGACGGTGTACGTGTAGAAGGCCAGCGTGCCGCCCATCGTGAGCCCCACCACGACGGCGATCTCCTTCGGGTGGCGCAAGAGCTCCCGCATGGGGTGGTGCTCGGACGGCTTCGCGGCCTCGCGGGTGAAGGCCTCCGTCTCCACCATGTTGCGCCGCATGTAGAAGCCGAAGATGGCCAGCGCCGCGCCAATGCCAAACGGGATGCGCCAGCCCCACGCCTCCAACTGCGGGCCCGTCAGGAGCAGCCGCTGCAACACCAGCAGCGTCAGCGTGGCCAGCAGCTGCCCCAGGATGAGCGTGACGTACTGGAAGGAGCTGTAGAAGCCCCGGTGTTGGGATGTGGCCACCTCGCTCAGGTAGGTGGCGCTGGTGCCGTACTCGCCGCCCAGGGAGAGCCCCTGGAGCAGCCGTGCGAGCATCAGCACGACGGGCGCCATCACGCCGATGCGCGCGTACGTGGGGCACACGGCGATGACCAGCGAGCCCAGGCACATCAGCGTGACGGACACCGTCAGCGCGGACCTGCGGCCCCGGAGGTCCGCGTAGAGCCCCATCAGCCAGCCGCCCACCGGCCGGATGAGGAAGCCCAGCGCGAACACCCCGGCGGTGTTGAGCTGCCGCACCAGCGGGTCCGCGTCCGGGAAGAACGCCTGCGCGAAGTACAGCGAGAACGCCGAGTAGACGTAGAAGTCGTACCACTCGATGAGGTTGCCCACCGAGCCGCCGAAGATGGAGCGCAACCGCTGGTGCATCGCGGACATCGGGCTTGCGCTCAGGCCTTCAGCGTGCGGCCGAACAGGTCCACGATGCGGCTCCAGTGCGTCTCCGCGACCTCCGCGTTGAACGCGGGCGTGCCCGGCACCGTGTAGCCGTGCTGCGCGCCGGGGTAGAGCTCCGAGCGGTGCTTCACGCCCGCGTCCTTCAGCGCCGCCTCCAGCGTGCGGATGGCGTCCGCGGGCATGCTGTTGTCCTGGTCCGCGTGGCCGAAGTACAGCTCACCCTTCACCTGGTTCACCAGGCGGTGGGGGCTGTCGGGCGCGTCCGTGGCCAGCCGTCCGCCGTGGGACGAGGCCACCGCGGCGATGCGGTCCGGGAAGTCCGCGCCCATGCGCACGGCGATGCCGCCGCTGAAGCAGTAGCCGGCCACGCCCGCCTTCGGCCCCTTCACGAAGGGCTGGCGGAAGAGGAAGTCCAGCTCCGCGCCCGCGTCCGCCTTCAGGCGCTCCGGCGTCAGCGCGCCGATGAGGCCGTAGACGCGCTTGCGGAAGGACTCGTCCGCGAAGGTGCCCTTGAGCTCCAGCTTCGACGCGGGGGCTTCCCGGTAGAACACGTTGGGCAGCAGCACGACGAAGCCGGACTTCGACAGGCGCCGGGCCATGTCCTCGAAGGCGGGCCGGACGCCAAAGGCATCCGTCAGCATGATGACCGCGGGCCACGGCCCGGTGCCTTCCGGCTGGAACAGCTTCGCGTCCATCACTCCATCCGCGGTCTTGATGTCGACGTCCTGCATGGCGTGGGTGACCTCCAGCGCGGGCGGTACGTGGGGCCCGGCAGGAGGGTGACACCACACGCGCTGGCGATGCGCCATCCGTTTCGCGCCACGTCCCCACCTCCCCGTGCGAAACGGACAGTTGCTTCCTCGCGAGCCGGGAGGTGTGTCCGTGCGGGCCTCCTGGCAAAATCGCGCGCAGTTGGCGGAAGCAGGAGGCAAGGTGGGCATGCATCGCGAAGGCGCGGCCGTGGTCCGGACCCTGGTGCTGCTGGGCGTGCTGTGGGGCGCTGGCGCGCGGGCGGAGGTGACGCGCGCGGAGTTCCTGGTGCCTTCGGAGGAGGGCATCGAGGTGTCCGTCCGCGAGGTGAAGGACTCCGGCATGCAGGTGGCGAACCTTCCGCCGCTCGTCCTCCTGCACGGCGCGCGGGTGCCGGGGCGCGCCTCGTTCGACCTGCCGGTGGAGGGCGGCTCCATCGCGGCGGAGCTCGCTCGGGCGGGGCACGCCGTGTACCTCATGGACGCGCGGGGCTATGGCGGCTCCACGCGGCCCCTGGCCATGAGCACGCCCGCGAAGGGCCGGCCCCTGGTGGGTTCGCACGAGGTCGTCCAGGACGTGCACGCGGTGGTGGCCTGGGTGAAGGCGCGCACGGGGCAGCGCCGCGTGGGGCTGGTGGGGTGGGCCACCGGAGGGCACTGGGCGGGCATGTACGCCAGCCTCCACCCGGACGACGTCAGCCACCTGGTGATGCTCAACGCGCTGTACGCGGGCAGCGCGGAGCACAAGCTGCTGGGCAGGGGCACGGACTTCGAGGATCCGAAGCGGCCGGGGTGGTTCAACGCGGAGGGCATGGGCGCGTACCGGTGGAACACGGGCGCGTCGCTGATGGCGGTGTGGGACCGGCAGCTCCCGGCGGAGGAGGCGGAGCGGGCGAAGTGGCGCGATCCGGAGGTGGCCGCGTCGTTCCAGCGCGAGGCGCTCGCGAGTGATCCGCTGGGAGCCTCGCGCACGCCGTTCGCCTTCCGGGCGCCGTCCGGGGCGCTGGAGGACAGCTTCTACCTGGCCACGGGCCGGCAGCTGTGGGACGGGGCCTCCGTCACGGCGAAGGTGCTCCTCCTGCGCGCGGAGAACGACTTCTGGAGCCGGCCGGAGGACGTCACGCGCCTCCAGGAGCACCTGAACCACGCGGCCAGCGTGAAGGCCGTGGTGCTGCCGGGCGCGACGCACTTCGTGCACCTGGAGCGGCCGGAGCGGGGCCGCCGCCTCCTCATGGACGAGCTGCTGCGCTTCACCGGCGCCCGCGTCACGCCCGCGCCGAAGCCCTTGAAGCCGGTCCAGCCGTGAGGTGGGGCGCCGCTATCGCCGGGGCGTGTCGGGCCCGCCCAGCTCGCGCGTGAGGGTGACGGGGCTCACCCCGGTGACGCGCTTGAAGGCCACGGAGAAGGCACTGGGCGTCGTATAGCCCACCCCCAGGGCGGCCTCCGTCACGCTGATGCCCTCGGCGAGCAGCTCCGCGGCGCGCGCGGCCCTCGCGGCTCGCAGCCATCCACCCCAGGTGTGCCCCGTGTCCGCGCGGAAGCGCTGGGTGAAGGCACGCCGGGTCATCCCGGTACGCAGCGCCGCCCGGTCCAGGTCCGGCGCCGCGCAGAGGTCTTCCGCCACGCGTGCGCACAGCTCCAGCAGCCGCGGGTCACGGGGCAGGGCGGGCCAGGCCAGCACGGGCAGTCCGGTGAGCAGCTCATCCAGGAGGAGCGCCGCCGCCAGCTCCCGCCGCCGTGCACGGCCCGCCGTCAGCTCGGGGAGCGTGGCGAGGAGCAGGGGGCTCGTCGTGAAGCGGCGCGGCCGCGACGGCAGTAGCGCGGAGGCCCCTTGCGCGATGAGGACGCCCCGGAAGGCCGTGGGGGAGAGCGCGGTCGCCGCGTGGGGCTGTCCCGGCGGAACCCAGACCGCCTGCCCCGGCTCCAGCCACGAGGACCGGTGCCCCAGCGTGAGCTCCATCCGTCCCTCCGTCGCGACCAGGAGCTGGCCCTCGCCGTGAAGGTGCGACGTGATGTGCTGACCCGAGGCGTGGTCGTGGAAGTCTGGCGCGACGGTGGAGTCCTTCATGGGCCCGGTCTCGAATGTGCGCCGCCCGCGCGCGAAGGCGGGTGGGGCCCCGGGAGTCTACCTTCGCGCCATGCCCCATGCCCTTCCGGCCGAAGCCACGTCCGGCCCCAACGCCCGTTCCCTGGAGGTGACGGGCGCCGTCGTCTTCGGGCTCTACGTCCTCGCCCAGCTCGCGCAGAGCGTCATCCTGGCCCGGGCGCCGCTGGAGTCGGACACCGCCGCGACCTTCGCGTTCGCGCTCTCTTCCTGGGACCGGTTCCGGGCCGCGAGCCTGCTCGCGTGCTTCATCTGTCTGCCCGCGGGCTACGCCGCCGTCCACCAGCGCCTGGGACGCCAGGGAGGCTGGGCGCTCGCGGGCCTGATGTGGATCCTCGTGTTCCTGGCCGTGGAGATGGCGGTCCGCTCGTGGGAGTTCGGCGTCGTCGCCTCGTGGCAGCGGGACTGGCTGGCCACCACCGACGCCGCGGAACGCACCCGGCTCGCGGGCCAGGTGAATGCCTTCTCACAAGGCGTGGTGGCCCTCTACCTTCCCCTGCTGGCCGCCCATGCGCTGGCGTCCGGAGCGTTCGCGCTGGCATTGCGAGGGCGCGACCGCTGGAGCCAGCTGGCCCGCGTGGGCTTCGCGCTCAACGCCTTCCGCGCCTTCCTCCGGCTGGGCGCGATGCACCTGGGACTGGAGGGGCTGGCCCCCGTCGCGAGCGCCCTCTACCTGCCGCTCACCGTGTTCCATGGCCTCGCCGTGGCGGCGTGGCTGGCGGTGCCTTCCCGGCCGCCACGCTCCGGGCCATGAGCCGCTAGACTGGCGCGGATGATTTCCATCCGGAGACTCGAACAGGGGACCCCCGAGGAGCGGCAGGCGCTGGCCGAGCTGCTCATCGATTCCGTCGAAGGAGGCGCGTCGGTGGGCTTCCTGCCGCCGCTCTCGCTGGACGCGGCGGCGGAGTACTGGCGGGGCGTCCTCGCGGCGCTGGGCCCGGGGCTGGTGCTCTGGGTCGCGGAGGTGGATGGGCGCATCGACGGCACCGTGCAGCTCGCGCCGTCCCTGCGTCCCAACGGGCTGCACCGCGCGGAGGTGCAGAAGCTGCTCGTGCATTCGCGAGCCCGGGGACAGGGGCTCGCGTCACGGCTGCTCCAGGAGGTCGAACAGTTCGCCCGGGGACAGGGGCGCACCCTGCTGGTGCTCGACACGCTGGCGGGCTCGAAGGCGGAGGCCGTCTACCGGCACTTCCAATGGCAGCGCGCCGGAGAGATTCCGGACTGGGCGCGGCACACCGACGGTGAGCTGCACCCCACGGTCCTCTTCTTCAAGCGCCTCACCCCGTAGCCCTCACGGCGCGCGAGGGCAGGGCGGGTCGTCAGGGCAGTGGCCGTCGGTGTCGCGCGCTGACTCCTCCGCTCAGTCAGCCCGGAGCACGACCGCGGGGGGCACGTTCGCGGCCCTCCGCGCGGGCAGCAGCGCAGCCAGGAACGCCACGACGCCGAGCACCGCCACCACCAATCCATACGTGAGCGGATCCGTGGGCCGCACTCCGTTGAGCAGGTGCGACAGCGCGCGGCTGGCGCCCCATGCGAGCCCGAGCCCCAGCATGAGCCCCACCGCGGTGAGCCGCAGGTAGTGGCTCAACACCATTCCCATGAGATGGCTGGCGCGTGCTCCCAGTGCCATGCGGATGCCCAACTCGCGCGTGCGCTGCACCACCGCGTAGGCCACCACCCCGTAGAGCCCCACCGCCGCCAGCACCAGCGCCACCCCCGCGAAGAGGCTCGCCAGCAGGAGATAGAAGCGCAGCGGCGCCACCGTTCCATCCACCACCGACGCCAGCGTCCGCACGCTGCCCACCGCGAGGTTCGCATCCAGCGCCCGGACCTCCGTGCGCACCGCCCTCGCCAGCGCGAGGGGCTCTCCGGAAGTGCGAAGCACCAGCGTCATGTCCGTGGTCCGCGCCTGCTCATAGGGCACGTACACCTCCGGCGCGGCGGGCGCCGCCAGTCCCTCCGTGGCCAGGTTCGCCACCACCCCCACCACCCGGCCCCCGAAGGCGCCGTTGCCCAGGTCCATGTCCGTGTCCACGGTGCGTCCCAGCGGGTCCTCTCCCGGCCAGAAGCGCCGCGCGGCCTCCGCGTTGATCAACACCGCGCGCCCCCCAGCGCCCCGGTCCTCCGGCAACAGCCCCCGGCCTCGAAGCACGGACACGCGCAGCGCCTCCAGCGCCCCCGGTGTGATGATGCGGATGCTCGCCTGCCAGGGCTCCGTGCCCGGCGGCACCGGCCGCTGGGGGTCGCGCACCGCGAGCGTCCAGCGCTTCCCCTCCATGGGCAGGCCACTCACCGCGCCCGCCGCCTCCACGCCGGGAAGGGCTCGCAGCCGTTCGAGAAGCCCGTCGTAGAACGCCGCGGGCGCAGCGCTGCCCATGGCATAGCGGATGGGCGGCAGACCGAGCTTCGCCGTCAGCACGCCCTCGGACTGGAAACCCGGGTCGATGCGCCGCAGGTGCACGAAGCTGCGCAGGAGCAGGCCCGCGCTTACCAGCAGCAACACCGCCAGCGCCGTCTCCGCCACGATGAGCGCCGCGCGCGTGCGGTGGTGGTGCGCGGCGCCTCCAGCGCCCTCGCCCACGGTCCGCAGCACGCGCGCCAGCTCCACTCGCGACGTCTGCCACGCGGGCACCATGCCGAAGAGGAGCGTGGTGAACACCGACAGGCCCGCGGTGAACGCCAGCACGGTGCCGTCGAGCGACACCTCGTCGATGCGTGGAATGTTCCGGGGCCCGAACGCCGCCAGCGCATCCAGCGCCCACATGGCCGCGAGCAGCCCGCCTACGCCGCCCAGCACCGACAGCAGCGCGCTCTCCATCAGCAACTCCCGCGCGATGCGCCCCCAGCTGGCGCCCAATGCCAGGCGCACGGACGTCTCCCCCTCGCGCGACGCGGCCCGCGCCAGCAGCAGGTGCATGAGGTTGGCACAGGCGATGAGCAGCACCAGCCCCACCGCGCCCAGCATCACCAGCAGCGAGGGGCGCACCTGGCCCAGCAGCACGTCGCGCAGCAGCTCCACGCTCGCGCCCATGTCCGCGTTCGTCGCCGGGTACCGCGCCGCCAGGCTCCGCGCGACCGCCGCTGCATCGACCCGCGCCCCCTCAAGGCTCACGCCCGGCGCGAGCCGCCCGTACACCTCCAGCCAGTGCGCGCCGCGCGCCTCCGGCTTCGTCATGGACTCGTCCTGGACGAGCGGAGTCCACAGCTCCGCGTGCGAGGGGAAGTCGAACCCCGGCGCCATCACGCCCACCACCATCCACGGCAGGGACCCGCCCAGGTTCAGCGCACGGCCCAGCACGTCAGGGCTGCCCCCAAAGCGGCGCTGCCAGAGCGCGTAGGACAGCACCGCGACCTGGGGCGCTCCTGGCCTGTCATCCCCGGCGTGAATCGCGCGGCCCAGCTGCACGCGGGGCCCCAGCACCTGGAAGAACCCGGCCGTCACCAGCCCGGTCTGCACCTTCATGGGCGAGGCCTCCGTCCGGTCCGCCCCGAGCGTCACCATCGCGGGCGCCACGCCGGCGAGCCCCTCGAAGGCCCGCGTCTGTTCGCGCAGGTCCATCAGGTCCGGCGGCGAGGTCGGCCCCGGACCCTGCCGGCCCACGCTGAACAGCCGCACGAGCCGGGCGTCGTCGTGCATGGGCAATGGCCGCAGCAGCACCGCGTGCACCACGCTGAAGATGGCGACATTGGCGCCAATGCCCAGTGCCAGCGTGGCCACCGCCACGAGGGTGAAGGTGGGACTGCGGCGCAGCCGCCGCAGCGCGAGCCGGAGGTCCTGGAGGAGGGAGGCCATGGCGGACGTGCTTGAGCATGGCGCATGCCATGGGGCCGGGACAGCCACTCCCAGGCGACAGGTGGGATGAACACACCACGCCCCTGACCGGCGCTGGGAATCCGCATCCCGTATCCGGACACGAAGAACGGCGGGAGGGCGTCCAACACGGGCGCCCTCCCGTTCGTGTTTCAGCGGCGGCTCATTCCGCGCGCGACCGCTTGCGACGGGTGGCCAGCGCGACCAGCGCCAGCCACGCGAGCGGGGCCACCGGGGCCGCGCCGCAGCCGCAGCCGGAGTCCTCCTCGGGCTGGGGATTGCTCGTGCCCGCGTCGGTGCCACCGGTCCCCGCGTCCGTGCCGGCATCCGGCTCGCAGCTTCCGTCCCCGACGCAGACCGTCACCGTGGCCTCGGCCGCGACCCCCAGCGTGTCCACCACGACGAAGCGCACGGTGTGCGGGCCCGGCGCCAGTCCCGTGGTGTCCCAGCGGTTGTGCTCGCCACCGAAGTGGAAGTGGTTGTCCGAACGGATGTCTGTGTATTCCAGCGTGCCGTCCACGTAGAACTCGGCGCGGGTGCAGCCCACGTCGTCCACGCAGTCGCCGAAGAACTCCGCCATGGCGCCGGACACGCGCTCGCCGTGGGTGGGACGCGTGAGGACGGCGCGCGGCGCCTCATCCGCCTTCGTGGTGATGCTGAAGGTCTGCTCCGCGTCCGGCGGCACGCCGTTGGCCACGCGCACGTGCACGTCCACGGTGCCCGCCGCGGACGGCGTCCAGGTGATGAGGCCGGTGGCCGCGTCGATGCTCATGCCCTGCGGCAGCGCGCCCTCCAGCGAATAGGTGGGCACCGGCCTGCCCACCGCCTCCACGTCGTAGCGGTACGCGGTCCCCACCACGGCGGTGGTGACGGGCGTGGAGGAGATGGCGGGCGCCAGCGGTTCGTCGTCCGCCTCCACGGCCTCCAGCGTGCGCGCGTCCAGGCCCGGCATGGCGACCGTGATGGTGGCCACTCCGTCCACGTTGTCCGCGTCCTGCGCGGCCTGGAGCGTGACGGTCTGAGGCGTGCTCCAGTTGGAGACGGTGAACGTGAGTGTGCCCCCGGAGGCCACGGTGAGGTCCGCGTCTCCCTGGGTGCGCGCCACGGTGACGGTGACGGTCGATGGGGGCTGGCCGGACAGGGCCACGGTGAAGGGGGCGGTGCCGCCCTCGGGCACGGAGACGCGGGCGGTGGACAGCACCAGCCGGGGCGAGTTGTTGTCGATGGTGGTGGCCACCACCGCCTCGTCCGCCAGCCCCGCCGAGGACACGGTGAAGGTGGCGGTGTCCGCGACCACGTCCGCGTCCTCCGCCGCCTCGAGCAGGACGACCTGCGGCGCGCTCCAGTTCTCCGGAGAGAAGGTGAGGGTGTCACCGCCCAGCACGCGCAGGTCCTCGGAACCGCCCAGGGCCCGGGCCACGCGCACCGTCACGGGCGCGGCCGGCGCCTGGGCCAGCCGCACGGTGAAGACCGCGCGGCCTCCCTCCATCAGGCGCAGGTTGAGGCCCGACACGACCAGCTTCTGGCCGGTAGCCGCGGGCGTCACCCGCCGCACGACGCTGGCGGTGTGCCCGATGGCGTAGAGCGCGCCGTCCGGGCCCACGGCCATGTCCACGCTGGAGGAGAAGCCCGTCCCCCACGCGTCCACCGTCGCCACCGAGTCATCCGCCGCCAGCGTGGCGCGCGTCACCTGGCCGGAGTTGTAGTCGCCGAAGAAGTAGTTGCCGCGGTACTCCGGCGGGAAGAGGGTGGCGTCGTAGAAGGTGCCGCCCGTGATGGAGCCGCCCAGGGCCTGCGTCGTCGCGGTGCCCCCGCCGCTCGTCGCATCCGGCAGGCCCGGCTGGGCCACCGTGAAGGTGGTGGTGCCAGGCGCGTTGTTGGCGCTGGCGACGTAGAAGGTGCCGTTGAAGCTCGCGTCCGTCACGCCTTCGAAGGTGAGCCGCTCCCCCTTGCGAAAGCCATGCGCCCCCGTGGTGGTGAAGGTGGTGACGCCGCCGCTGCGCACCGCGCCCGTGGCGGTGAGGTTTCGCGTGTCCACCCCGTTGGTGCGGTACTTGATGACGGGGGTGATGGAGTCGTTGGTGACGGGCTGGTTGTTCTCGTAGTCGTTGTAGCCGGCGTGGCTGCGCCGGTTCACGACGAAGACCTGCTCGTAGTTCGTGCCCACGCCGTTGACCCACAGCAGGCCGTTGACGGGCTGGAACGTGAAGGTGAACGGATTGCGCAGTCCGCGCGCCCAGACGTATTCGCTGTTGGGGCCCACGCCGTCGTTGAACGGGTTGTCATTGGCGGGCGTGCCGTCCAGGTTGGCGCGGCTCACCTTGGCCGCCATCGACGTCAGGTCCGCGTCCACGCCGGTGCCGTTGCCCAGGTCGCCTATGGACCAGTAGAGCTTGCCGTCCGGGCCGAAGCCCAGCCCGCCGCCGTCGTGGTTCTGGCCGTTCGTGGGCAGCTTCGTGACGAGCTCCGTGCGCGCGATGCCCGTGCCGTTGGAGTCCGTGTATCGGACGATGCGCTGCTCGGAGGCGGAGACGGTGACGAAGAAGTAGACGTACCGGTTGACCACGTAGTTCGGGTCGAAAGCGATGCCGATGAGCCCGCACTCGCTGTTGGTGTAGACCGAGGGCTCCGTGGCGAACGTGCGGGTCACCAGCGTGGAGGTGCCCGGCTGCGTCTCCAGCGCGCCGTCCTTCAGGGCCACCGTGCGCACCACGCCGTTCTTCAGCGTGATGAACAGGCGCCCGGAACCATCCGGGGCCCACGCCATGCCCGTCGCGGCGGACAGTTGGTTGGAGGAATAGCTCGTTTCCACGAAGCCGGCGGGCACCGCGGCCCGGGCTGGCGAAGACATCATCAGGAACAGCAGTGAGGCCATGAGGGGGGTACGCATGGCCCCGAACCTACCGCACCCGCAGTGGGGGCCGAGGCCCCACGCGGAGGAATCCCTACCGCGTCGCGGTGAAGTTCCGCTTGATGCTGCACTTCGGGATGCCGGCGTCACTGTCGGGGTAGACCGTCAGCGCATACTCGCCCTCGATGCTCGCGGGGGCCGAGGCCTTGTCGGGCGCGGGCGCCAGCATCCGCGCCTCGAGCTGGACGGAGTAGTAGCCCTTGTCGTCCGGGAGGGGCTGATTTCCGTAGAGGCTGAGGTCCAGGCGGTACTCGCCGAAGTAGAGGCCGGTCAGCTCCACGTCATTGAGCGTCGTCGTGACGGTAGGGTTGTCAAAGGCCAGCACGAGCGGGCCCGTGGGCAGTCCCAGCCCCAAGGCCTCGCAGTCGGCGCCGGGAGGCGAGCTGTCCGTGAACTGGAGGTGATAGGAGCCCGCGATGGCGCAACCGTCCTCACATTCGGAGGGGCCGCTGTTACAGCCCGGGTTCCCCAGGCCGCTGCCCATCGTCATCATGCCCACGGCGAGCAGCACGGGAACGCGGAGGAACGTCATGGCCTTCGAGGAGCGGGCGCTGCGCGGGGACTCGGTGTGCATGGAAGACTCCGGGGGAAGCGGGGAGGCGTGAGGATAGCCCAAACGCCTGCCCGCCTTCGCACCCGGAGTCCGTCATGTTTCACGTCGCGGTGTCACGCGCTACAGCGTGGCGTTGCCGGACACCACCGCCGTGAAGGCGCAGGGGATGTTGCTGGAGAGCGTGGTGCAGGAGGACGGCTGCGCCGGGGTCCACGTGGTGGCGTTGAGCTTGATGGCCGCCTGCGCGCGCTGACGGTAGACGCCCGCCGCGTAGGGCGTGGGGTTGGCCGTCTGGCCGCCGAAGTCGGTGTTCGTCTCCGGGTAGCAGCTGCGGCTGCCCGGCAGCGCCGTCCAGGTGACGGTGCCCGTGCTGCTCACCGACCGCTTCTCCACGGTGGAGCAGACGTAGATGATGGGGTAGTCCTGGTCGCAATCCCAGACAGAGGCCTGAGCGCTGATGGGGCCTCCCACGTCATACGTGTAGGGCGTCGTCGCTTCGACCACGCACGTCGTACCCGGGATGGCCTTCGTCACTTCGGACTGCACCTGCGCGACGTCGCCTCCGGCGGGCGCCGGCTCCTTGGCCTCCGGCGCGGGACCACAGGCGCTGAAGGCAAGGGCCACCACAGCGAGGCTGCACGTCTTGAACTTGAACATGGGGGAGGGTCTCGAGGGGAAATGAGGCTGAAGGTGCTGTCGCCCCCACCGTTGGAATCCCATGCACCTCCATGGGTTCCAGGTGAAAGGCGACTAGCGTGTCAGCAAGGTAAATCCTCTAAAGCCCTGTCGTCCACCCACGCGTTGCGAGGGCGTGGGGTCCACGCCCCGTGAAGTCAGGGCCGACGAGACGCCACGCTGGGCGCGGCGACCATGGCCTGGCTGAGCTTCTGGGCGCCGTCCGAGAAGGCGCCCCGTGCGACCTCCTGCCCGGAGGTGCTCAGCACCTGGGCGAACACGCGGCCGAAGCCCTTCTCCAGCCCCATGGCCTGGTGCGGTTCTCCCTTGGAGTCCGCGACCATGTAGAGCGAGGAGTCCAGCTCCGGGGGAGGCGCTTCGCCCTTCTCACGGAACAGCTCCTTCATTGCGTTGAGCGACTCGTCGTGGCTCTTGCGGAGCTCGCCGCGCGCCATGCCCTTGAAGAGGCCCGGGACGTCGCGCAGGTCCACGTGGATGACGACGATGGGCTTCTTCTGGCGCACTTCATAGATGAACTGGGAGGCATGCTGGCGCAGCTCTTCCCGGGTGCCCTTGTTGGCATACAGCACCAGGGTGGGGCGGCCCTGCCCGATGGGCACTTCCTTGCCGAACACGTCCTTGAGTTCAGCGGCGGCGGCCGGGAGTGCTCCCAGCAGCCCAAGCAGGCAGGTCAGCAGTGCGGTCTTCTTCATGCAGTGGCTCCAGAAGTTGAACAAACGCATTGGGTCCACCAACAGCGCCATTTCCACCCTGAATCCCGAGCGGTGAATTCAAACCCGCGCCGGTGACGGCTGCTTGAGAGGGGACAGGGAGCCGGGTGACAGAAGGGCCGCCCCCCGGTGTTCGACCCGCCAGCATCCACTTCGCTGGAGGTCGCAGACCATGGGCATCTCATTGGATCGTCGCTCCCTCATCCAGGCCAGCCTGGGACTGACCGGGGGGCTCGCGCTGCTCCGGGGCTCCACCGCCACCGCGGCGGGACGGCCATCCACGACCGCCACCGCCGCCGAGGAGCCCAGGCCCTGGTGGGAGCTGGGGCTGATGGCGGACCCCATCATGGAGAGCCAGTTGCTGCACTTCCTGGCCGCGACCTACAGCGCCCAGGCCGACATCAGCGAGGTGCTGGACACCGCGACCCGCATCGTCGCGGGGGATGACTGGAGCTGGCCCAACGAGTGGGTCCGCACCGCCGACCGCATCCGCGCCATGGGCGACACGAGCCTGTCCCGCCGCCATCCCATCAGCGCGGGCAATGCCTACCTGCGCGCCGCCAACTACTACCGCGCCGCGCTCATCCACCACCCGGACCCCACCCACCCGAGCGTGGTGGCCACCGGGCGCAAGGCGGTGGAGGCCTACGACAAGGCGCTCCCGCTGCTGAAGCTTCCGGGCACGCCCGTGCGCATCCCGTACGAGGGCACCACGCTGCCCGGCTACTTCTTCCGCGCCCCGAGCGCCCGGAGCATCGCGCCGCTGCTCATCTTCCAGCAGGGCCGCGACGCGTGGCCGGAGGAGTCCAAGTACGTCATCGACGCGGCGCTCGCGCGCGGCTACCACTGCCTCATCGTGCACGCGCCCGGCCAGGGCATGGCCATCCGCGAGCAGGGGCTGCCCTTCCGCCATGACTGGGAGCACGTCATCCGCCCGGTGGTGGACTTCGCCCTGTGCATCGCGGGCGTGGACTCGCGGCGCATCGCGCTCCTGGGGTGGAGCATGGGCGGAGCCCTGGTGCCGCGCGCCGCCGCGTTCGAGCGGCGCATCAAGATCCTCATCCCCAACCCCGGCGTCCTGGACTGGGGCGCGGCGTCCTTCGAGCAGTTCAACACCTACTTCCCGGACGTGATGCCGCTGCTCGACAGCGACCCCCAGGCCTTCGACGCGGCCATGGCCCAGTTGATGGATCAGGTGTTCCTGTACCGCTGGTACATGAAGGACGCGATGTTCAAGCACGGCGTCAGCACGCCGTCGGCCCTGCTCTTCGAACTGCGCCGGTACGACAACACCCCCGTCGTCCACCGCATCCGCTGCCGCACGCTGGTGATGGACGGCACCGGCGAGGCGTTCTCGCAGGGCCAGGCCCGGCTGCTCTTCGACGCGCTGGAGTGCCCGAGGGACTACATGCTCTTCACCGCCGCGGACACCGGCCTCCTGCACTGCCAGGAGGGCGCGCAGGCCGTCGCCAACCACCGGATGTTCGACTGGCTGGACGAGTACCTCTAGCGCCGCCGTCAGCGCAGGCCGCTGCCCAGCACGGCGCGGAAGATGGCCTCCACCTCCTGCGCGTCGACGCCCAGCTCCCGGGCCCACGCGCGGCGCACGGCGAGCAGCGCCTCCGTGCGCGCGGGCTCGTTCCCGGACACCTGCGCGCGGCGCTGACGGCGGGCCAGCTCCTCGCGGCGGGCGAGCAGCTCCACCAGCTCCCGGTCGAGCGCGTCGATGTGGTCGCGCGGCTCCCGGGGGGCTGGCGCCGCCGGTTCCAGTCCGGGCGCGGCGACGCTCGACGCCTTGGTCTCCTCCACGGAGGGCGCGGCTTGCAGGTCGCGGTGGATGCCCTGGAGCGCCGCGAGCAGCCGCCCGCGCGCCTCCGTGGCGAAGGGGTTCTCCTGCTGGATGGCGTTGAAGAGGTGGCCCGCGTCCGCGCGCACGGTCTCGATGGTGCGCGACAGCGCCTTGAAGCTGGCCGGCGCGAAGGGCACGTCCGCCGCCGCGCCCGAGTCCACCATCCCCTTGGCCACGAAGAACGTGAGGGCGTGCGTGCGCGCCATCACCCGGTCATGGCCTTCCGGCGTCTGTTCAATGACCTCGCAGCCCAGCCCCTCGTAGAAGCGCCGGGCGCGCGGGGCTGCTTCCGGATGCAGCGGGTTGGGGCAGAGCACGACGCGCATGGGGCGCTCGGCCATGGCCAGGCTCAAGGGGCCGAAGAGCGGATGCGTGCCCACCCATGGCACCTTGGCGCCCAGCACCTCTGTCAGCGCCTCCACGGGCTTCACCTTCACGCTGCCCACGTCCAGCACCAGGTGCTCCGGCCGCAGGTGGGGCTTGAGGGCGCTCAGCACGTCCCGCATCTGGGGCACCGGCACCGCGACCACCACCAGCTCCGCGCCCTCCAGCAGCTCATGCACCGAGCGCGCGCGGAGCGGCTCCGGGATGTCCGCCACCGGGTCCAGGGCGCGGTGCTCCACCCCCACCGCCTCCAGCAGCGTTCCCAGCGCGCGTCCAAAACGTCCGTATCCCACGAGGGCGACATGCGGCATGCGCCGGAGTCTACGCGGGCAGGGGCTGGATGAACGACCGCCGGGTCCCTCCTGAAGAGGAACCCGGCGGGGAGGACTTCCCAGGGAGTGAGGTCCTGGACTACCGCTTGAGGAGCATCTGCTCCGTGAGGCAGGAGTCTGTCTTCTCCGGGACGACGAAGAAGGGCTGCTGGCGGCTCAGGCCCTGGGTGGTGCCCAGCCAGCCGTCGCCAATCTGCCCGGCGCCGTCGTACACCAGGGCCAGCCAGTCATTCTGCGCGGCCGGGAAGAGGTCCAGGGTGTCGAGGTCGCGGTTGAGGTCCCGGGCGTAGGACGTGGTCTGGATGACGCCGTCGTTGTTGATGTCCAGGTTGGCGCTCGCGGTGCCCGCGACCTGCACGCCCTTGATGCGCACGCCGATGTGCGCCAGGTCCGCCTCCGTGGTGGGGAAGACGGGCGCGAAGGCGGCGGCCTCGTTGAGGGAGCCCTCGCTGACGGACGCGACGCGGACGCGCGAGTAGTCCATCACGTTGTCCACGCCGTCGATGCGCAGGCCGAACGTCTGGTACTCGTAGTTCATCACGCTCAGGTAGTTGGCCTTGTAGTTGGCGTCGTCGGTGCCGCCGTGGCGCAGGCCGATGTTGTGTCCCAGCTCGTGCATGAGCGTGCCGGCCTGCTGCAGCTCCGTGCCGCCCGGCACGGACCAGCCGCCCAGCGTCACGATGAGGTCATGGGCGGGGATGCCGCGCGACAGGCCGCTGGAGGTCGTCGTGCCGTAGGTGTTCGCGAACAGGGCGTAGTGGAAGAAGGGCGCCCGGCGCGACGCGAAGTACTTGCTCTTGATGGTGTCCACGCCCACCCAACCGGTGTCCAGGTTGGAGATGGCGTCCGCGGCGGCGATCTGCGAGTCCAGCACCAGGTGCAGCGCGATGCCCGTGGAGCCGTTGGGGTTGGAGACGGGCGCGTTGGCGAAGGCCGTCGTCACGCGGTCCAGCGCCGCCTGCGTGGGCTTGCGGTCCGCGTAGTAGTCCACTTCCACGAAGACGTCCTTCTTGCGAGGGTCCGCGCCCCAGTAGTGCAGGTCCACGCCGCCGTAGCCGTACAGCTCCGCGAAGTCGCTGATGCGGTCGCCGTCCGTGTCGGAGCTGTTGGGGTTGGTGCCGTAGCGGGACTCGGCCGCGTCGCAGACGCCGTCGCCGTCGGTGTCCGTGGCGAAGAGCGCGCACAGGTACACGGGCTGCACGGCGGAGATGTCGTAGCTGTTCCCGTCCTGCGTCACCGTCTCGTACTTGGGCCGGTGGTAGACGGTGACGGAGCGGTAGCCCGTGCGCGAGTAGACGAGCCGCAGGGCCTCCTCGCCGGAGGCCGGCAGGATGATCTGGATGTGGTCCTCGCCGTTGTGGTTGCCGTACGCGTCGAAGACGTAGAGGCCGGACGAGTCCGTCTTCTGGAACGTGGGGTTGGTCCCGCAGCCATTGCCGGAACAGATGCCGGAGGCGACGGTCACCGTCACGTCCTGCACGGCACTGCCGGACGCCGCGTCGTAGATGTAGCCGTAGACACACCCATTCAAGCCGACGAGAGCCATGGAGGCCGTCAGCAGGCTCTTGTGAAACGTGGACATACTTCCCCCTCGGAGGAGTCAGGGGCTGGCGTCTGGCGCCAACCGCCACGTCTACGGCACGCGCGACGGATATTCTTTCCGGGGATTTATTTCCGGGCGTGAAACACGGCGGAGCCCGCCAGGTTGACAGTGGGGTCCGTCTGTCTTACTCCTATTGAGTCATGAGGCCCGTCACCTTCCATGCCCTGCCGACCCTGAGCGCCTTCGCGCCGGCGGCGGACGTGCGCCTCGCCCCCCGTCACGAGGTTCTGCTCGATATTTGAGCAGGCGGACCGGATTGCTCCGGTGCGCGCCGTGGCTGGTTGCACGCGTGCCGTGAGCCCCGTCTCCGCCCGAAAAGTCCCCGCGGTGCCTTCGTGCGTCCTCGTGCCTTCCTGGACGTGTGCGCCCTGAGGCCCGCCGCGGGCTGATTCCTCTCATCCAACCGGCGTCTCAATCCAATACACCCGCGGGCCTCGCTGCCCGGACGGGAACGGGAGTCTTCCATGCCTCGCACCACGCGCATCGAGCGGTACCGCAACATCGGCATCATGGCCCACATCGACGCGGGCAAGACGACGCTCACCGAGCGCGTCCTCTTCTTCACCGGCCGCATCCACTCCACGGGAGAGGTGCACACGGGCTCCACGGAGATGGACTGGATGGAGCAGGAGAAGAAGCGCGGCATCACCATCACGTCCGCGGCGACGACGGCCTTCTGGCAGCCGCGCCACGGGCGGGAGGCGGGCGTGCCCCACCGCATCAACATCCTGGACACGCCGGGCCACGTGGACTTCACCATCGAGGTGGAGCGCTCGCTGCGCGTGCTGGACGGCGCGGTGGCGGTGTTCGACGCCAGCCAGGGCGTGGAGCCGCAGTCGGAGACGGTGTGGCGTCAGGCGGACCGCTACGGCGTGCCGCGCATCGCGTTCATCAACAAGATGGACAAGGTGGGCGCGGACTTCTCCGCGAGCGTGCAGTCCATGGTGGACCGGCTGGGCGTGCGCCCGGTGGCCGTGCAGTGGCCCGTGGGCGCCGGCGCGGACTTCCAGGGGCTCGTGGACCTGGTGCGCATGCGGATGGTGCGCTTCCAGGGCGATGACGGTGGCTTCGACGACGACGCGCCCGTGCCTCCGGAACTGTTGGAGGCGGTGCTGCCGTACCGCATGCGCCTGATTGAAGTCTGCGCGGACGTGGACGAGGGCGTGCTGGAGAAGTTCGTGGACGGGCGGGTGGAGGACATCACCGTGGAGGACCTGGAGCGCGCGCTGCGCTCGGGCACCCTCGCGCGGACACTGGTGCCGGTGCTGTGCGGGTCGGCCTTCAAGAAGAAGGGAGTGCAGATGCTCCTGGATGCGGTCGTCAGCTACCTGCCGTCACCCGCGGACGTGGCCGTGGTGGAGGGCTTTGCGCCCGGCACCGGCGAGCGCGTCAGCCGTCCCGTGTCGGACTCCGGTCCGCCAGCGGCCCTGGCGTTCAAGTTGATGAGCGACAAGGCCGTGGGCGGCATCGTGTTCCTGCGGGTGTACTCCGGCACGCTGCGCGCGGGCACCGTCCTGCTCAACCCCGTCACCGGACGGCGTGAGCGGGTGGGGCGCCTGATGTTCATGCACGCCAACCGCCGCGAGGAGGTGGCGGAGGTGCACGCGGGCGACCTGTGCGCGGCGCAGGGGCTCAAGGGCGTTCGCACGGGCGACACGCTGTGCGACCCGGACGCGCCGGTGGTGCTGGAGGCGTTGAACGTGATGGAGCCCGTGGTGCAGCTCGCCGTGGAGGCGCGCTCCCCCGCGGAGCTGCCGAAGCTGGAAGAGGGCCTGCAACGGCTGGCGGCGGAGGACCCGTCGCTGCGCCTGGGCGTGGATGCGGAGAGCGGCCAGGTGCTGCTGTCCGGCATGGGTGAGCTGCACCTGGAGGTGGTCGTGGACCGGTTGAGGACGGAGTTCGGCGTGGAGGCGCGCGTGGGACAGCCCAAGGTGGCGTACCGCGACACGCTGCGGGGCGCGGTGCGCCAGGAGTACCGCCACGTCCGCCAGTCCGGCGGGCCCGGACAGTACGCGCGCGTGGTGCTGGACGTGGGGCCGGCGCCGCGAGGGGCGGGGCTCGTCTTCGTGGACGCCACGAAGGGCGGCACCATCCCCCGCGAGCTGGTGCCCGCGATTGAAAAGGGCGTGGCCGGCGCCATGGCGCGCGGCGTGCGTGAGGGCGTGCCGCTGGTGGACGTGGAGGTGCGGCTGGTGGATGGGGACACGCACGTGAAGGACAGCACGCCGCAGGCGTTCGCGGTGGCGGGCTCGCTGGCGCTCCAGGAGGCCGCCCGGCGCGTGGGCGTGCAGGGGCTGGAGCCGGTGATGGAGGTGGAGGTGGTGACGCCGGAGGAGTTCCTGGGCGACGTGCTGGGCGACCTGGCGTCGCGGCGGGGACGGGTGCTGGGGATGGAGGCGAAGGGGACGGCGCGGTGCGTGTCCGCGCGTGTGCCCATGGCGCGCCTGTTCGGCTACGTGACGGCGCTGCGCGGCCGCACGCAGGGACGCGCCCAGGCCAGCATGCGCCTGGGGGCCTACGAGCCGGTGCCGGAGTCCGCCAGCGCCTCCCACGCCGAGGCGCGGGCGTGAGGTGACGGCCCCGGGCTTCCTTCCGGAAGGGGAGGCCCGGGGCCGGGTCGTTGTGCGGGAAATCGCACCCCGTGTCGATTTCCGGGGCGCCCATTCGACGTGCATTTGATTGAGTCCGCGCCGTGACGGTTTCCAAGGCGCAGGCCGCGGTGCACGCGGTGTGGAGAATCGAGTCCGCCCGGCTCATCGCCGGGCTTGCGCGCATGGTGCGCGACGTGGGGCAGGCGGAGGAGCTGGCGCAGGACGCGCTGGTGGCGGCGTTGGAGAAGTGGCCGGTGTCGGGCGTGCCGGAGAATCCGGGCGCGTGGCTCATGGCCACCGCGAAGCGCCGCGCCATCGACGAGATGCGCCGGCACAAGCTGCTCGCGCGCAAGCACGAGGAGCTGGGGCACGGACTGGAGGAGGCGGAGGTGCCAGACCTGGACGCGGCCCTGGACGACGACGTCGGCGACGACCTCTTGCGCCTCATCTTCACGTCCTGCCACCCGGTCCTGTCCCCGGAGGCGCGCGTGGCGCTCACGCTGCGGCTGCTGGGCGGTCTGACGACGGATGAGATCGCCCGCGCGTTCCTGGTGCCGGAGCCCACGGTGGCCCAACGCATCGTGCGGGCCAAGCGCACGCTGGCGGAGAAGGGCGTCCCCTTCGAGGTCCCCCGGGGCGAGGAGCTGGCGACGCGGCTCGCGTCGGTGCTGGAGGTCGTCTACCTCATCTTCAACGAGGGCTACGCCGCGACGGCGGGTGACGGCTGGATGCGTCCGGAGCTCTGCCAGGACGCGCTGCGCCTGGGCCGCATCCTGGCGGAGCTGGCGCCCGGGGAGCCGGAGGTGCACGGGCTGGTGGCGCTGATGGAGATTCAAGCGTCGCGGGCCCGGGCGCGGGTGGGGCCGTCGGGCGAGCCCGTGCTGCTGCTGGAGCAGAACCGCGCGCTGTGGGATCAGCTCCTCATCCGCCGCGGGCTCGCCGCGCTGGAGCGCGCGGAGAAGGCGGGGGCGCCGGGGCCCTACGTGTTGCAGGCCTCCATCGCCGCGTGCCACGCGCGGGCGCGCACGCCGGAGGAGACGGACTGGCAGCGCATCGCGGCGCTCTACGCGGTGCTCGCGCGGCTCACGCCGTCACCGGTGGTGGAGTTGAACCGCGCCGTCGCCCTGTCCATGGCGTTTGGTCCCGCGGTGGGGTTGGAGCTGGTGGAGCAGCTCGTGGCCGAGCCGTCGCTCAAGCACTACCACCTGCTGCCCGCCGTGCGCGGCGACCTGCTCCAGAAGCTGGGGCGTCTGAAGGAGGCCCGGGCGGAGTTCGAACGGGCCGCGTCGCTCACGCGCAACGCGAAGGAGCAGGCGCTGCTGCGCTCGCGTGCCGCCGCGTGCGCGGGTGACCGGCCGTCGTAGTCCCGAGCTTCGGGGCGTGGCGGGCATCCGTGAAGCATGCCCGCCCGCCCTTTCCGTCACGCGCTCAGGGGCGCGGCGACAGCTCCAGGTTGTCGAAGTTCGTGTCCCACCCGTTGGACGTCGTCAGGGTGAAGACCGTGCAGGGCGCCGTCCAGCTCGGCACCACGTGCGTCACCTGTCCCGCCGTCAGGGGGAAGGTGAGGGTGGGCAGGTCGATGCAGCTCAGCGTGAGCGTGGCGCCGCTGTCCCACGTGAAGGCCTCCAGGCCCAGGACGCGCCGCTGGCCGAAGATGGACAGGCTGGCCTGGGTGAGGCCGCCGCCGTTGAACGACACGCTCTTCGTGTCGAACCCGCCCCAGGGCGACGCGATGTACCAGCGATCGAGGCCGAAGTGGATGGGGCCGTGCGGGCCGTTGAACGTCTCGTCCTGGCCGGGGAACGTGTCGAAGGTGACGAGGTTGGTGGACGGGCCCACCGGGATGGCCAGCGCGTGGGTGTTGTTGCCCGGCGTGGCGTCCGTCTGCGAGGACGCGACGGTGGCCTGGCTGGTGAACGTCCCGGCGCTGAACGGGATGGCCTGGACGTTGATGGTGAAGCTCGCGCCCGGCGCCAGGCTGGGGGTGGTGCATTGCAGGTCGCTGAAGAACGAGCAGCTCCCGCCGGGGCTCCCCGGCGCGTTCGCCGAATAGAAGAAGTAGCTCAGGCCGGTGGGCACGGGGACGTCGAGCACGACGTCGGTGGCGGTCGTCGTGCCCTGGTTCGTCACGGTGATGTCGTAGAAGAGGACGTCGCCGTTGGCGCCCGTGCCATCCGGGAACGCCTGCGTCACGCTCAGGTCCGCCGTCGCGGGGCCGCCGGGCGTCGAGGGGACGAACGTCACGTCCACCCAGAAGTTGGTGTTGAGCCACGCCTCCGTGGGGAACGCGCTGCCGTTGAGGTTGCGCACGCCGTTGCCGCTGGCCTCCACCGTGGAGGGGGCGTGCAGCGGGGGCACGTCCACGCCCGCGGTGTTGAAGTAGTACGGGGTGATGGCGTAGCGACCGCCGGTGGCGAAGTACGACACGACGTAGGTCGTGTTCGCGGCCAGGCTCACCGGCGTGGCGAAGGACAGCTCGCGCCAGCCGAAGCCCGTCTCGGCGGGCGTCGTCTCCGTGGTGGCCAGCAGCGTGCCGGTGGCGCTCCACAGGTGGCCCACGTGCGGGCCGGTGTCGGTGCTGCCCTTGTAGTAGCGGACCTGGGTCACCGTGCCCGCCACGTCGGTGCGGAACTTCACGCCGACCTCCGTGGGGGTGGCGTCGGCGTTCTCGTACTGCGGGTCGCCCGTCACGCTGTTCCACAGGCTGCACGGGTTGCAGGTGGTGTTGGCGAGCGTGGTGGCGGTGACGGCCGTGGAGGCCACGCTGACGTTGCCGGCGGCGTCACGGCCGCGCACGGTGTACGTGTACGCGGTGGAGGGCGTCAGGCCGGTGTCGCGGTAGCGCACGGTGGTGCCGGGCAGCTCCGCGATGAGCTGGCTGCCCCGGTACACCAGGTGCCAGCGGGCATTGCCCTGCGTCTCGCCGCTGCCGTCCACGGACGCGTACCACGTCAGGTCGATGGCGGTGGGCGAGTTGGGCAGGGCGGTGACGTTGGTGGGCGCGCGCGGGGGCGTGACGTCGTTGGGCTGGAAGGCCACGTCCACCCAGTAGTTGCTCGCGTTGAACGTGTTGGTCGGGAAGCCGCTGGTGCTGCCATAGCGGTAGAGGCCGTTGGTAACCGCCTCGGCGTGCAGGGGCGGCGCATCCAGCGCGGCCGCGAAGCCGTTGCCCGTCACCGCGTAGTGACCGGCGGGCGCGTAATACGAGACGACGTAGTTCGTGTCGGCCGCGATGGTGACCGGCGTGGTGAAGCGAGCCTCCTGCCAGCCGGAGGCCGTCTCGTTCTGGAAGGTGACGGTGGCCAGCAGCGCACCGGACGCCGTCCACAGGCTGCCGGTGTGCGTGCCCGTGTTGCCCGCGCCCTTGTAGAAGCGCACGCCCATGATCCGCCCCGGCGCGTCGCTGCGGAAGCGCACCCCCAGCTCCACCGCGCCGCTGTCATCCGCGGCCGCCACGGCCGGAAGCGCGGTGGTGCCCAGGAGCGACCGCTCACCGGTCAGCAGCGGCTGCGCGGCCGCCGTGGCCTCCGGTGTCTCCGGAGTGGGCGGTTCCGCGGGAGCACAGCCCGTCTGGATACAGGTGAAACCCAATACGAACGTCGCGACCCATCGTGATGCACTTCGAAGCACGTCGAACTCCCTTGTCTGTGAAACCCGGCGGGGGCTTCGCATGTCGTCAACAAGGAATTCAAGCTTTTCAGGGGTGGTTGATATTTCTCGCGTGACTGAGGGCAAAGGTCAGGGCGCTCGGGACAATTCCGCCAGGAATTGAAACAGCGCCGTTTGTTCCGACGGGAGGGCCAGCAACCATGTATGGCCTTGGCCGGGCAGCTCACGCACGTCCAGTCTCAGTCCGGCCGTACGCCAGGCTTCGCGCGCCGTTCGCCACAGGGGTGCGCTGCCATCCGTCTCGCCGATGAGCGACAGGATGGGGACTCGTGCGTGCGCGGAGGTCCGGGGCGGGGTGTGTTCATCGCCGCGCGACAGGCGTGGGGCGCCAGCGACCAGGACCAACGCCCGGAAGGCTTCGGGGCGCGCCGCCCACAGCTCGAGCGCCATCTGCGCGCCCGCGCTGAAGCCCAGCAGCACCGGCCGTTCCGCATCCACGCCGGGGACACGCGCCACCTCCGGCAGCGTGCCGAGCATCATCCGGTTGGCATCCGCGCCACTCCAGCCCTCCGCGTGCTCGCGAGGGAACGTCAGCAGCGCGAAGCCCTGAGCAGCCAGGGCGTCGGCCAGCGGCTCCACCAGCGTCAGGCCATCCGTGCCCGTCGGATGCAGCCACATCACCAGGCGATGCGGGTGTTCCGGTGAGGCCTGTCCGGAGACGAAGAGGCGGTAGGGCAGGCCGTTCGCGGGAGCGCCTGTCCGCGTCGGGGTGGCCAGCTCCACGGGAGGGCGGGACACGGAGGCGCACGCGGTGGTCAGGACCGCGGCGAGGAGGGCGGGCAGGAGGGCTCGGCGGGGCTTCATTCCCGGAAGGCTGCCACGTCCCTGGCGGTGGGGGTGCCCGCCGGGGCAGGACTGCTTCAATGCAGCAGCGCGAACAGGAGGTTCGACAGGATGATCAGCAGGAGCGGTCCGAACATGGAGAGCAGGATCAACCACGCGACGACCCTGCGCTTCCGACCGCGCTGAACCTGGGCGTCCGAATCCTTGAGGTCGGCGCAGTCCTCACAGAGGCCGGCATTGGCTCCATCGCAGCGCTCGCACAGGAAGTTGCCGCACCGCTTGCAGGCCTGCGTGGCGTGCTGGCCGTGCACCGCGCAGTGGGCTCCCTCAGTGTTGGGCTCAAGCGTCACGGCGATGCCGTTCCCGGGCGGTTCCTCCTGCGGCACGCTCTTGAGCAGCTCCCGGGCGCGCTCCATCTCGTCGGACGGGACCAGCACCCGCACCTCGATGTAGGCCCCGGCCACGCCCAACATGGACCGGTGCTGCTCGCCCTGGACGATGCACGGGATGCCGTTCGCTTCGAGCATGCCCCGCAGGAGCGCGGCCTCCGAGGAATCACCGCAGGTGGTGAGCAACTGGAAGTCGTGATCGGGGATTCCCAAACGGGGCTCCGGTGGGGACCCCAATTGGGGCCTGTAGGCGTCGGATGCACACGAGTCTCCGGCAGGACAGAGGCCGCGTGCAAACGGGCCGGACTCCCTCGGGGCACGGGCACGCCTCCACCCTCCGCGAAGGACCTTTCCACTGTCTGACATCCGCCGGGACGGGGACCGCCCGCGGGGGGTTGTGGGCCTGGGGTGCGTGCCTAGCTTGCCCGCGTCCATGACGAACGAACTGCACCCGACGGCGCGGCCTACGCGCGTGGCTCACGTGATGTATGGCCTGGAGATGGGCGGACTCGAACAGCTGGTGGTCCGGCTGTCCCAGCATGGCCGCGAGCGGGGCATCGAATCCGTGGTGCTGGCCCTGGGGCCGGACGGTCCGGTGCGCGAGCTGCTCCAGCGCGTCAACGTCCCCACGGTGTGGCTGGGAGGCCTGGCCGGCATGACGCCCACGGCCATCCGCCGGCTGGCCCAGGAGGTGGACGCCTTTGGCGCCGACGTGGTCCACGGCCACGACGTGGGGCCCTGGCTCAACGCCGTCGCCACCCGGACGCTGCGTCCGCGCACGCCCGTCCTGGGCACCTTCCACCAGACGGTCGAGCCGCAGGGCAAGCTGCGCCCCGCGGCCATGGCCGCCGCCATGTTCACCCAGTCCCTGGTCGCATGCGGCAGCGAAGTGCGCGCCAGCCTGGAGCGCTGGAGCCCGAAGCTGCTGTCGAACGTGGTCACCATCGAGAACGGCGTGCCGCTGGAGGTCGCCACGGGCGAGGAAGCCCGCAGGGCCGCGCGTGAGCGCCTGGGTCTTCCGCAGGACGCCACGGTGGTGGGCTACCTGGGCCGCCTCTCCGAGGAGAAAGGCCCGGACCTGCTGGTGGACGCCTTCCTGCGCCACTTCGCGGACGCGAAGGACACGCACCTGGTGATGATTGGCCCGGGCCCCATGGAGGCCACGCTGCGCGCTCGTGCCGCCGCGTCCCCGCTGGCCGGACGGGTGCACTTCACGGGCGCGCTGCTGGAGGCGAGCAAGCTCTTGCCCGCGTTCGACGTCTACGTGCAGCCGTCCCGCCGCGAGGGCCGCTCTCTGTCGCTGCTGGAGGCGATGGCGGTGGGGCTGCCCACGGTGTCGCACGCCATCCCGGCCATCCGCGAGGTGCACCGCGATGGTGAGACGGCGCTCCTGGTGCCGTCCGGGGACGTGGATGCGCTCGCTGGCGCGGTGAAGCGCCTGGCCCACGACGCGGACCTCTGCTCGCGCCTGGGTGAGGCCGCGAAGCGCGAGGTGCAGCGCTACTCGCTGTCCACGATGGTGGACACGTACGCGAGGCTCTACCGGGGTGCCGCGGCTCGCGCCCAGGCGTGAGCGGCACGGGAGAACGACGGGTGCCGCACTCCACCATCCTCCATGTGCGCAGCACCTGCGGCCTGTACGGCGCGGAGCGGGCGTTGCTGTCGCTGGCCGCGTCCACGCCGTCGCCGTGGCGGGCGCAGGTGTGCAGCCTCGTTTCGCCCGGACGGGTGGACGTGCTCTCGGGCGCGGCGCGAGAGCAGGGGTTGGACGCGCTGACGCTGGAGGTGCCCGGCCGCTTCAGCGCGATGGCCGTGGCCACGCTCGCCTCGGAGGTCCGCCGACGGGGCGTGGGGCTGCTGCACGCGCATGATTACAAGTCGCTCACGCTGGGCGCCGCCGCGAGCGCGCTCGCCGGAGTGCCGTTGGTGGCCACGTACCATGGGGACACCGGCGCCACGCCCGCGCTGATCGCCTACGAGGGGCTGGCGCGCGTGCTGGGCAATTGCACGAGCGCGGTGGCGGCGGTGTCGCGCGAATTGACCGCGCGCCTGCGCCGCTATGTCCACCGCTCGCCGGTGGTCTACATCCCCAACGCGCTGCCGCTCGCGGATGCGTGCACGGAGGAGGAGCGGCTCCAGGCCCGCGAGGCATTGGGGCTCGCGCCGGAGGGGTCCGTCATCGCGCTGGTGGGGCGTCTGTCAGTGGAGAAGGGGCCCCAGGTGCTCCTGGACGCGATGCAGCGCCTGGCCCGGACGCCCGGCGCGACGGTGCCCACGCTGCTGCTGGTGGGCGATGGCCCCCTGCGCGAGTCGCTGGAGGCGCAGGCGCAGGGACTGCCGGTGCGCTTCCTGGGATTCCGCTCGGAGGTCCGCGCCGTGTACGCGGCCGCGGACGCGGTGGTGATGCCGTCCCTGCGGGAAGGCATGCCGCTGGTCGCGCTGGAGGCGATGGCGCTGGGGCGGCCGCTGGTGGCGTCCGGAGTCGGCGAACTTCCCCACGTGCTGGGCACGGGGCGTGGGCTCGTGGTGCCACCGGGAGACGCGGGCACGCTGGCCTCGGCGCTCGCGGGACTGCTGGCGGCCCCTGGTTGGAGGACGCGGATGGCGCAGGCCGCGCGGGAGTACGTCATGGCCCACCACGCACCGGAGCGGATGGCGAATCGCTACATCGAATCGCTCTACCTGCCCGCTCTCGTGGATCAGCCTCACACCCAGGCAGCGGCCGGGTAGGGCGATCCAGGCCTGCGGTGAAGGTCCACCGCCTCCTGCACGGCCGCGCGGTGTCGTCCGGCTCCGGTCCGGCGTGGATCCAACCTGTCCGGTGGTCGGACAGGTTTCTGCCGCGAGGTTGAAGCGGAGGCACCCCTGCCATGCCGGGCCCAACTGGTCCGACAGTCGGACAGGTTTCTGCCGCCCGGCTGGAGCGGGGGCCTTCCTGCCATGGCGGGTCCAACTGGTCCGACAGTCGGACAGGTTTCTGCGGCCCGGCTGGATCGGGGCCCCCTGCGATGCCGGGCCCAACTGGTCCGACAGTCGGACCAGTTCGCGTAGGACGCCGCGGAGGGCGGCCTGCCGCGGGTTCTTGCCTTCTCAGCCTTGGAGACGGACGCCGAGGCTGAAGGCTTCGGCGCGCGGTCGCGGCCCACCGCAGTTCGCCCGGGATGGGCTCAGTTGGCTTCCGACCCCGAGGGCTTGTTCTCGTTGCCGCGCACGACCGGCGCGTTCAGGTAGAGCTCGCCCAGGCCTGCCCCGATGCCGTCCCACGCGAAGGACTCCGCCATGCGGCGGGCGTTCTGCGCGAGCCGGCTGCAGAGGTCCGGATCCTGGCGCAGCCGGCGCAGCGCGGCGGCGAACTCCTGGGGCGACTCCGCGAGGAGGACATGCTGCCCCTCCACCACCGGCAACCCCTCCACCGCGAGGCGCGTGGCCACCACGGGCACGCCCGCCGCCGCGGCCTCCAGCACCTTGAGGCGCGTCCCGCTGCCCGCGCGCAGGGGAATGGCCGTCGCCAGCGCACGCGCCAGGTACGGCGCCACCGACGGCACCGAGCCCGTCACCACCAGCCGCTCGTTCTCCAGTGCGCGCACGGACGCGGGCGGGCTGCGGCCCACCACCAGCAGCTTGCCCGCCGATAGATCCGACGACACCAGCGGCCACACCTCGCGCGCCAGCCGCAACACCGCGTCCTCGTTCGGCCACCAGTCCATGGAGCCCACGAAGACCAGGTCGTCACCCATGGCCTCCCGGGGCGCGAAGTCCGGCAGCTTCACTCCGTTGGGCACCACCTGCACGTGCTTCGCTCCCAGGGCGCGAAGCTGCTGGGCATCCACGTCCGAGCACGCCAGCACCGTGTCCGCCTGGCTCACGCACTCGCGCTCCAGCCGCTCCACCCGCTGGAACTGCCAGTTGAGGAACGGCCGCAGCAGCGGCGCGCTCAGGGGCGCCATGCGCGCGAGCACCTGGCTCTCCACGTTGTGCTCGTCGATGACCAGGTGCGCGCCCGGGTTGAGCTGCCGCGCCAGCGGCAACAGCTGCGCCATGTGCAGGTGGTCGAAGTGGATGATGTCGAAGGGGCCGCGCTCCGTCAGCACCTTGCGAAGGGCGTCACTCAGGCCCTGGCGCGCGAAGCGGACGTAGGTGAGCGGCGTGCCCCGCAGGAAGGCCCTGCTGCTGTTCAAGGTCTCCCCGAGCGCCACGCGCGGCAGGTCCACCAGGTGCAGCCTGGAGGCCGGCACGCCCAGCCCTCCCAGCCAGCGCTTGAAGCCCTCCGCGTCGTTGCCCGTCCGGTGCACCGCGAACACTTCCAGCTCGAAGCGCGAGGCAAGCGCACGCACCAGCTCGAGCGTGCGCAGGGTGCCGCCCGTATCCGAAGGCAGCGGAACGTAGGGAAGGATGGCGAGAACGCGTCGCACGGTGGAAAACCAGACCTGCTCAGGAGACGGGTGGACCTGGGCCGCGTGCTCCTCACCACGGCCACCGGCTTGGTAAGCACCTGCACGCCAGCGGCCCAGGGGCTCGCGGCGCTTTCCCATCAATGGACAACAGATCGCGGAGCCGCGACGCGACGGGATGCCGCACCGCGTCTTCAGTGCGACAGCGGCATTCCCGGGAGTCTTGATCCGGGGGGCACCCGGGGTGCGAGGGCCTCGAAAAGGCGCGCTGTTTCCGGCATGAGGACGCGGGCGGCGCAACGACGGACGGAGGAAGCCATGGGCCTTGAGCAGACGCAGGGGGCCGCGGCGCGCGAGCGCATCGCGCGGCTGCGGCAGGTGATGCGGGAGCGCGGTGTGGCGGCGGTCTGGGTGCCGACGAGCGACCCGCACCTGTCCACCTACCTGCCGGGCCGCTGGAAGGGACGCGAGTGGGCGTCTGGCTTCACCGGCTCGTTGGCCACGCTGGTGGTGACGGCGGACTACGCGGGCCTGTGGGTGGACAGCCGCTACTGGGATCAGGCGGACGCCCAGCTGAAGGGCAGCGGCATCGCGACGGTGCGTACGACGAACGCGCCCGGGCAGTCGCACCTGGACTGGCTGGCCACGAACGTGCCGCCGGGGCAGGTGGTGGCGGTGGACGGGGCGGTGCTGGGCCTGGGGCTGGCGCGCTCGGCGGCCACGCAGCTGACGGCGGCGGGGGTGGTGCTGCGCACGGACCTGGACGTGGTGGCGGAGGCCTGGGCGGACCGGCCGCCCCTGCCCGCCGCGCCCGTGTACGCGCACGCGCTGTCCCCGGTGCCCCGCACCGACAAGCTGCGGGCCGTGCGCGCGGAGATGGGCGTGCTGGGCGCGACGCACCACTTCATCTCCACGCTGGATGACGTCGCGTGGCTGACGAACCTGCGCGGCGCGGACGTGGACTACATCCCGGTGTTCCTGGCGCACCTGCTGGTGGAGCCCGGCGGGGCCCGTCTGTTCATCGGGGCGGGCAAGGTGCCGGACGCACTGCGCGCGGAGCTGGAGGCGGACGGCGTCACCCTCCACCCCTACGACGAGGCGTCACGCGCGCTGGGGGCGCTGCCGGAGGGGACGCGGCTGCTCGTGGACCCCCGGCGCATCACCCACGGGCTGCGGCAGGCAGTGGGCAAGGGCGTGAGCGTGGTGGAGGGGCTCAACCCGTCCACCGTGGCCAAGTCGCGCAAGACGGACGCGGAGCTCGCGCACTTCCGCAATGCGATGGAGCAGGACGGGGCCGCGCTGTGCGCGTTCTTCGCCTGGTTCGAGTCCGCCCTGGGCCGCGAGCCCATCACCGAGCTGACCGTCGACGAGCGTCTCTCCGCCGAGCGGGCCAGGCGTCCGGGCTTCGTGTCGCTCAGCTTCTCCACCATCGCCGCGTTCAACGCGAACGCCGCGATGCCGCACTACCGCGCGACGCAGGCCTCGCACGCGACGGTGTGCCTGCCGGGGCAGCAGCCGCGGGGCCTGCTGCTCATCGACTCCGGCGGGCAGTACACGTCCGGCACCACCGACATCACCCGCGTGGTGCCCGTGGGGGAGACCACCGCGGAGCAGCGGCGCGACTTCACCCTGGTGCTGCGCGGGATGATCAACCTGTCCCGGGCCCGCTTCCCCCGGGGCACCCGCTCCCCGAACCTGGACGCGCTGGCGCGGACGCCGCTGTGGGCGGAGGGGCTGGACTACGGCCACGGCACGGGCCACGGCGTGGGCTTCTTCCTCAACGTCCACGAGGGGCCGCACGGCGTCTCCCCAACGATGCCCAACGACCCCACCACGGCGCTGGAGCCGGGGATGATCACCTCCAACGAGCCCGGCCTCTACCGCCCGGGCCGCTGGGGCATCCGCATCGAGAACCTCATCGCCGCGGTGCCCGACCGCAAGACGGAGTTCGGCGACTTCCTGCGCTTCGAGACGCTGAGCCTCTGTCCCATCGACACGCGGCTGGTGGACCCGGCCCTGCTGTCGCGGGAGGAGACGGACTGGCTCAATGCCTATCACGCCACCGTGCGCGAGCGGCTCCAGCCCCACCTCCAGGGCGCCGGACGCGACTGGCTGCTCCAGCGCACCCAGCCCCTCTAAAGCCGCGCGGCTCGCGGCCGGACGGAATGGGCACACACCCCGGGCCTCAACGCCTGTCAGGCCAAGCCGTAGGCCCTGGCCCACGGACAGTGTCCGCTGGCGGGGAGTGGCGAGGCGCCGGGACATGGGATGGATTGGGCCCATGTCTCCGTCCCCGTCGCCGAACCGCTGGATGCTGACCGCCTTCCTCCTCTGGCTCCCCGGGCTCGTGCACGTCTTTCCCCTCATGGGGGTGTACGCGCTGATGTTCGGCCGGAGCTTTCCCCTGATGATGCTCACCGGCCTGGCCGTCACCGGGCTGGCCCTGGGCGCCATCCAGGCCCTGGTTCGCGACCCCCGCGATCCCCGGGCCCTGCTGATCACCCCGGCGTCCTTCCTCGTGGGCTGGTCTCCCCTGGCGCTGCTCATGGGCGCGGAGGCTTCGTTCCCCGCCGTGGCGGTGCTCACCCTGGTCAGCTCCGCCGGGTGCGCCCTGCTGGGCCAGTGGATGCTCCGCCCATCCGCCAGGGCATGACGCAGCCGGACGGGGCGCGGGGGCCTTCCCGGGGGACATCCATTGTGTCCGCTATGTCTTTGCGCGTCATGCGGGGCGGCGATCCATGTAACCCGGTGAGGGGCAATCACGTACCAGCCGCGTCCTCCCCCGTGATTCGCGAGAACGCGGAGAGTCAGGCAACATTCGCCGCGAAATGTAGAGAATCCCGGGGACATTCTCGGTTCTTGAAAAGGTAGGAGCTTCGCCCATGTCTACCCCGATTGATGGTTCCGCCGCCGCCGCTGCCCGCGCCGCCGCCGAGGCCGCCGCGCGCGCCGCCGCGGAAGCCGCTGCCCGTGCCGCCGCCGCCGCGAAGGCCGCCGCCGAGGCCGCCGCGAAGGCCGCCGCCGAGCAGGCCGCGAAGCTGCAGCAGCAGTCGCAGGCGAAGCAGCCCACGGTGAAGCTGTTCCAGAACGACCAGTTCTCCTCGGGGGGGCCGCAGAACCGCAACGGGGTGAACCGGCTGACGGGGGAGAGCACCTCGCCGTTCGCCACGCCGCTCACCGCCAATGGCAACGCGCGCCCGGTGAGCGCCCCGGCGGGGCAGACCGTCGCGGCCCCGGCGGCGGACCCGAAGCCGCCCCACGCGGAGGCGCTGCCCGACAAGGCGGAGGACCTGCCCAAGCTCTTCCCGGAGCTCAAGGACAAGAAGAAGGAGGACCTGCAGAAGGCCTATGACTCGCTCAACAAGCTGGGCACCGGCTCCTTCTCGGAGAAGGCCACCGCCCTGGGCGAGCTGGCCTCGCAGTTCCCGGAGACGGTCCCCAACGCGCTGGAGCGCCTGGGCGTCAAGGACGACAAGCTGGCGAAGCTGGCCACCAACGCGGACGCGCTCACCTCGCTGGGCAAGCTGACGGACCCCAAGGCGAGCACCGTCGACAAGGCGCAGGCCGCCCTCACCCTGGCGAAGGCCACCGGCGACACCTTCGCGCCGGAGGACCTGAAGGGCGTGCTGGGCACCGCGCTCAAGGGCCTGCCCGCCGCGGAGAAGCTGGTGGGCGCCATCGGCAAGTGGACGGACCCCAACGCCTCCGCCACCGACAAGGCCACCGCCACGCTGGAGCTGGGCAAGGCGCTCAAGGACTTCGCCGGGGACAAGTTCCCGGCGCTCTCCAACGACCTGCGCAAGCTGGACGGGTCGCTGCGCGCCGCGGGTTCCGCCATCACCCTGGCGGACCCCAACGCCTCCACGCAGGACAAGGCGCTGGCCGCCGCGCAGCTCCTGGCGGAGGTGCCTGACCTCAAGAAGGACCTCAAGGCCTTCACGGACGTCCTCAAGAACGCGGGCGTGAAGAACCCGGCGGACGTGGCCCAGCAGGGCACGCAGCTGGCCAACGTGAAGGTGAAGGGGCTGGATCCGCAGCTCGCCTCCAAGCTCACGCCGGATCAGCTCAAGAAGCTGGACGCGGCCGCCACCAAGCTGGGCGGTCCGGAGTCGCTGGAGGCCGCGCTCAAGGGCATCACCGACCCCAAGGCCCTGGACAACCTGGTGGGCCAGCTGGGCAAGGCGGACGCCGCGGCGGGCAAGCGCATCGTGAGCGCCCTGGGCGGCATGGAGCACAAGGTCCTCAACGAGGTCCTGTCGGATCCGAAGACGACCGAGCAGTTCGCGAAGCTCGCGGGCAAGCTGGACGACGACGCGGGCAAGGTGCTGTCCAAGCTCGTGACGGACATGGACTCCGGCGCGCTCAAGGCGCTGCTCAAGTTCACCGACGGCGTCGGCGCGGACGCGCTCAACACCACCGTGAAGGGCCTGGGGCCGCTGCTGGACAAGGCGGGCAGCAAGCTCGTGGGCCAGGGCCTCAAGGTGATGGAGAAGGTGCTGGGCAAGGTCGGCGTGGAGATCACCGCCGACGTGGCCGGCAAGGTCTTCAAGAACCTGGCGAAGGTCGTCCCGGTGGCGGGCGCGCTGCCCAACGCCATCGACGCGGTGAAGTACGAGAAGGAGTCGCTGGACCTGCACGGCAAGAACAACGACCTGGGCTACTTCGCGCACACCGCCGCGGTGCTGAACACCGCGGACGGGGCCCTGGGCATCGCCCTGGACCTCACCGGTGTGGGCGTGGCCGCGGACGTGGGCGCCAGCGTGCTGCTGGGCGCCGCCGAGCTGGCGATGGACATCGGCTTCAGCCAGGAGAAGGAGAAGTTCGAGGCCGACCCCAAGGGCTACAAGGCCCCGGACTGGATGAAGGCCGTCAACCTGGCGGGCGCCGCCGCGCAGGGCCCCGCGGGCCTGGCGCACATGGCCGCGTACTACGGGCCGGAGGGCACCGCGCAGCTCATCCAGTGGGGCGTGGAGAAGGCCGCCAAGGGCGCCGTGAAGGCCGCCGAGTTCGTCGGCGTGTCCCAGGCGGAGCTGGCCGGCGAGGGCCTCAAGGGCGCCGCGAAGGTCATCCACAAGCTGGCGGACGTGGTGCGCAACCCGTCCAAGTACGGCGAGGCCGCGGCGAAGGCGGCGACGGAGGCCTTCAACACCGCCATCGAGAAGGGCGGCGAGCTGGCGAAGGAGGCCAAGGAGGTCCTCGACGGCGTCATCGACGGCGCGAAGAAGCTGGGTGAGAAGGGCCTGGAGACGCTCAAGTACATCGCCCAGAACCCGGGCGAGGCCGCGAAGAAGGCGCTCGACGGCATCAAGAGCGTCGTGAACTCCGGCGTGGACCTGGCCACGGACGCGGGCAAGGCGCTCTACAAGCAGGCCGTCTCCACGCTCAACGACCTGAAGGCCGGCTACGACAAGCTCACCGGCGCCGCGAAGGAGAAGGCGAAGGAGCTCATCGACGGGGCGACGACGCTCGTCTCCAACACGGTGAACAAGGCCAAGGAGCTGGGCGAGAAGGGCCTGGAGCTGCTGGCCTGGACGGCCCAGAACCCGGGCGAGGCCGCGGCCAAGGCGAAGGAGGCCATCGGTGACGCCCTGGCCAAGGGCGGCGAGCTGGCGAAGAAGGCCTGGGGCGCCGTGAAGGACCTGGGCGCCAAGGGCGCGGAGCTGGCGGAGGGCCTGGTGAAGGGCCTGGCCAACGCGGGCGAGCAGGCCGTGGAGACGCTCAAGTACATCGCCAACAACCCCGGCGAGGCCCTCACCAAGGCCGGCGAGTGGGTGGGCGGCGCGCTGTCCGACATGGCCCGCAAGGGCGGCGAGCTGGCCACCAAGGCGGCCGGCGCCATCAAGGACTTCGTCGACAACCGCGTGACGTGGGCCAAGGACTTCGCCAGGGACCTGCTCAAGGATGGCGTGGAGTCCTTCAAGAACGTGGCGAAGGCCTGGAAGGACAACCTCACGGAGGGCGGCAAGGAGCTGCTCGTCGCCGTGGCGGACCTGGGCGACGCCGGCGTGGACGCGCTCAAGGACCTGGCCGGCGTGGGCGGCCAGCTGGCGGAGGCCGCCGTCGGCCACCTGGGCGACCTGGCCAAGAAGGGCATCGATGCCGCCAAGGACGCGCTCGGGGCGCTGGCGGACCTGCCCGGCGAGGTGGGCGACCTGGCCGGCGACGCCTTCAACACCGTGAAGGACTTCCTCGGCAGCCTCATCCCGGACGACATCCCCGGCATCCCGGGCATCTAGTCCGCCGCGTCACAGGCCTGTAGCACCGCACGGGGTCTGTTCCTTCACGGGAACAGGCCCCGTTCGCGTTCCGGGCCCCGGGTCCTTGTCACCCAATCGTGACCAATCCCATAGCCAAGACAAGTTTGAGCGGAAAATTACGCACAGGTTAAACTGTGAGATCTTTATTTCCAGATCTCGCGCAACTCGCGGGGAGGGGTCTGGATAATCGGGGCAGGAATCACAGCCGCTACCGAGGAATCCCCGCATGAGCCTCAACGCGACCACGTCCACGCGCACGAACTCCGTCTTCTCGAACCGTTCCCAGGCGGTGACGACGAGCGCGGTCCGCAACGCGAACCCCAACGCCATCCTGTCGCAGTACAAGCCCACGGGCGCTTCCGCGCGCACGGCGGCGCAGGACGGCCTGCAGCCCGGCGTGGCCGCGTCGACGAAGATGGCGCAGACGGATCTGGCCCGGCTGCAGAAGTTCAAGGGCAACATCGAGGCGGCGGCGGCGAAGCACGGCCTGCCTCCGGCGCTGCTGGCGGCCATCGCGAGCCGTGAGTCGCGCGCGGGCGCGGCGTTGGACCGCACGGGCCACGGCGACGGCGGCAACGGCTTTGGCGTGATGCAGGTGGACCACCGCTACCACACGACCAAGGGCGGCCCCACCAGCGCCGAGCACATCGACCAGGCGGCGGGCATCCTCAAGGGCTACGTCAACGACATGAAGAAGGCGCACCCGGACTGGTCCGAGGCGCAGCAGCTTCGTGGCGCGGTGGCCGCGTACAACTCCGGCCCCGGCAATGTCCGCACCCAGGCGGGCATGGACGTGGGCACCACCGGCAATGACTACTCCAACGACGTGTGGGCGCGCGCGCAGGCGCTGGCGCCGCACTTCGGCGGTGCCGCGACGAACACGACCACCAACACCAACACCAACACCCCCACGCGCCCGTCGCAGACCGCCGACACCTTCGAGCCCGCCGCGAGCACCCAGAAGCCGGGGACGAAGTGGACCGCCGCGCCCTCGATGGACCAGGTGAAGGTGCGTGGCAACAACCTGCGCGAGGGCATGCAGGGCCCGGCGGTGAAGCAGCTCCAGGAGATGCTGGGCGTCCCGGCGGACGGCAAGTTCGGCCCCGTCACCAAGAAGGCCGTGGAGGACTTCCAGCGGGCGAACGGCGTGAGGGCGGGCAGCAACGCGGGCCAGGTCGGCCCCGACACGCTCAAGGCGCTGCAGGGCAAGCGCACGGGTGGCACGAACTCCACGGGCGGCACGAACACCACCGGCGGGACGAACAACACCCAGGGCACGAACAACAACGGCGCGGTGCTGGGCAACGGCGTCCGCATCAACACCAACGACCCCACGCTGAAGAAGCTGGCCACCTCGCGCCTGAACAACGGCGAGACGGGCTACTGCGTGCGCACCACGCTGGACAACATGAGCCGGCTGGGCATCCCCAACACGCCGGCGGCGACGGGCAACGACCCGAACAACCCCCGCGGCGGCATGGCGCAGATGCTGCGCAACGGCTGGGAGTCCATCCCGTTCCCGGGCGCCACGCAGAAGGCCATCAAGAGCCCCTACGGCAACGCGACCGCGAACGTCGTGTCCGCGGACCAGTACCGCAAGCTCGTGGCGGACGGGAAGGTGCCGGACGGCGCCATCATCTTCCAGACGCGCCACGGCTGGGACTACAGCGGCGGCTCCAAGGGCAACGACATGGGCGTCGTGCGCAACGGCGGCAAGACGACGCACAACTACAAGGACATGAACTCCATCATCTACTCGGACTGCAAGGAGGTCGTCATCCTGGTCCCGAAGGGCGCCATCCAGCGCGACTGATGCGCGGGTGAGCTGAGCCGTTCAAGGCCCGGACCGCGGAAGGACGCGGGCCGGGCTTCTTCATGCGCGGTCGCCGGTGAGCAGCTCCGCGCCCAGCTTCTTCGCCGCGTCCAGGAACTCGTCCCCCAGCTTCGTGCCGCGCACGGCGCGCGCCAGCGACAGCGCCCCGTACATGAGCGCGATGGCGGCCAGCGCCTTCTCCCGGCGCCGTGCCCCCGACGAAGGCAGCAGCTCCGCGTACGACTGGACGAACCCCTGGAGCTCCGCCTCCAGCGCGCCCCGGTAGGGCTCCCCCATGCGCGACACCTCCGCGGTGATGCTGGGCAGGGGACACGTGGGCGTGACGGCGTCGCGGTGCTGGCGCGACAGGTAGCCCCGCAGGACCTTCAGCGCGGGCGCGTCCGGCGCGTCCTCCTTCGCCTTGCGCAAGAGTGCGTTCCACGCCAGGCGGGCGGTGCCCCGGAGCGTCTCCGTGAAGAGGTGCTCCTTGGAGTCGAAGTGGCCGTAGAAGCCGCCCACCGTGAGCCCCGCGCCCTTCATCACGTCCATGATGGAGCTGGCCTGGATGCCGCGCTCCAGCAGCAACGTGGCGGCGGACGCGAGGATGGCGTCGTGCGACTTCTGCTTCTGCTCCGTCTTCTGGGTCATGATGGATGATGGCAGTAATATTGCCGCCATCCTCCGTCAAGACGGCGCTCCCTCGCGCGCCTACTTCTTCTTCTTGCGCGAGCCGTCCTCGTAGAAGGCCTCGTCCTCCACCAGCCCGCCGTCAGGCTCCCAGCGCTTGCGCTCGGTGACGCGGCCCTGCGCCCACTGCGAGTCCTCGATGAGGGTGCCGTTCTCCGCCCACACCTGGCGGCGGCCTTCGGCCTTGCCCTTCACATAGTGCTCGCGGCTCTCCGGTCCGCCGTCCGGGAGGAAGGTCTCCGTGACGCCGTCGGGGTCGAAGCCGTTGTTCCACTCGCCCTTGAGCAGGTTCCGCCGCTCGCGCAGCGAGCCGTCGTCCTCGAAGAAGGACTCCACCGCGCGGTCGCCCGTCACCACGAGCTCATGCTTGCGCTCGCCGTTCTGGAAGTACTCCACGCGCTTCACCTGCTGACGGCCCTTCCAGGTGACGACCTGCTTCTTGCCGCCGTCGGTGAAGAACTCCGTCTCGTCGCCCTCCCGCTCGCCCTGGACCCAGGTCGTGGAGTTGAGGGCCTTCCCGGCGGCGTACCGTGTGCTCACGCCGTTGAGCACGCCCGCGGCGTACGCATTCGTCGCGGTGCGCTGCCCGTCCTTGTCGAAGAGCTCCGTCACGCCCTCGCGCCGCCCGTCCTTCATCGGGATGACGGCGCGCTTCTGCCCGTTCGGGTGGAAGAACACGAGCGGCGAGGGCCCCTTCCAGACGCAGTCCTTGAGGCCCGCCTCCCAGGACGACTGCAGGCCGCAGCCCGCCTTGGTGAGCCGCCCGGTCTCGTCGTAGTCCGCGAAGGTGCTCTTCGCGTCCTCCTTCTGCCGGTCCACGCGCCGGGACACCTTGCCGTTGGGGTGGTAGCGCAGCTCCTCGCCCTGCGCGTTGTCGTCCACGTAGTGCCCGGTCTCCACCAGCCGGCCGTCCTCGTAGCGCTTGAAGCCGCCGTGCCGCTTGCCGGCCTGGTACTCCTGCTCCACGGCGCGGCCGTCGGACCAGCGGCGCACCTCCCAGCCGTCCTGCTTGCCGTTCTTGAAGGCGACGGTGTGCGTCTCCTTCTTCGTGTCCTCGTCCACGCAGCGCACGGTGCCGGTGAGGTTCGCGGTCGAGTTGCCGTTGTCCAGGTTGATGGGCTTGCCCTGGAACGAGCAGCGCTCGATGGCCCACGCGGGCGCGGAGAGGAGGGGCACGGACAGCACGAGGAGACGCATCACGGATGGCGCGCGCATGGAGGACTCACGGATGGAAGAAACGGCTTCCGGGCCCACACCCGCCACGAAGCGTGGCGAGGGGGCCCGGAGGGAGGCTGCGAGGACAGGAGGTTATTCGAAGGTCCAGGCGAGGCGGCCCGTGCCCGGGCCGATGCGGGTGTTGCCGGCCGCGATGTCACTGCCGCGCACCCAGCCCGTCCGGCCGTCCATGGGGTCGGTGACGAGGTACTCGCGGTTGGCGCCCTGGCCGCGCGCGTCGGACATCACCATCGCGTGGCCGCCGCCGCCGTTCCAGAGGACGGCGAAGGGCACGTCCACGCCGTCGCGCAAGAGCCGGTCCGCGCGGTCCAGCGCGCCCTGACGGGCCTGGGGCGTGTCCGCGATGGTCTGCGTCGCGTAGGTGCGGTTGCTGTTGGGGGAGACGCCCCGGTTGAACATGTCCCGCATGGCGTCCGGGGAGACGCCCAGGCTGTCGCCCGTGCCGCCCTGGCGAGGCCGCGCGATGCCGCCGTTGTTCTCCAGCACGCGGCGCTGCTCGCGGCCGATGTTCGTGTTCGCGTCCAGGCTGTGGATGGGCTCGCGGTGGAGCTGTCGCGCGTAGATGGGGTCCGCGTCCGCGTGGGCCACCTGCGCCGCGGTGGGCGCGCACGAGTCGTCGAAGCGCTGCTGGAGCGCGCGCGAGCCCGCGTTCACGTCGATGGCGGTGGACTGGGTGAGGAGCGTGGCGCGCGGCGTGCCCGCGATCTCCCGCCCGAAGCGCGCCACGTCGTCCATCTCCCGGGTCGTGTCCCCGAAGGCGTTGCGCACGCGGTCCAGGACGCCGGGCGACGCCAGCTCCTGGTTGCGTGCCCCCACGGCCTTGAGGATGAGCGCGCGCTCCGTCTGCACGTCCGCGTTGGGCACCGGCTGGCCGTCACGCGTGCCCGCGTTGCGCAGGGTGGCCTGGAGCGCGGTGAAGTCCTGGCCCGTCATGCCCACGATGGCGCTCGCCGCGGCCCGGGCCTGGGCCGGGCCCAGGATGCCTTCCTGCCCGGCGGCGCCGGTGCCGCGAGGCTCCGCCACGCCGCGCGTCAGCGTCTCCACCGTGTCCATGCTCAGCCGGGCCGGACGCGCGGCCTGCATCGCGGACAGGTCCAGGTACGTGCGCGTGGCGCGGTCCGCGTTGGGCGTGTTGAGGACGTGCTGGTTGAGGAACTGCGTGGCGCGCTCGCGCTCGGGCGCCGGCATCGCGGCGAGGCGGGCCTGGAGGGCGGTGTTCGTCTCCGGCTGCAGCGGCTCCGCGCGCGAGTTGGCGGCGGGCGCGGCCGGCTGCGTGGCGGGGGGCGGCGCCGTGCGCTGGGTGCGGCCGCGGCGGCCAATCCCGCCGGCGTCCGCCTGGAAGGTGTCGTTGGTCGCGTAGCCCAGGGAAGGACTGATGGGCGCGCGCGGCGCGACGGGCTGCGACTCGGGCAGGCGCGTCTGCGGGACACCAGCGGACGGAATGCGGACGGACACGGACTTCCCCCTCTGCACAAAACTGGAACCCCCGGATTGTCTCACGGGGGGTGGGGGATGTTGCGTCCGCGTCGGAAAAAACCTCCCTGCCTGTGTGGGCTGGGGACCTACCCGGCGTGGGGGCTCAGCGCGCGGCGACGGGCTGCGTCTCCGGCCTGGGCTCCACGGTGGCCCTGGCGGCGGCGATGGCGGCCTGGATGTCCAGCTTGCCGCCGGTGATGACCTTGCCCTTGAGGTCCGGGTCCTGCTCCACCGTCTTGAGGATGAGGTCGCGCACCTGCACGGCCGTCAGGTCCGGGTTCTCCGCGAACATGCGTGCGGCGGTGGCGGCCACGGTGGGGGTGGCCATGGAGGTACCGCTCATCTCCTCCCAGTCGTTGCCGGGCACGGTGCTGAGGACGTCTTCACCCACGGCGGCCAGGTCCACCACCTTGTCGCCGTGCGACGAGAAGCGGGCCAGCTTGTCGTTGTTGCGGTCCATGGACGCCACGGTGAGGACGTTGGGCAGGTCCACGTTGGCGGGCATGTCCGGCACGTTGTTCATGTTGCTGCCGTTGCCGTTGGCCGTGGCCGCGACGAGCAGGATGTCCGCGTCCGCCAGCTTCTGGATGGCGGCCTGCCAGCGCTTCTGGGACGCGGCGTCGCGGTAGGAGTCGCCGAAGCTCGCGTTCGCGGCGCGGATGTTCACGCCGTGCTCGGTCTTCATCTTCACCAGGTAGTCCACGGAGCGCTCGAAGTTGGTGAGCAGGTCCGCGCCGTCGTACAGGCCGCCCACGCTCAGCACCTTGGCCTTGCCCGCGGCGATGCCGGTGTTGCCCTCGCCGTTGTCCTCGGCGGCGATGATGCCCGCCACGTGCGTGCCGTGGTCCGTGCCCTCGCCCTTGAACACGTCGCCCTTGCCGGTGCCCACGTTGAAGCCGTGGATGTCGTCCGCGATGCCGTTGTTGTCGTTGTCGATGCCGTCCCCGTCCACCTCACCAGGGTTCGTCCACATCGCGTCGTCCAGGTCGGTGTGCTTGTAGTCCACGCCCCCGTCGATGACCGCGATGACAGGCTCGCCCGTGAGCTTGGGCTTCGGCTGCGACGGGTCCACCTGCTTCGCGTCGACGACCTTGTTCGCGCCCGGCTTCACCGCGACGTTGGAGGACCCGAACGTGAAGGCCGAAGCCGGAACGCTGGCGCCCGGGGGCGTGGGGCGGCCCGTCGGGCGGTCCACGAAGTTGGACGGCCGCGCACCCTGGGGCTCGAAGCCGTCACGCACCGTCAGGGGCTTCGCCTTGGGCCCCTGGACGCGGGAGGTGTCCGTGCGGGCGGTGGGGGCGATGGAGGCGGGCGACTTGCGGTTGATTTCCATGATGTTCCTCCGTGGGGGGCGGAGCTGCCTACTGACTCCCACATTGTCGCATCACGCTCTTTTAAGTTTCGCCTCGATGGTTTTTCGGGAGGACGCGCGGTCCCCGTGCACCGGACGCACGGCCTTCGTGCGCCCGGTGCGGGTGGGACTGCGACTACCAGACCTTCACGCGCTGCTCCGGCGTGAGGTAGAGGCCCTGGCCGGGCTTCACGTCGAACGCCGGGTACCACGCATCCAGGTTGCGCACCGTGGCCGCGCGGAACATGCCCGGCGAGTGCCCATCCGTCACGAGCAGCCGGCGCAGCAGCGGCTCGCGGAACTTGTTGCGCCACACCTGGGCGAAGCCCATGAAGAAGCGCTGCTCGCCCGTGAAGCCGTCCAGCGTGGGCGCCGGCTTTCCGCCCAGGGACATCACGTAGGCGTCATGCGCGATGGAGATGCCCGCCACGTCGGCGATGTTCTCTCCCAGCGTCAGCTCGCCGTTCACGTTCATGTCCGGCAGGGGCTTGTACGCGCTGAACTGCGCGGCCAGCGCCTGGCCCGCGGCCTTGAACTGCTCCAGGTCCTTGGGCGTCCACCAGTTGGCCAGCTTGCCCTGCGCGTCGAACTGCGCGCCCACGTCGTCGAAGCTGTGGATGATCTCATGCCCGATGACGGAGCCGATGCCGCCGTAGTTCACGGCCGGGTCGGCGTTCGGGTCGAAGAAGGGCGGCTGGAGGATGGCGGCCGGGAAGATGATGGAGTTCTGCTGCGGCGAGTTGAGCGCGTTGACCTCCTGGGGCGTCATGAACCACTCCTTGCGGTCCACGGGCTTGCCCAGCTTGGCCAGGTTGCGCTTGTGCTCGAAGAGCTCCGCGCGCTCCGCGTTGCCGAAGGCGTCTCCCTTGACGATCTCCAGCCCGGAGTAGTCCCGCCAGGTGTCCGGGTGGCCAATGCCCACCTGCACCGTGCCCAGCTTCTCCTTGGCGCGGGCCTTGGTCTCCGGGGACATCCACGCGAGCGCGTCGATGTGGCGGCCCAGCGCGGCCAGGATGTTGCGCACCATCACGTCCGCCTCGGCCTTGGCGGCCGGGGGGAAGTGCTTCTCCACGTAGCGCTTGCCCACGGCCTCGCCCATGGCGCCGTTGGTGAAGTCCACGCCGCGCTTCCAGCGCTCGCGCAGCTGCTGCGCGCCGGACATGGTGCGGCCGGAGAAGTCGAAGCCCGCGTCCACGAAGGGCTTCGACAGGAACTGCGTGCCGCGCATGATGGCGTGGAAGGCCAGGTAGTCCTTCCACGTCTGGATGGGCTCGCTGCCCACGAGCTTCGCGATGCCGGTGATGGCGGACGGCTGCCAGACGATGAAGTCCTTCTGGGGCGTGAGGCCGGCGCCGGCGAAGTACGCGGCCCAGTCCAGGCCGGGCGCCTTCTTCGCGAAGTCCGTCTGCTTCCAGGGGTTGTTCACCTTGGCCACGTCCTGCGTGTCCTGCGCCGCCCAGTGCACCTGGGCGATCTTCTTCTCCAGGGCGAAGATGGCGCGCGCCTTGGCTTCCGCGTCGGCGATGCCGGCGTTCTTCAGCTGGACGGCGATGTGCTGCTGGTACTTCTCCCGCACCTCTTTGAAGCGCGGGGTGTCCTTCAGGTAGAAGTCGCGGTCCGGCAGGCCCAGGCCGCCCTGGAGGACATAGGCCGCGTAGCGGCTGGGGTCGTTCAGGTCCTCCGCCACCCAGAGGCCCAGCAGGCGCTCCGTGGTGGACTGCCCGGTGTTGAGGGGGTCCACGTCGCTGCGCAGGGTGGTGCCCAGCAGCGTGGCCAGGTCCTTGCGGTTGGCGACGGCCGCGATGCGGTCCAGCTCCGGCTTGAGCGGCGTGGCGCCGCGGGCCTCGATGGCGGCTTCGTCCATGAAGCTGGCGTAGAAGTCACCCAGCTTGCGCTCCTCGCTGCCGGCCGCGGCGTCCGACTTCGCGGCGGCCTCCAGCAGCGCTCGCGTCTGCTGCGAGGCGTCCTCGGCCAGCCGCGTGAACATGCCGTAGGCGGAGCGGTCCGGAGGGATCTCCGTGGTGTCCACCCACTTGCCGTTGACGTAGCGGTAGAAGTCGTCGCCGGGGGCGACGGACGTGTCCATGCCCGGCGTGTCGACGCCGAAGCTCCCGAAGTGCGGCTTGGGAGCGGCGGGGGCCGCCGGAGCGGGGGCCGGGGTGGTGGCGGCCTGGGCCTGCGGCGGGGACTTCTCCGCGGGAGCGGTGGAGGCGCACGCGGTGATGAGCGCGGACGCGCAGACGCCGAGCGTCATGCGCGCGGCGCCAAACGGCGGTCTGGAACGGAACGACATGGAGGCTCCTGGATGTGCCCGAACGGGGTGGCGCACTCTGGCGCACGCGGGCGCGTCCCCAACAGCGCAAACGGCGGTTTCATCCCAGCCATTGCGTTCCAGGCGTCCATCTCGCTCGCGGGCCGGGGTTGAACCCCGGGACGATGGCGCGGTGCGGTGCCCCCGGCTCAGCGGCTCCAGCGGAGCGCCGCCACGGCATCGGCATCGTGTTCGTAGTACTCCATGACCACCGTGTGCTCGCCGGCGCTCATCCAGCGGCCCACGACGAAGCTCGTGGTCGACTGGTCCTTCCACGCGTTGATGATGCGCGAGCCGTCCACGTACACGCGGATGCCGTCATCCGCCTGGGCGAAGAAGTAGAACAGGCCGGACACGAAGTAGAACCGCCCCGTCCAGCGCACGGAGAAGTCGTCGACTCCCACCTCCGGCACGGGGCGGCCCGTGCCCCAGGACTTCGAGAGCGGCGCTCCCTCGCAGCGCACCCGCGCCGGGGCGCCCTCCAGGTCCCGGTTGCCGAAGTACTCCGCCCGGTACTGTCCCTGCGGGCACTCCATGGGCGCGACGGACTCGAAGACGGCCGTGTAGCTGGCGTCGCTCGGACCGGCCTGGATGACGTGCTCCGCGGCCCCGCCGTCGGACCACTCGCGGAACTCGAAGGTGCCTTGCGGCGACAGAGCGCCCAGGGTGTGCGTGGAGCCGACGATGACCGGACGGACGCGGGGCGCCGGACCGCTCGTGCCGTCGAACACCAGCTCCAGCCCCGGCGGGGACGTCTGGAGCGTCACCTGCACCAGCTGCGGATCCACGGTGATGAGCCGGCTGCTCGTCAGCCCCGTCGAGTTCATCGCGGTCAGCTTGATGTCGAAGTGCACCTCGTCACCGTGGTCCGGGACGGTGAAGGAGCCGGTCGCCCCCGTGCTCGTGGAGTACGGATGGGTGTGGCAGGTGCCCGACGTGCAGTGGCGCAGGGTGATGGTCCACCTCAGCCGGTCGCCGGGGATGGGGCCCTCGGTGGGGTCCACCGCGGAGCCCGAGTAGGTCACCACGTCGCCGACCTTGAAGCGGTACGTCGGCGCGGGCGAGTCGATGGTCACGACCGGGAGCGCGTTGCCCACGGTGACGCTCACCGCGGCGGAGTGGCTGCCGCCGCGCCCGTCGCTGACGGTCAGCCGGGCCACGTAGAAGCCGGTCACGGCATACGTGTGCTCCGGGGCGGGCAGCGTGGACACGGGGGAGCCATCTCCAAAGTCCCAGCTGTACTGGAGCGCGTCCCCGTCCGGGTCGCTGGAGCCCGCGCTGGAGAAGCGCACGAGCAGGGGAGGCTCACCCCGGCCCGGCGTCGCCGAGGCCACCGCCGTGGGCGGCGTGTTGCCCGCCGTGTAGCGGATGCGGCGCAGCTCCCCCGCGAGGATGTCCACGAAGAAGAGGTTGGAGTCCGGCCCGATGCCGAGCTCCACCAGCCCACCCACCCCGGTCGCGAACTGCGTCACGCTGTCGGGCACGAGCTGATCATTCGCATCCACCCGCAGGGAGCGGATCCACTGCTGGGTGTAGTCGCCGAAGAAGTAGGCGCCCTGCCACGTCTCCGGGTACGCGGTGCCCGTGTAGAAGGCGCCGCCCGTGGCCGTCTGGCCGACGCCGTGGTCCCAATAATAGATCGGAGCCCTCACCGCGCCGGGCCCCCGGGCGTAGAGGGCCTGACAGACGGGCTTGGGTTCGTAGCCGTGCTGGCGGAAGGGGCCCTCGTAGCAGGGCCAGCCCAGGTTCGACCCCGGCAGCGCGACGTTGATCTCCTCGTAGGTGCCCCAGCCGACGTCGCCCAGGTAGGGCGTGGAGGTGCCCGGGCGCAGGCTGAAGCGATAGGGATTGCGCAGCCCCAGCGCCCACACCTTGGAGCGGTTGGCGCCTGCGTCTCCGTTCCAGAACGGGTTCGAGGCCACGCCCTGGCCGGTGCGGGTGACGCGCAGCACCTTGCCCGCGAGGGAGTCCAGGCTCTGCGCCCGCAGCGCGTCGTCATCGACCGCGTCGAAGCTGGCCCCATCGCCTGACGTCACGAAGAGGGTGCCGTCCGGCGCGAAGCGGAGGCTGCCCACGGAGTGCGAGGCGCTGTCGGAGGGAATGCAGTCCGCTCCCGCGGGCAGGTCATTGCAGGAGTTGGCCACGGCGGTGCCGAGCAGCACGAACTCGCTGGCGGGCGAGGCCATGTCCCCCACGGCGCTGTAGCGCGCCAGCCGCGACGTCTTGGGGCCGGCGTCATCCGTGTCGGCGGCGTCGTACGTGTAGAGCAGGTAGATGTAGCCGTTGGTGGCGAAGGCCGGATCCACCGCCAGCCCCAGCAGCCCGCGGTCATGGTGCGAGTTCACCCGCCCCTGGATGTCGAGGAAGGGCACGGGCTGGAGGACGCCGTCCTTGAAGAGCCGGACCACGCCTGCCTTCTCCGCGATGAGGAGGCGTCCATCGGGGAGGCTCGCGAACGTCGTCGGGTACTGCAGGCCCGCGACCACCGGCTCGGAGGAGAAGCCCGCGGGCAGGGCGAGGGGCGCCAGAGGCTGGGCCTCGGCGCGTGGCCACCCTCCCAGACACAGCGCCAGCAGGACAGCGAGGCACGGCGGACAGCGTCGCGGTGACAGCATGAAAGCATCCCTCCAGGGCGGGAGCGTCCGGGATGCGGGAAGCTGTCAATGCGCCTCCCGGCGGGCATCTGGCCCCCGGGCCCCGGGTGGCTGTCAGCCAATGCGCGGAGAGATGAAGGCCGGGGATCGACTACGTTCAGGCGGTTGGCCATTCATGGAGGAGTCATGACTCCAACCGCGTTTCGTCCCGCATACACAGTCCAGACCGAGCACACCGTGCTCCGCTGCTGGTCGCCGACCGACGCTCCGCTGGCACTCCGCACCATCGAAGCCAATCTGGAGCACCTGCGTCCCTGGATGGAGTGGGCGAAGCGCTATCCCATGACCGTGGCGCAGCAGGCGGGGCAACTGCGCCGGATGCGCGGGCTGTTCGACCTGGGACAGGACTTCGCCTACGGCGTGTTCAATCGCGACGGCTCCGAGGTCCTCGGAGGCACCGGACTGCATCCCCGGGTGGGGGAGGGCGCGCTGGAGATCGGCTACTGGATTTCGGCTGGCCACACGGGCGGGGGGCTCGCGACGGAAGTCGCCGGAGCCCTCACCCGCGTCGCCTTCGAGTTGGAGGGCGTGCGCCGGGTGGAGATCCACTGCGACCCCCGCAACGTGCCCAGCGCGGCGGTCGCCCGGAGGTTGGGTTTCGTCCACGAAGGCACGTTGCGGCAGCGGCTCGTCGCACCCGACGGCGTGCTCCGGGACATGATGGTCTGGACGCTGCTCGCTGACGAGTACCCGACAAGCCGTGCCGCCGCGACCCCCGCCGAGGCCTTCGACGTGCTGGGACAGCAGCTGCTCTGAAACAACAAACATCAGCCCCCGAGGTGTCTCCATGACGTTGAAGCCCCCTGCGTGGTGCAAGCGTTTGCCCGTGGTCCTGTTGTTCCTGCTGCTGCCGCTCACGAGCGTGGCCCTGCCGACGACGGGCTTCCGGTTCGTGGACATCCCCGCGAGCGACGGCACGGTCCTGAAGGCCAACTACGTCGCGCCCACCACGCCGGGCCCTCATCCGGCCGTGGTCTTCATCTCGAGCTGGGGGCTCAACGACCTGGAGTACCTGGCCCAGGCCAGCGCGCTGGCGCAGAAGGGCTACGTGGCGCTTTCCTATACGCCGCGCGGCTTCTGGGCGTCCGGCGGTGGCATCGACACGGCGGGCCCCGCGGATATCGCGGACACCTCGCGCGTCATTGATTGGATGCTCGCCAACACGACCGCCAATCCCTCGCGCATCGGGCTCGCCGGGGTCTCGTATGGGGCGGGCATCTCGCTCATCGCCTCCGGGTTCGACCCTCGCGTGAAGGCGGTGGCGGCGCTCTCCGGCTGGTCGGACCTGGTGGCGTCTTTGTTCGGCGGGGAGACGCGGCGTCCTCAGGCGGTGGCGCTGCTGGACCTGGCCGCGACGCTGCTGGGCCGTCCGAGCCCCGAGCTGAGCACGACCATCGACAACTACTTCGCCAACCAGGACATTGAGTCCATCAAGGCCTGGGGCCGCGTGCGCTCGGCGGCGACGTACCTCGACCGGATCAACGTCAACAAGCCCGCCATCCTGATGGCCAACGCCTACGGTGACAGCCTCTTCCCGCCCAACCAGTTGGTGTCGTTCTACGGCCAGCTCACCGGGCCCAAGCGGCTGGAGCTCGCTCCGGGCGACCACGCCGTCGTGGAGGCCACCGGCCTGGTGGGCCTGCCCAACCCCGTCTGGTCCAGCGTGACGCGCTGGATGGACCAGTACGTCGCGGGCGTGGACACCGGCATCTCCCGCGAGGCGCCCGTCGTGCTGCGCACCTACGACGGTGACGTGGAGGGCTATGCTTCGTGGGCCCAGGTCTCCCGGAGCTCGCAGCGCTACGGCCTGGGCGCCATCCGCGTGCTGGATGGCACCGGCACCCTGGGCGGCTCGCCTACGTCGGGCGGCTCGCGGGTCGTCTGGTCCGGCTTCGACACCTCCGCCGACGCGGGCGTGGCGCTGCTGACCAACGGACTCCAGGCGCTGAGCGGCATCCCGCCCGTGGTCTGGCTGCCGGGCGTGAACCGCCTCAACGCGGGTGTCTGGACGTCGTCCACCACCCTGAGCGGCCTCGCCATCCGTGGCTCCGTGGCCCTGCGCCTGCGCGTCACGCCCTCCACCTCCTCGGGGACGGTCGTCGCGTATCTGTATGACCTCCTGGGGGACTACGGCGGCCTCATCACCCACGTGCCCCTGAGCTGGAAGGGCGCGACGCCGGGCGTGCCGCTCGACCTGGACCTGGCGTTCCCCGCCACCGCGTACGACGTCCCCGTGCTGCACCGGCTGGCGCTCGTCGTCGACACGGAGGACCCGCTCTACCTGGACGCGAACAGCACGGGCGCGACGGTGTCGCTCGGCGGGCCGTCCTGGTTGGACCTGCCGCTGCGCTGAGCGCTCCGGAGCAGGGACGGGGGGCGCGGTTCAGGCGCCCTCCGTCGTTCCAGGGGGCAGTGTTGGCGTGTTAACGCTCCCGGCGCCCATGGGAACCGCCGCCTCGGAGCGCACCCGCGTCGTCCCGCTCGTCCTCGTTGGCGGCGTGCTGGCGCTGCTGCTGTCGCACCACTCCGCCCTCCTGTCCGGGCTGCGCCTCATGCAGGGGGACGAGGGCGACGTGCGCTTCTGCAACTACATCCTGGAGCACGGCTGGCGCTTCGTGTCGGGAGACCCAGCGCATGCGCGCTTCTGGGATCCCCCCATGTTCCACCCCGAGCCCAACGTCGCGGCGTACTCGGAGGTGCTCCTGGGCGTGGCGCCGCTCTACTGGGTGTGGCGCGGCTTCGGCCTGGGCGCCGAGCTGTCGTGGCAGGCGTGGGCGCTCGCCATGGCCGCGCTGAACTACGCGGCGGCGGTGTGGCTCCTGCGCCGGGGGTTTGGCCTGCGCGTCCTTCCGGCGGTGGTGGGCGCGGTGCTCTTCACGGCCGGCGCGCCGCGCGTCAACCAGCTCAACCACCCGCAGCTGGAGGCACAGTTCTTCGTGCTCCTCGCGGTGGGCGCGGTGGTCGCGCTGACGCGGCCGGAGACGGACCGGCGGCGCGGGGTGGCCTGGGCCGGGCTGCTCGTGGGCGCGTGCGTGGCGCAGCTCTACGCGGGCTTCTACTGGGGCTGGTTCCTCTTCTTCTTCCTGCTGCTGGCGTTCATCGCCGGGCTCATCCTCCGGGACACGCGCGGCCCGCTCCTGACGGCGCTGCGCCGCCACCTCCCGGCGCTCGCGGCCTTCGGCGTCGTGGGGCTGGCGCTGCTCGCGCCCCTCATCCTGCACGCGCGCCAGGCCATCGGCACGGTGGGCCTGCGCACCTTCGCCGAGGTCGTGCCCATGGTGCCGCGCGTCTGGAGCTGGTTCTACATGGGCCCGGACAGCTGGCTGTACGGGTGGATGGACGGCTTCTCCCGGTTCCGGCGCTTGCCGCTGGGGTGGGAGCACCGGCTGGGCTTCGGCTTCGTCACCCCGGTGCTGGCGGGCCTCGGCCTGTGGCAGGCGCGCTCGCGGCCCGCCGTGCGGCTGCTGCTCGTCGTGGCGGTGGCCACCGTGCTGCTCGCCTCGCGCTACCCCGGTGGGTACACGCCCTGGTGGCTCGTCTTCCACGGCGTGCCCGGCGCGGCGGCCATCCGGGCCCTGGCCCGCATCGGCATGTGGCTGCTGGTGCCCGCGGCCGTGGGCCTGGCCCTGTACCTCCAGCGGCAGTGGGACTCCGGCCGCGCGGCGCTGGCGGTGGGCCTGGGCGCGCTGTGCCTGCTGGAGCAGGGGCTCACCAGCCCCACGTATGACTGGCATGAAGCCCGCGCGGACGTGGAGGCGGTGGCCGCGCGCATCCCGCCCGGCTGCGCGGCCTTCTTCTACGCGCCGACGTCCGGCAAGGCGCGGGAGTGGAAGTACCAGCTGGACGCGGTGTGGGCGTCCTGCGAGCGCGGCGTGCCCACGGTGAACGGCTACTCGGGCAACGCTCCGCGGGGCTGGAGGCTCCAGGACAACCGCCGCTTCAACGCGATGGCCGCCGAGCGCCTCGACCGCGACCTGGAGGACTGGATGCGCTCGCGGAACCTGGCGCCCGCGAGCGTCTGCCGCATCCAGGTGCCGGCGCGGCGGTAGCGGCCGCCGCGCGCGGGCACGGGACTACTTCGCGATGGTGGCGTAGTCGCCCTTGAGCGCGACGCCCGTGACGAAGCTGCCGGCGTGGCACTCGATCTCGGTGGCGCTCTTGCTCTCCACCTTCTTGTAGTAGCTCACGATGTGGACCACCGCGTTGGCGCCGTTCTTCTTCGCGCCCTCCTGCAGGGCGATGAGCGCGGAGAGGGCGGCCCACTTGCAGGCGTAGTCATCCGACTTGCCCACGCCGTTGGTCTTCTTGTTCGTGGTGTCGCTGCCCAGCGTCTTGAGCACGTTGGGCGTCTTCGCGCCTTCCAGGTAGAACTTCACCGTGCCGTCCAGCTTCTCCTTGGCTTCCGGCAGGGCCATCACGTCCGCCAGCTTCACCTTGGTCACGGTGTCGCGCGCCAGCGCGGGGGAGGCGGCGGTCAGGGCCAGCAACAGGAGGGCTTTCTTCATCGCGGGGTCTCCAGGCATCAAGGCCAGCGGCGGAAGATCAACGACGTGTTGATGCCGCCGAAGGCGAAGTTGTTGCTCATCACCAGGTCCGTCTGCAAAGCACGTCCCTCGCCCATGACATAGTCCAGGGGCGCGCACTTCGGATCCACGGAGTCCGCCGTCAGGTGCAGCGTCGGCGCGAACCAGTCCGAGCGCATCATCTGGATGCTCATCCACGCCTCCAGCGCGCCGCAGGCCCCCAGCGTGTGGCCCATGTAGCTCTTGAGGCTGGAGATGGCGACCTTGTCTCCGAAGACGGCCTTCGTCGCCGCGCTCTCCGCCACGTCACCCGTGTCCGTCGCCGTGCCGTGCGCGTTGACGTAGGGGATGGCGGAGGCAGGCACGCCCGCGTCCTCCAGCGCCAGCCGCATGGCCTCCGCCATGGTGTCCGCGTTGGGCTGCGTGACGTGGCGGCCGTCGCTGTTGGTGCCGTAGCCCAGCAGCTCCGCGTGGATGGTGGCGCCGCGCGCCTTCGCGTGCTCCAGCTCCTCCAGCACCAGCGTGCACGCGCCCTCGCCCAGCACCAGCCCGTCGCGCTGGGCGTGGAAGGGGCGGGGGGACTGGTGCGGCGCCTCGTTGTGCTTCGTGCTGGTGGCGAAGAGGGTGTCGAACACCGCCGCGCCCGTGGCGTCCAGTTCCTCCGCGCCGCCCGCGAGCATCGCCACCTGGCGGCCCAGCTTGATGGCCTCGTACGCGTAGCCGATGCCCTGGCTGCCGGAGGTGCACGCGCTGGACGTGGTGATGATGCGGCCGGTGATGCCGAAGAAGACGCCGATGTTCACCGCCGCCGTATGGGACATCATCCGCAGGTACGTCGTCGCGGTGATGCCCTCCGTCGTCTTGTGGGTGATCATCTTGCCGAAGTCGCCCATGTTCTCCGGCGTCCCCGCGGAGGAGCCGTAGGCGATGCCCATCCTGCCCCCCTTCACCAGGGGGTCGCCCAGCAGGCCCGCGTCCTGGAGCGCCAGCTCGCTGGCCCGCGTCGCCATCAGCGCCACGCGGCCCATGGTGCGCGTCGTCTTGCGCGAGTACGCGGACGGCGGCAGTTCGAAGGGCAGGGCGGGCGCGCCCAGCCGCGTGTTCAGGCCTTCGTATTCCTTCCAGGGCTCCATCACCTGGACGGCGTTCTGACGCGCACGCAGCCGCGCCTCGACCGTCTTCCAGTCATGTCCCAGGGGGCTCAGCGCACCGACTCCGGTGACCACCACGCGCTTCATCCGATCATCCCCCCGTTCACGGAAATCACCTGCCGCGTGATGTAGCCCGCGTCCTCCGCCATGAGGAAGCTCACCGCGGCGGCGACCTCCTCGGGCCTGCCCATCCGGCGGGCGGGAATGATCTTCAGCGCCTCTTCCAGCACTTCCGGAGGCACCATCTCCGTGTCGATGAGGCCCGGCGCCACGCAGTTGACGGTGATGTTTCGCTTGGCCAGCTCCACCGCCAGCGCCTTCGTCGCGCCGATGATGCCCGCCTTGGCGGCGCTGTAGTTCACCTGGCCCCGGTTGCCCATGAGCCCGGACACGGACGCCAGCGTGACGATGCGGCCCGGCTTCTTGCGGCGCACCAGCGGCATCGTGAGCGGGTTGAGCACGTTGTAGAAGGCGTCCAGGTTGGTGTGGATGACGCTGTCCCACTCGTCGGCCGTCATGGCGGGGAAGGCGTTGTCGCGCGCGATGCCCGCGTTGCACACCACGCCGTAGTAGCAGCCGTGGGCCTCCACGTCGGCCAGCAGCGCGGCCTGCGTGCCCGCGCGGTCCGCCACGTCGAACTGGAGCACGCGCGACTCGCGGCCCGCCTCGCGCACCTGCGCGGCCACGGCGTCCGCTTCGTCGCGCTTGCTGCGGCAGTGCACCACGACGTCGTAGCCGTCGCGGGCCAGGCGCAGCGCGATGGCGCGGCCGATGCCCCGGCTGGAGCCCGTCACCAGCACCGTCTTGTCACCCATCTGTGTTGCCCCTTCCCAGGTCCTGCCCCGGTTGCGGCTCGTAGACCGTCAGCGCCGCCGTGGCCACCTGCTCCGTCCCGATGCGCAGGGTGCAGTCGAACTGGCCCAGCCCGTTGTCCGCGGAGAACTGGCGGTGGACCTCCACGCGCAAGGTCTCCCCCAGCTTGAAGACGGGGCGGCTGCACTCGTAGCGGCGCGTGCCCAGGAGGAAGCCCACCCGGGGCGTGCCGCCGCGCCTGCGCGCGTGCCACCCGGCCCAGGCGGCCACGGCCTGCGCCATGTACTCGATGCCCACCCAGCCGCCCACGGCGCCGTCGGCGAAGAAGAGGCTGTCCTCGCGCACGGTGACCTCCGCGACGAGCGAGTCCGTGTCGCCCTCCAGGGCGCGGTCCAGCAGCCGCATGCGCCCCTCGTGGGGCACCAGCGCCTCGATGGGCTCGTTGATGACGATGCGCATCATGCGCGCTCCAGCACGAGGGCGGCGTTGCTGCCCCCGAAGGCGAACGAGTTGCTCAGCACGCGCTGGACCGGGCGCCCCAGCGCCTCGCCCGGCTTCACGAGCGACAGCGCCGGTAGCGAGGGGTCCACGGCCCCGTCCCAGAAGTGCGCGGGCAGCCGGCCCTCCGGGTTGTCCACCAGCGTGAGGTACGCGAAGGCCGCCTCCAGCGCGCCCGCGGCCCCCAGCGTGTGGCCGGTGAGCGGCTTGGTGGAGCTGGCCTTCACGGCCGGCCCCATGAGCGCGTGCACCGCGCGGCTCTCCATGGCGTCGTTCTGCACCGTCGCGGTGCCGTGCAGGTTCACGTAGTCCACCTGCTCCGCGGACACCCCCGCGCGCTTCAGGGCCTCCTGGATGGCGGCCATGGCGCCCTTGCCGCCGGGCTCCGGCGCGGAGATGTGGTGCGCGTCGGAGGACTCGCCCCAGCCGGACAGGCGCACCGGCCCCGGCTCGCGCGTCATCAGGAACAGCGCCGCGGCCTCGCCGATGTTGATGCCGTGGCGGTGGGCGCTCATCGGGTTGCAGCGCTCCTCGCTCACGGAGTCCAGCGCGCGGAAGCCCGCCACGGTGAAGCGGCACAGCGAATCCACGCCGCCCGTCAGCACCGCGTCCACGGTGCCCGAGCGCAGCAGCCGCGCCGCGCTGGCCAGGGCCTTGGCGCTGGAGGAGCACGCGGTGGAGATGACGTAGGCCGGGCCGCCCAGGCCCAGCAGCTGCGTGAGCGCCAGCGCCGGGGAGCCCAGCTCCTGCTGGTGCAGGTGGAAGCGCGAGGGCAATTCGCCCGTGGCCAGGTGGCCGGCGATGGCGCGCTCGCTCTCGCCGATGCCGGAGGTGCTGGTGCCCAGCACGACCGCCACGCGCGCGCGGCCGAACCGGGCGATGGCCGCGTCCACCGCGGGGCGTATCTGCTCCAGCGCGGTGAGCAGCAGCGCGTTGTTGCGGCTGTGCTGCGAAGGGGGCAGGGCGTCCTGGGCCGCGAGCGGAGAGGTGACGACGCCCAGGTGCAGCGGGCGGTCCGCGAACCCCTCATGTGAAGCGACGCCGGAGACGGTGTCCGCGAACAGGGCGCGGGTTACCTCCTGCTTCCCGGAGCCCAATGCGCAGACGAGGCCCAGCTGGTTGAGGAAGACAGGAGGCATGGGGTGTCACTCGTCCGCGACGTGGGACTCGATGGTGAGCTGGTAGTGCTCGGACAGGTTGGTGAGCTGCGTGCGCCCTTCCCAGCGCGGTGCGCCATCGTAGCGCACCGTCACCCATTCCCTGCCGTTCTTCGACAGGGACCGCTGTCCCGGCCCATCCTCCAGCGTCCAGCCGGCGGGCAGGGCGGCGCGCACGGCGTCGGCCGGCCAGTAGACGAGCTGCACGTCCCGGAGCACCAGGGCGGAGTTGAACTGGGCGGGCAGGCGGGGGTCGCGCTCCTCGTCCAGGGTGGCGCCGTCCCAGCGCAGCGTGAGGATGCGGTGACCCATGGCCAGCCCGGCCAATTGCAACCCGGCCGGATCCACCTCCATCAAGGCCTCCAGGGAGCGGGGGCCGCCCGGGTCCTGCTCGTGCGCGAACACCAGCCGCTGCGCCAGGCTCACGGACGCGCCGAGCGCGGCGGGGGCCAGGCGCAGCTGTGGCAGGGGCTCGCCGGGAGCGGCGGGCCTGGGCCGGGGCGTGGTGGTGCAGGCCACGAGGCCCGCGACGAGCAGGGCCGGAATCAGGCCGCGCACAGGGCCTCGAGCACGCCCAGGCGCCGCTTGCTGTCCGCGACGTAGGGGTTGTTCTTGTCCCACGCGTAGCCGGCGAGGATGGCGGAGATCATCCGGCGCACGTCCGGGGACGGGTTCGGGTGGAAGATGATGTTCTGGAAGCCGCCCTCGTACCAGGACTCCACGAAGGTGCGGAAGGTGTCCACGCCCGCCTTGAGCGGCTTCGCGTAGTCGTTCTCCCAGTCCACCTTCTCCCCGGCGAACTCCCGGGCGATGCAGGCCGACGCGAGGCTCGCGGACTTGAAGGCGATGGTGACGCCCGAGGAGAACACCGGGTCCAGGAACTCACCCGCGTTGCCCAGCAGCGCGAAGCCCGGGCCCCACAGCGACTTCACGTTGGCCGCGTAGCCGGTGAGCTTGCGCGTGGGCGTGTCCCAGACCGCGTCCTTCAGCAGGTTCTGCAAGGACGGCGTCTCCTTGACGATGGCCTGCAGCCGCTCCGTGTCCGTTCCGGTGTACTGCTCCAGGTACTCCTTCTTCGCGACCACGCCGAGCGAGCACCGGCCGCCGGAGAAGGGGATGGTCCAGTACCAGACGTGCACGTGCTCCGGGTGCGTGGTGACGCGGATCTTGTTCCGGTCGAAGGTGCCCGGGGGGATGCGGTCCTCGACGTGGGTGAAGATGGCGCCGCGCACGGGGAAGTTGGACGGCGTCTCCAGGTTCAGCAGGCGCGGCAGCACGCGGCCGAAGCCGCTTGCGTCCAGGATGAAGCGCGCCTGCACGCGGTACGTCTCGCCTTCGGGCGGGCGCACCGTCACCTCCGGCTTCTCGCCGGAGAAGTCCACGGTCAGCACCTCGTGGCGGAAGCGCACGGTGGCGCCCTTGCGCTCCGCGGCCTGGGCCAGCACGTGGTCGAAGTGGCCGCGCTGCACCTGGTAGGTGGTGCCCCAGCCGGGGCTGAACTTGTCGCGGAAGTCGAAGTCCGTGTAGCGCCCGGAGCGCTCGAAGGCCGCGCCGTTCTTGAACTGGAAGCCCGCCTCCACCACGTCCTGGAGGAAGCCGGCCTCCTCGATGTACTGCATGCTCTGCGGCAGCAGGCTCTCGCCAATGGAGAAGCGGGGGAACTGCTCGCGCTCCAGCACGAGGACCTCACGGCCCTGCTTGCGAAGGAGGCCCGCCGCGACGGAGCCCGCGGGGCCCGCGCCGATGATGAGGATGTCCGCTGATTCAGTTTTCAATGTGTGGCTTTCCCGGGTGGTAGTCGGAAGCAAGGGGTGAGGATCCAGATGGTGACCTCGCCCAGCAGCATGGCGAGGCCGAACGAGCGCAGCGCGGGCGTGGCGGACAGGCCCAGCAGCCCGAAGGAGAGGAGCGTGCTCACGCCGGCCAGCGCCACCGCGAGCCACGCGGAGCCGTCACCGGGGTGCTCCAGGAGGAAGATGCCGTAGTCCACGCCCATGCCCAGAAGCAGCACCAGCCCGAGCACGGTGAACAACTGCAGCGGCGCGCCCGCCCAGCCGAAGATGGCGAGCGTCAGGAGCGTGCCCAGCACGGACGGGACCCACGCGCGCCACGCCTGGCGTCCGAAGCGGGCCACCAGCGTGAGCAGCACCGCGATGTAGCCCGCGACGATGAGCCCGCCCATGATGCGGCGGTAGCGGCTGAGCAGGCCCGAAATCTCCGCCGTCTTGTCCACCCAGCGGATGCCCTCCAGGCCGTGCGCCACCTCTTCCAGGCGGGGCAGCACCTTGGGGTCGTTGAGGCCGCGCAGCATGAGGACGCTGTACCGCGCCTTGCCCAGCGTCCCCAGCCACTGCTGCCGGATGGCGCCCGCGGCGGGCCCGGAGAGGAAGTGCGAGGGCGTGAGCGGTTCCGGGGAGAACGCGGCGCGCGTGGGCGCTTCCCCCGTGGAGGCGCTGACCGCGGCGACCGCCAGGGCTTCCGCGCGGGCGCTCAGGGCCGCGTCCTCGCGCTGCTGCGCTTCGGACGGGAGCCAGTCGGACACGGCGCGGTAGCCCGCGAACACCTTCTGGGCCACCAGCGCGTCCAGCTTCGTCTTCAGCGCGGCCTCGCGCGCGAGCACCTGTTCGTCGCTGTCGCCCTGCACGAGGAAGAACTGCGCCGGGCTGGGCAGCCCCAACAGGCGCCCCAGTTCGCGCTGATCCGCGATGAGGTTCGCGGGCGCGCCCTGCAGCTGCCGCAGGTCGTCCCGGGGCTCCAGCTTCCAGATGCCCACGGCCACGAGCACCGTCAGGACCGCGCCGGACAGCCACCAGCCCTTGGTGGACGCGATGCGCGGCCAGCGGGTGATGGACGCGGAGAAGCGCTCCGAGAAGGACGTGACGGGCAGGGCGCCCGTGTCCAGCGAGGGGAACCAGCACACCACGGTGAGGAACGCGGCGGTGAGGCCGGCGGCGGAGAACACCGCCATCTGCCGCAGGCCCGGGAAGGGCGCGACGCCCAGCGCCAGGTAGGCCACCACGCTGGTGACGAGCGCCAGCACCATGCCGGGCAGCAGCGAGCGCATCACCGGCCCGCGCTCCGACGGGGCCTTGCCCTGGCGCGCGGCGAAGTAGTGGAAGCCGTAGTCCTCCGCCACGCCGACGAGGCTGGAGCCGAAGACGAGCGTGAGCAGGTGCACCCGCTCGAACACGAGCGCGGTGACGCTGAGCGCCACCGCGCAGCCCAGCGTGAGCGACAGGCCCACGAGCACGATGGGCCGCAGCGAGCGGAAGGTGAGCCAGACGAGGATGAGCACCGCCGCCAGCGACCCGAAGCCGATGGTGGACATCTCCCAGCTCGCCTGCGCGGCGGCGGCCTCCGCGTACAGCGGCACGCCCGCGGCCACGAGCCGGCCTCCGGGCACCGTGGCCTCCACCTTCGCCCGCGCCTGCTCCACCGTGGCGGTGACGCGCGAGCCGTCCCCCAGCGCGAAGGCGGACACCTTGCTCTTCCACATGAGGAGCACCCACTCGCGGCCCTCGCCGGACAGCCACATCCGTCCGTCGCGGGGCCGGGCGGACGTCTCCGCCGCGCGGGCCTGCCACCAGTCCTGCCACAGGCCCAGCGGATCCGCGTTCCAGTCCGTCAGCTGCGCGCCCGCGGGCTGGTACAGCTTCATCAGCGCCGTGCCGCCCAGTTCGTCCGCCGTCGCGCGCGCGAGCCACTGGCGCTGCGCGGGCGTGAGCAGCCGGTCGCGGTAGGGTCGGTAGAAGTCCACCGCCTGGTCCAGCGCGGAGGTGTCCACCATCGCCGGCTCCAGCAGGTCCGCGGCTCCTGAGAGCACGCGCGTGGCTTCATCCGCGGCGCGCTGCGCGGACGGCCAGTCCTGGGCGCCCACCAGCAGCACCACCTGCCGGCCGGCGTCGTCCGCGAGCTTGCGCGTGGCGGCGTCCACCTCCGGCGCCTGCTCGTCCTCCGGCAGGAGCGCGAGCACGTCGGTGTCCAGGCGCGCCGAGCGCCAGAACTGCACCTGGTGCACGCCCACGGCGAGCACCACCAGCGCCCAGAAGATGGCCAGCTTATTTGCCAAGACGTTCCGCTTCCGTGGCATCGGGGGGCGGCGTCTGCGCCAGTTGCTCGAACGTGATGACGCTGCTGTCGCCGCGCGTCTCGTCCAGCTGCACCTGGCGCACGTACCCGTCACCCTCCAGGTGGATGTGCTTGAAGACGCGCGCGAGCCCCGCGTCCGTGGGCGTCAGCTCCAGCTTCCAGCCCTCGGCGCCCACGAGCGCGCCCTCCACCTTGAAGCGCTTCTGGAGCGACGCGACGTCGCCCGACAGGAGCGCGAAGAGCAGCTCGTTCACCGCCGCCAGCGCGGGCTCCTTGGTGGAGTCCAGGTGGTAGGCCGCGCCGCCCGTGCCCTGCTCCGCGCTCAGCGACTTGCGCGTGAGCGTCAGGGTGGAGGCGAACGGCTTGCGCGTGTTCCACAGCACGCCCTGGTCGCGCGCGAGGAGGAAGTCCCCCCTGGACACGAGCGGCTTCTTGAATCCCGCCACGGTCTTCTTCTGTTCGAACTGGCCACGCACCAGCGGCGCGTCCACCAGCCGCGCGCGCACGTCCTTCACCAGGTCCGCCGCATGGGCGCTCACGGACAAGAGCGACAGCATCAACACGAGGAAGGGCTTCATCCCGGCCACACTCCCAGCTTCTTCCAGAGGACTTCCGGGCAGACGTACTGCATCTCGCCCGTCTTCAAGGACACGGCCACCTGGAGCGTGTGGGCCTGGTTCACCTTGCGCCCGGTGTCCGCGTCGCGCAGCAGGTAGTCGAAGCGAAGGCGGTTCTCCCACTCCGTGATTTCGGCGCGCACGATGATGCGCTGCTTGTAGGAGATGGGGGCCACGTACTTGAGCTTCATCTCCACCACGGGCCAGCCGTACCCGGACTCGCGCATCTGCGGCCAGTCGTAGTCGTGCTTGCGCAGGATGACGGCGCGCGCCAGCTCCAGGTACTTCACGTAGTGGCCGTGCCAGACGATCTCCATCATGTCGAGGTCGTGGAACGGCGGATCAATCTCCAGCTCGCAGCTCAGGTCAGGCTTCATGCAGCCTCCACTCGCGGCGGCGGATGGCGGTGATGAGGCCCTGCAGCTCGCCGTCCAGCGCGCGGTCCTCCACCAGGAGGGGGATGCGCGCCTCCAGGTCCGCGTGCATCGCGGCCATCGCGGGGCCGGGCTTCGCGTCCGCGTCCAGCCGCTGGCGCAGGGTGACGCCCTGGCGCGCGGCGATGAGCATGGCCGCGGCCACCTGCTCCGTCAGCTCCAGCACGCGCAGGCAGTCGCGCGCGGCGATGGTGCCCATGCTCACCTTGTCCTGGTTGTGGCACTCCGTGGAGCGGGAGAAGACGGACGCGGGCATGGTCTGCTTGAGCGCCTCCGCGGTCCACGCGGAGACGCTGATCTGCGCCGCCTTGAGGCCGTGGTTGATGGCCGCGCGGGCGCCCATGGACGCGGAGAGGTTCGCGGGCAGCCCGTGGTTGAAGCGCGGGTCCACCAGCAGCGCGAGCTGACGGTCCAAGAGGTCCGCCACGTTGGCCACCGCGTTCTTCAGCCCGTCCATGGCGAAGGCGATGTGGCCGCCGTAGAAGTGGCCGCCGTGCAGCACCCGCTCGCCGTCCGGGTCGATGAGCGGGTTGTCGTTGGCGCTGTTCAGCTCGTTCTCGATGAGCGTGCGGAAGTACGGCAGCGCGTCCTCCAGCACGCCGATGACGTGCGGCGCGCAGCGCAGCGAGTACCGGTCCTGGAGCCGCTGCTCATTGCGCGGCGGCCGGTCCGATACCAGATCCGCGCGCAGCCGGGCCGCGACGCGCTGCTGGCCGGCATGGGGCTTGGCCGCGAAGAGCGTCTCGTCGAAGTGGTGCGCGTTGCCGGCGCTCGCCAGCACGTTGAACGCCGTGAGCCGCGTGGACAGGCGCGACAGGTACTCCGCGCGCTCCCACGCCAGGCACGCCAGGGCCGTCATCACGGCGGTGCCGTTCATGATGGCCAGGCCTTCCTTCGGCCGCAGCTTGAGGGGCGCGATGCCCAGCGACTGGAGCACCTGCGCGGCGGGCTTGCGCTCGCCCCGGTGCCACACGTCGCGCTCGCCGCAGAGCACCGCCGCCACGTAGGACAGGGGCGTCAGGTCGCCGGACGCGCCCACGGAGCCCTCGGCGGGAATCATGGGCAGCACGTCGTGCTGGAGCAGCAGCTCCAGCTGGGTGAGCAGCGGCACGCCCACGCCGGAGAAGCCCTGCGACAGCGACGCCAGCCGCGTGGCCAGCACCGCGCGCGTCTCCTCCGGCGTGAGGAACCGGCCCGCGCCGATGCCGTGGTACGTGTAGAGGTGGTGCGGCAGCTCCGCGACCAGCGCTGGCGGGATGGACACCGTCACGGAGTCGCCGTAGCCGGTGGTGACGCCGTAGATGACGCCGTCCTCCGCCAGCAGCCGGTCCAGGAACGCGGCGCCCTTGGCGATGCGCTGGCGGAAGGCCGGGGCCGTGCCCAGTTCCGCCGGGCGCTCACGGCGCGACAGGGCGCCCACGTCCTCGAGCGTCAGCCGGGTGCCGTCGAAGCGGACCGGGGTGTCAGACAGTTGGGGGCTTCGCGGAGACATGCACCTGATCCCAGAAGGGAAAGAAGTTGAACCAGTCGTAGGGCGCGCGCTGGAGGAGCGCCGTCACCCGGGCGGCGTAGTGGCGCGCGCAGTCGGTGAGCGCGGCCTCGCGCTTGCCCCGGGGCAGCACGACGCGCTCGAAGAGGCGCTCGAAGTGGATGGTGTAGCCGTCGCCCTCATGGATGCAGCCCAGCAGGTAGAGCGGACACTTGAGCAGCGCCGCCAGCACGTACGGACCCACCGGAAATGGCGCCGGGTGGCCGAGGAAGTCGACGCTCACGGTCTGGCTGGAATTCACCGGGATGCGGTCGCCCGCGATGACCACGAACTCGCCCGCCTCCACGCGCTCGTTCAGCGCGACGGCGGTGGCCGGGCCCATGTCGGTGACTTCCATCAGCCGGAAGTCGTTCTCCGGGTTGAGGCGCTTGAGCAGGCGGTTGAACTGCTCCGCGTGCAGCGTGTGCACCAGGATGTTGAGCTTCACCTCGCCCCGGCGCTCCGCCATGGTGCGGCAGAGTTCCAGGCAGCCCATGTGCGCGGTGACGATGACGCCGCCCTTGCCCGACTTCGCCGCCTCGTAGAGCTCCTCGCGGCCCTCGGTGCGCACGCGCTCGAAGCGGTAGCGGCCGCTCACCGCGAGCAGCTTGTCCAGCATGGTCTCCGCGAACATCAGCACGTGGCGCACGCTGTCGCGCCAGCGGGGCTTGCGCCCCAGGCCCCCCGTCGCGGCCTGCATCCGCTCCAGGTACTCGCGCGACGCCTGACGCAGCGCCGGCCTCCGGAGCCAGTTCACCAGCACCACCGGGTAGAGGCAGGCGCGGAACGGCCAGCGGCCCAGCAGCCGATGGATCCAGTACAGGAGCCAGATGCCCGCGACGAAGGTGGTCTCGCCCATCTCCGCCCAGTGGCGGGACTTCATCTCGCCACCTTCCGCCAGAGGAGCACCGGCAGCCGTCCCAGCATCCCGAAGAAGAGCCGGGCGTGCATGCCGGAGATGCGCACGTTGTCCCAGAGCACGTCGAAGTGGGAGATGCCGTCGGTGGGGTAGCGCACCTGGGTGGGCTGGTTGAGGATGTGCATGCCGCGCCAGAACAGGCGCACCAGCACCTCCACGTCGAAGTCCATCCGCTTGCCGATGCGCACCGAGTCGATGAGCGCCACGGTGGGCTTGAGCGGATACACGCGGAAGCCGCACATGGAGTCGCGGATGGCGAACGACAGCGTGTTGATCCACACCCAGATGTGCGTGGCATAGCGGCCGTACAGCCGGCCCTTGGGCACGGACTCGTCGTAGACGGGTGTGCCGCACACCAGCGTGTCCGGCTGCGCCTTCGCCAGCGCCAGGAAGCGCGGGATGTCGTTGGCGTTGTGCTGGCCGTCCGCGTCGATTTGCAGCGCGTGGCTGTAGCCCCGCTCCAGCGCCGAGCGCAGGCCCGCCATCATCGCGCCGCCCTTGCCCTCGTTCTGGGGCAGGCGGACCACCGCCACGTGCTCGCTGTCCTCGCGCGCCAGGTTGTCCAGCACCGCCGCGCAGCCGGGCTCGCTGCCGTCATCCACCAGCACGCAGGGCAGCCCGTGGCCGCGGACGGCCTTCACCACCGCGCCCACGGCCTCGCCATGGTTGTAGACCGGAATCACCGCGCAGACCTTCATCCGACCGCTCCCCCCAACACGATGCGGCCGCTGGCGTGCGAGCCCGCGGCCGACGTCAACTTGAACCCCAGCCGCCCGGACTCCTTCGCCCAGGTGAGCTCCACCGTCAGCTGCGCGCCGGGGGTGATGACCTGCTGGAACTTCAGCGCCTCCAGCCGCAGGAAGTCCGGCGGCAGCGCGAAGTGCTCGCGGCCCAGCAAGAGCGCCCACTCCAGCTGCACGACGCCGGGCAGGATGGGCGAGCCCGGGAAGTGCCCGTCGAAGTACGGCGAGTTCGCGGGGACCTCCACCGCCAGCAACGCGCGTTCGCCGGAGCGCTCCATCACGCGGAACGGGGGTCGCTTCGGGTCGAAGAGGGCGGTGAGCGCCGCCTCGGTGGACTTGCCCTGGGAGTTGACCGGCATGGCCTCCAGATACCGGAACCGGCGCGGCAAGGCACTGGACTCGAAATGCGGGGCCAGCTTCTCGCGCAGCGCCTGACTCAGGGAGCGCCTGCCGCCCGCCTCCTGGAGCCGCCAGCCTTCCGCGTCCGGCACGCCCACCACCGCGAGGACCACCCGGTGGCCCTCCGTGAGGGGCAGCACCCGGGCCTCGCGCAACAGCCCCCCGGCCACCAGCGCCCGCTCCATGGCGGAGAGCGACACGCGCTTCTCCTCCAGCTTGAGCAGCCGGTCGCGGCGCCCCAGCAGCTCGAAGCCGCCGGGCACGGCCCGCGCGCGGTCCTCCGTGGTGAACCAGTCGTCCGCGGGCAGGTGGGGCGAGCGGACATGGAGCGCGTCCTCGTCGGCGCGCACCTCCACGCCCGGCATCGTGCGCCACGACGCGGTGTCGTCCGTGTCGCGCCTGCGCCACGCGACGCCGCCCGTCTCCGAGCTGCCGTAGACCTCCACCGGCGCGCGGCCCAGCAGGTCGCGGCAGGCCTGGAGCGCTTCGGGGGTGAGCGGCCCGCCGGAGGAGAACAGCCCGCGCAGGTTCCCCCGCACGGAAGGCCAGTCCAGCGTCGCCGGCAGCCGCTTCAGGTGCGCGGGGCTGGCCACCAGCAGGCCGGGCCCGGCCTGGAGCGCGGCCAGGATGTCCTCCGGATAGGGCAGGGCGTGCGCGTCGAACGGGCGGCCCGACGTCAGCGGCCACAGCACCCGGAACAGCAGGCCGTAGATGTGCTGGTGCGACACGGTGGCCAGCACCGGAACGTCCCCCGTCTCCGCGTCGAACAGCGCGCCCAGCGTGGCGACTTCACTGGACAGCTGCGACAGGCGCTTGGGGATGGCGGTGGGGTCCCCACTGGAGCCCGACGTGTAGACGACCAGCGCCGCGAGTTCGGGCGACAGCGGCTGGAACGTTGCGGAGCGCGCGTCCTCGCTCATCGCCGGCGTGAGCGGCATCAGGCCCTGGGGGGCCCGGCCCGCGAAGCCGTCCACGTGGGCCTTCAGCGCGTCCAGCGTGGCGGGGCGCGCGTCCGCGGGCAGGTAGACGCACGCACCCGCGTGCCAGGCGCCCAGGAGCGCGGTGGCGAAGTCGAAGGTGTCCTCGGTGAAGAGGGCGTAGCGCTGGCCGCCGTGCGCCGCGAAGGCCGCGCGCCAGCCGGCGACCCTGGCGCGGAGCGCACCGAAGTCCCGCATGCCGTCCTCGCTCCGGGCCACGGGATGCCTGGAAGGACGGCCGTGGGCGAGGAGGTGTTCGAGCGCGAGCGGCTCAGCCATGGGCGTGCCGTGCGCGCACCCGCTGCCGCACCACCCACTCGCCCGCGAACAGCAGGCCCATGAGGCCGTAGGCGATGAGGCCGTTGTAGAGCGCCCAGGTCGCGTCGCTCGCGAAGAGCGCCGTGGTGAACGCGAGCGTGCCGTTGAGGACGAAGAAGCCGCACCACACCTGCGTCACCCGGCGCGTGTAGGCCACGCCCGACGGCGGCAGGTCCTTCTCCCGGATCCGCGCCAGGCGCTCGATGACGCTGGGCGGATACACCAGGCTGGTGAGGAATACGGTGAGCAGCACCGCGTTCACCAGCACCGGATAGAGCTTCAGGGGCAGCGCGTTGTTGCCCAGCATGCTGGAGCCCGCGAGCACCAGGGCACCCACGGCGGCCGCGAGCCACATCTTCTCCCGCGTGGCCACCGCGCGCACCACCGCCATGGCCGCCAGGGGCAGCGCCATCCAGCGGGGCTCGAAGTGGCCCAGGCCCAGATAGACGAGCGGCGGGTAGGCGAGGCTCACGAGCCCCAACAGCACCGGACGCAGACGCTTCACGCTGCGGCGGAGTCGCTGCCGAGCAGCCCGTACAGCGCGTCCACCACGTCCTGCAGCGTGCGCACCGAGCGGAACACCTCCGGCGGAACGCGCTGGCCGGCCACCGGCTTCAGGCGCACCAGCAGGTCGATGGCGTCAATGCTGTCGATGTCCAGGTCGTCGTGCAGCCGCGCCTCCGGGATGATGCGCGACGGCTCGATGTCGAAGGTTTCCTGGAGGATGGCGCTCAGGCGCTCGAACAGCTCGTGCTTGGTCATGGGGGTGTTTCCTCGCTTAGGTTTTTTGGAAGGGAGCTTCAGGACCGGGTGCGGTGGGTGCTGACGAAATCCGCGAGTGCTCGAACGCTGGCGAAGTGACGGCGATTCTCCTTGGAGTCGCTCGCCAGCACGACGCCATAGGACTTCTGCAACGCGAGCCCCAGCTCCAGGGCGTCGATGGAGTCGAGCCCCAGGCCCTCGACGAACAGCGGCGCGGCGGGATCGATGTCTTCCGGCGTGAGGTCCTCGAGATTCAGTGTCTCGATGACCAGACGCTTGATTTCCTGCTCAAGCTCCAACATGGCCCTGGCTCCCCCTGGAGAAATGGTCGTGCAGACGGGTGGTGAGCTGGCGCGCGGCCTTCGCCGCCTCGCCCGCGTCCACGTCCTGGGACGACACGTGGATGTCGTCCTCGACGCGGATGAAGTAGTGCATGGGCTTTTCGGGCACCTTCCACCAGGGCGTGCCCTTGGTGAGGCCCCGCGGCTCGCAGCGGATGATGACCGGCGTGATGTCGCAGGGGCCGCGCACCGCGATGTTGGCGGCGCCGCGCTGCAACTGCATGGTCCCGTCCAGCGGCGTGCGCGAGCCCTCCGGGAAGATGATGAGGTTGTTGCCGGCCTTCACGGACGCGATGCAGTCCTGGATGAGCCCGGGCCCGGAGTCGTTGCACAGGTAGCGCGTGGCCCGGATGGGGCCGCGCGTGAACGGGTTGTTCGCCAGGCTCGCCTTCACCACGCAGTCCGCGTTGGGGACCAGCGAGATGAGGAACACCACGTCGATGAGCGACGGGTGGTTGGCCAGGATGAGCAGCCCGGAGCGCGACAGCTTCTCCACGCCCTGCAGCTCGTAGCGCAGCACGCCCAGGGCGCGCATGTAGCCGATGAAGAAGCGGAACGTGTGGTGCACCGCGAGCCGCGCCAGCCGCTGCTGCCGCTTCGGTTCGCGCACGAGCAGCTGGAGCAGCGGGAAGTAGAGGAGGCGCAGCGCCAGCCCGCCCAGCCCGAAGGTGGCGAAGGACAGTCCGGTGGCGAAGATGCGCCACAGCCGGTTGAGCTTCTCAAGCATGGCGTTCCCACCGCCAGCGCCGGCCACCCGTCGCGTGCTCCCACCGCGAGGCCCCGGAGACGAGGAAGCGCAGGACGTGCAGGTCCGCCGGGAGGGCGTCGGGCGCCTGCGGCGTGACGGGCGCGTCCGACGGGCCGGTCGCGCAGCCCAGGTGGATGGCGTCCGGGCCCGTGCTGGCCGAAAGGAGGCAGGCCCAGGCGTGGGGGAACGCCACGTCCCGCGCGAAGTGCTCCCACGGGGCGGGCACGGGCTCGTCGTAGACGACGACCATCACCCGGGGGACGCCGTCGGACAGCAGGCCGCACGCCTCCGTGAAGGCGGCCTCCACCGTCTCCTCACCCGCGGCGATGGCGCCGTAGGCGGACGTGTCCCCCCGCGCGATGGAGTAGAGCGCCCCGATGGCGTTGTGCACCGACAGGCTGAAGGACGTGGGGGACAGCGGCTCCGAGCGCGCCAGCTGCGTCAACAGCTCCACCGAGCGGCCCAGGTCCCCGTAACGCGACGCGAAGAGGACCGGCGCGTCCGGCGCGTCCACGTGCGCGTCGTAGGCCGCCTGCAACGCGATGCGTCCCAGCCGGTCCACCCGGCGGCGCATCATCGCGGGCATCGCGGCGAGCGCGGGCGTACCTTCGGCCGGGAGCGGGTGAGGCTTCGCGAGCCACGTTTCCCAGGAAGCAGGGTTGACGAGGCCGGGGGCCCATGCGGCCCAGCGTTGAACGGAGAATCCCATCATCATCGTGACGGGAGGCCCCCAAGCGCTCCCAAAGACAACCTTTACCAAACCATTCACAGGGTGACAATTGGCCCCCCCGTCCAAGCAGCCGGGACGCCGGGAGGCCGCCCCTCCGCCTGCCCTTCGGACGCCGCAAGCCCACGGACTTGTTGACGAAACGCGCAACGGTGGCTCCGCTTTCAGGTTCTTGCAGGTTTGTCCAGGGGGGCGCGCCTCCGGCGATCCCGCAGGTCTGGAAAAGCCCTGCGAGGCATTCGGAGTGGCGGGTGGAAACGGGTCGTGACCGCGCGCTGCGTGACGGCCCGCGGGCCGCGTGTATTCACGCGGGGGCGCTTCGCCGGGCCTAGGACTCGGCGGGGAAGAGGGCGCGCAGCTCGCGGAGCGTGCGGGGGCTGGCGCCCCGGGGGCCGGTGACCCAGATGCGCTCGGGCTCCAGCGCGAGCTCGCGCCAGGACACGGCGCCGCCGTCGGGCAGCAGCACCTCGCCGTCCAGCCGCACCACCGAGTGGCGCCGGGACACCGCCTCCAGCCCGAACAGCAGCCGCTCCACGTCCGACCAGCGCGCGGGGGCGAAGAGCAGGTCCACGTCCGACAGCGGCCGCACGAAGGGCACGCCCGAGCGGTGCTGCCAGGCCAGCGAACCGAACACGCCCACCGTCAAGTCGAGCGCGGTGCCCAGGGCGATGACGTCGTCCAGCGCGGGCCCCCAGGCGCCGGGAGCGGAGGGGCGCACCTCCTGCACCGTGGGCGGCGGCAGCCGGCGCTCCACCGCGGGCAGGGCCACGTGCAGCGACAGGTGGCGGCGGTCGGGCAGGGTGAGCGTCAAGCGCAGCTCGTCGTCCCGGTCCGGGATGTCCTGGCGGGCGACGGCGAAGGGCCGGCCCTGCTCCCGCCACGCCGTCACCTGCGCGAGCACGTCCGGACCCGGCGGGGAGCGCAGCTGCTCCGCCCAGCCGGCGCCCAAATACACCCAGTCGTGCCGCATCGGACGTTCACCGTCCATCAGCGGGCGTCTCCTCGGGCCGGGTGGAGCACGGGCCTCCCTCCGCGGCGCGGGACGGGGCCACCCCCGGGGCTCGCGGTTGCGGAAGGGGAACGGAGGACGTCACTGCCCGATTCATTACCCGGATTCACGCGTCCGGTGGGGCCCAACCTGCACGACGCGCCGCGAGAGCCTCCTCGTCCGGTGCCTCTCCCCGGAAATCCGGGTGGGAGCCGCGCGCACGCCTCGGGCCTTCGTGAGGGCTTCCCCTCAGGGTCTCCCCTGACGCGGGGCGCTAGCGGGGCTTCTGGAGGATGGGGCTCACGGCGCTCACGTGCTGGCGGCGCATGTCGATGAGGATGTCGTAGTTGCGCGGCTCCGGGGCGACGGGGCCGGCGGCGAAGCGGTAGAGGCCGCTGACGTCGCGCTCGCGGGGGAAGCGCTCCTTCACCAGGGCCTTGAGCATCTCCTTGGCCACCCACTCCGCGTCCACGGAGACGGAGCCGAACTCGTCCAGGTAGTGGAACGGCGCGGTGGAGTCCGACTGCCTGGCGGTGAGGACGAAGACGCGCGGCTTCCTGTCCGGGACGACGAGGCTGGCGCCCTGCTCCATCACCGCCAGCTCCCGGCCCTGGGGCAGGGCGAACAGCTCCAGGGACTGCTCGTGCGCGAGCAGGGCGCTGAAGGCCACGAACGCGGTGAGCAGCGCCGTGGCCATGCGGGGGCCATGCCTGGGCCACATGGTGCCCAGGTTCACCAGCGACGCGGCGAAGAACACGGCCCACACGCCGGTGAGCGCGTTGAGCGTGCGGTAGGTGGGCCACCGCTCCCCGGCGAGGAAGCTCACCGAGTACGCCGCGCCCGACAGCGTCACCAGCGCCAGCAGCCACCGCCCCACGCCCACGCGCCCCGAGCGGCGTCCCTCCACGGCGACGCCCACGCCCAGCAGCGTCAGCGTCAGCACCACCATGGCCCGGTAGCCGTCCATGTCGCCCACCGGCGCCTCGTTGAGCGCGGACAGCGCGAGCGCGTTGGGGAACACGTGCATGAGCGCCCAGACGGTCTTGTCCACCCAGTGCTTCTCGAAGGTGATGCGGGGCGAGGGTGGGAAGGTGCCCGTCTTGAACAGCACCTGGGTGACGACGTACGCGAGCGCCAGGCCCGCGCCCATCACCAGCAGGTGCTTGAGCATCCAGCGCGCGGTGTCCTTCAGCGACACGTCGCGGTGCACCACCAGCGACGCCGCCAGCAGCACCGCGGAGAACAGCCCGCTCACCTGATAGATGAGCGTCGCGGTGGCCATGCTGCCCACCGCCGCCAGCGCGAGCGGCCACCGGATGGGGGCGTCCTCCCCCGGCGGGCCCATGGCGCGGCGGGCGAAGGCGAACGCGCCCAGGCCCAGCATCAGCGCCACCGCTTGCGGCCAGCAGATGCCCCAGTTGGCGATGACCTGCGCGGACGGCGTCACCGTGAGGAACCCCGCCAGCAGCGCCGCGGAGCCCGTCCGCCAGCCCTCCTTGCGCAGCAGCAGGAACACCGCCGCCGCGAGCACGCCCAGCCCGGCGACGCCCATGAGGCGCAGCCCCATCAGCCCGTCGATGCCGCCGGCCGCCTTCGCGGACGCCTCCAGCATCCAGCCGTAGAGCGGGCGGCCCTGCGAGGCGCAGACGCGCAAGATCTTCCCCGGCTCCTCGCGCGCCTCGCGCAGGATGGCGTAGTCGTCACGCAGCCCATAGCGGTGGATGACCGCGCTCCAGTAGATGAGCCAGGGGAGCAGGAGCAGCAGGGCCACGGTGCCGGGAACCACCAGCGCGCGTGGCGTGGGACGCTTCATCAACGAGAAGGCCATCGAGGTTGACGCAACGTAGCAGAACCCTCCCCACGACTCCCGGAGGAACCGGGACACGACAACGTTCCAGTCACGGTGAGAAGGGCGGGGCTCCAACCACCTGCGCGTCCTCGCCGAACTCCGGGCCCGTGGGCTCGCGGATGACGTTGAGCACGGGCCGGGCGTCCGCGAGGGACGGGGTGAAGAGGGAGGGCTGGTCGGGGTCCGCGAACACGGTGGCGAAGTCCTCCGGGTCAAGGCCGCGCGCGAGCCGGGCCGCGAACGAGTCCTTGAGCAGGCGCACGTAGTACTCGACGTCGTAGTCGCGCGCGTCGTCGCCCGCCGGCTCGCCCGGGGCGGGGCGCGGGCCGGGCTCGCCGTCCTCGGCGTCCGCTTCCTGGAGCAGGCCCGCGCGGCCGCCCGTGGCGCGGTAGATGCGCACGCGCTCGCCCAGGGACCAGTGCTCGCGGCCGTTGGTGAGCAGGGCTTCGTAGGCCAGCTCCTTGCGCTGCTTGCGCGTGGCCAGGTACTGCGAGGGGGACTTGGTCAGCCGCACCTGCGCGGAGACCTGGAAGGTGGGCACCTGGCGCTGGCGCAGCGCCATCACCGCGTCCACGTAGGTGTCGCGCACGGCGCGCACGTCGCCGGCCAGCAGGTGCTGGAGGGCCTTGCGCAGGAAGTCCTCGCCATAGGGCTCCGCGCGGCTGGAGCGGAACGCCACGCCGCGCAGCAGCAGCGGCCCGGCGTAGGGCTGGAGCGCGTAGTTCTTCGGCTCGTGCGACAGCATGGCGGCGTAGCGCCCGTCGAACTCCAGCCGCACGCGCGGCGGCAGCAGGCTCGCGACCTCCGTTACGACGCGGCGCTCGTCGGCCTCCGTCCAGGCTTCCGGCACCGCGAAGTAGACGCCGTCCGTGTCGGCCTCCAGCAGCGTCACGCCCCGGTGCGCGAGCTCGCGGCACAGGAGGCCCAGCAGCTCGCGCCCGCGCCGCGTCACCTCGTTGGCGGCGTGCACGTCGGAGAAGCGCGTGAGGCCCACCGCGCCCAGGTAGCCGTAGGCGGAGTTGATGAGGATTTTCATCGCCGCGGAGAACGCCTCGTGCGTGTGGCGCTCCGGCGAGCCGGGCGGGGCCTTCTTCGCCTTCGCCTTCGCGTCCAGGCGCTGATCCACCAGCCGGTCCACCAGCGCGAGCAGCGCGTTCAGCCGGTCGCGCCGGGGGCCGATGCGGTACTCGCGCATGAGCGACGGGTAGAGGCTGGCCACGTCCGCCTTCACGATATGTCGCGCGACGCCGGTGGCGAACAGGTGCAGCGCCGCGCCGCTGTGGGACGTGCCGTCGCTGGTTTCGTGCGCGGGCAGCGCCGCTCCCGAGCGCACGTAGGCGCGCACCAGCAGCGGATCCAGCACGCCCGTCGCGGGGCCCGCGTCCGCCAGCCGCTCGTAGCGCCGGGGGGCCATGCGCGCGAGCGCGAACGCCGCGCCGCCCAGGAGGTGCGCCAGGCCCGCGGCCTCCGTCACGTCCTCGCGCGCGTAGCGGCGCACGCGCTCCGGGTCCTTCAGGAAGACCTCGTGCACGCGCGCGCCGGGAATGAGCTCGCGGTCGGGCCCGGACAGGCCCAGGTGCTTCGCCACCGCCTTGAGGCCGTGGCCGGGCAGGTCGCGGGCGGAGAAGTCGTGGCGGCGCACGGCGTCCAGCGTGTCGATGAACTCGCGGCCGGGGACGGTGTAGCGCGCGCGGCGCATGGCGTCCGCTTCACGGCCTCCGGGACCCCGGTTCAGCGCGGCGCCCCTGGCGGAAGGGCGGTGGCGCAGGCCCGGCAGCCCCGCGCGGCCCAGCGCCAGCGGCACGTTGAGCCTCTTGGCGCGCTGATCCAGGAAGGGCAGGTCGAAGCCGTGCAGGTTGTGGTTCTCCACCACGTCGGGGTCGGCCTCGCGGATGCGCGCGACCAGCCGGCGCAGCAGGTCCGCCTCGCCCGCGTCGCCGTCCGCCGTCACCTCCAGCGTCTCCGCGCGGCCGTCCGGATCCCTCAGCGCGACCAGGAAGATGCGGTCCTTCGAAGGGTCCAACCCGGTGGTCTCCAGGTCGAACTGGAGCCGGCGCAGGTCGTCGAAGACGAGGTCGCGGAAGTACGCGCGCCCGGTGGCCACCAGGTACTGCTCCTCCGGGGGCAGCACCAGCGCCGTGGCCGGGCCCAGGTCGCGCAGGTGGCCCACGCGTGAATCCAACCGCTTCGACGCGCCCTTGAGCACCGCGGACGCGAGCGCGCGGCCGTCCTCCGCGCTGACGACGAAGCGCAGCGAGCCGGGCCCCTCCAGCTCCCGATACGTCACGGCTCCTGGCGCGGGCGGCCCGCCTTCGGGCCTCAGCGCGTCCCCCAGGTGCTCCAGGTCCTGGAGCGACGCGAGCAGCAGCCAGGGGCGGTACCTCGCGTCCTCGCGCAGCCGCGCGTGCGTGCCCGGCTGCCGCTTCCAGATGAAGGCGCGCCCATCCGGCTCCGCCCAGACGGACACGATGCCGGGCGTGGGGTCCCATCCCCACAACCACTCGTCCTCCTGCGGATGGGGCGGCGGGACCATGGGCAGGGGCTCAGGGGCGGGGAGGCGCGGCGCGCGGACGCTGCTCCTGGCGCTCTTAGGCGCGCGGGTGCCCGCTTCGCAAGGGTGGGCGGACAGGAGCGGCGGGGCGCTGTCGGAGGGGCTTCGCATCGCTGGGGCTCGGCCCCAGCTTGAGGCCCCTGGCTGACAGCGGTATGTCAGGATTCAGCAGCCATGCAACGCACCGAGCGACTCTTCGCCCTCGCGGAGTACCTGAGGGGCCGCCGCACCGGCGTCACCGCGGAGGTGCTGGCGGAGCGCTTCAGCGTGACGGTGCGGACCATCTACCGGGACCTGGACGCGCTGCGCGCCGCGGCGCTGCCGGTGGGCGCGGAGCGAGGCCGGGGCGGGGGCTACGCGCTGGACCGGGGCTACAGCCTGCCGCCGGTGAACTTCACCGCGCGCGAGGCGGCGCTGGTGGTGGCGCTGGGGCGGTTCGCCATCGGCATGCGGCTGTTGCCCTTCACGGGGACGCTGGAGTCGGCGCTCGACAAGGTCCGCTCCGCGCTGTCCACGTCCGCGCAGCGCGAGCTGCTGGACCGGCTTCGCGAACTGACGTTCCTGGGCGTGCCGTCGCTGCCCACGCGCAAGCCCGTGCGGGAAGCGCTGGAGCGCGCGTGGTTCGAGCGCCAGCCGCTGCGCATCACCTACGTGGACGGCAACTTCCTGGAGACGGTGCGCGAGGTGCGCATCGAGTCCGTGGTGATGGACCGGCACGAGACGCGGCTGGACGCGGTGGACCTCGCGTCCGGCGAGCGGCGCCACTTCCGGTTGGACCGCATCACCCGCGCGGAGGTGGTGGGCGCCTGAGGCGCGAAGAAGGGGCCGCGTCCGTGGCGCGGCGCCCTTTCCGCGCCGGACGTCAGCCGCGCGAGGGGAAGATGCCCTCCGTCGCGATGATGAAGTTCACGGTCGTGTACGGGTTCTGGATGGGCACGGGCTGGCTGCCGCCGGAGATGCCCACGGACTGGGGGCCCATCACCGTGCTGGGGGTCGTGACGTAGGGCGTGGGGGTGGTGCCCGCGGGATAGGCGGCGAGGTACGCGCCCTCCGGGCTCTCCGTGTTGCCCTCCTGCATGCTGGCCATCAGCGGGTGGGTGTGCGCCGGCATCTGCGTGGAGATGAGCGTCACCGACGGCGTGCCGGACACCTCTCCCAGGGTGTGCGGTGCCAGGCCGGGGCCCTGTCCGGGCGCCATGGGGAAGCGGCCCCGCATGTCCGGCAGCGCGAACGTCGTCGTCCCGTTGCCGCCGTACGTCGTGCCCAGGATGGCGAACAGGGCCTGGTTCTGCGCGATGGACAGCAGCGAGCCGTCGCAGAACAGCCACCCGCGCGGTGCGAAATTGCCTCCAAACATAACGATCTGCCCGATGTACGGCTCAGACATGGTGCCCCCTGGTGTGACTGTCGGTGTTGGTCGTTGAACAGACCATGGGCGGCACCCCCAGTGAAAGCGCGCGGCGCGTCATCAGACAAACCGACCTGACGTGTGAGAAGCTTCACAGTCCGTGACGGCTTTTTCTCCTACGCCGCACGTCGCCGCACTGCCTGTCCTTGGGGAGGACCCGATCCATGTCGCTTCGAGCCTTTTTGCCCTTCCGTGGGGCGTTCTCGCGTTTTCGCGTGGTTTCGCTCTGCGCGACGTTGATGGTGACTGCCTGCACGGAAGGAACGGGCGACGGCCCGCCGGGACCCGAAGGTCCTCCGGGGCCCGCGGGCGCGACGGGGCCCCAGGGCCCGGCCGGCCCGCAGGGTGAGAAGGGCGCGATGGGTGAACCCGGCCTGGTGGGTCCTCAAGGGCCGCAGGGCCTGTCGGGTGTGGGCGCGACGGGCCCCCAGGGGCCGCAGGGCGTTCAGGGTCCGGCGGGCGCGATGGGCCCCCAGGGGCCCATGGGCCTGATGGGGCCCATGGGGCAACAGGGCAACGTGGGGCCCGCTGGTCCTGCGGGCGCCAAGGGGGACACGGGCCCTGCGGGGCCCAAGGGCGACACGGGCGAGAAGGGCGACATCGGAGCGACGGGCCCCAAGGGCGACACCGGCGCGACCGGCGCGACCGGCCCCGTGGGGCCGATGGGTGACACGGGCGCGATCGGTCCCGCAGGGCCGCAGGGCGCGAAGGGTGACACGGGCCCGGCCGGTCCGACGGGGCCCGCCGGAGCGACGGGGCCTGCCGGAGCGACGGGTGACACGGGCCCGGCCGGCCCCATGGGGGCGACCGGGCCGACGGGCGCCACGGGAGCGACGGGGCCCGCGGGAGCGACGGGCCCCGCGGGACCGAAGGGCGACACGGGCGCGGCCGGTCCGACAGGCCCCGCGGGCGCGGTCGGTCCAGCGGGAGCGACGGGCCCCGCGGGACCGAAGGGCGACACGGGTGCGGTCGGAGCGACGGGCGCCACGGGAGCGACGGGCGCCACGGGCGCGACGGGCCCCGCGGGACCGAAGGGCGACACGGGCGCGGCCGGACCGACAGGCCCCACGGGCGCGATTGGCCCCGTGGGCGCGACGGGGCCCGCGGGACCGACCGGTCCACAGGGTGCCACGGGACCGCAGGGACCGCAGGGACCGTCTGGCACGCAGGGGCTCTACGGCGATGGCTCTGCGGGCGCTTTCAACGTGGGTGTGGGGCAGACGGTAGACCTCACAAGTCCCTCGGCTGCATCCCTGCTGCCCTCGGGCTTCAACCTCCAGTTCAGCGGCATCACCATCAGCGGGACGCTCATCGTTCCCAGCGGCACGGTGCTGCGCTCCACCGGAGACATCACGGTGAACGGCACGGTGATCGTGAAGCCAGGGGCGGAGGACCTGGGCGGCGGTGAGGCGCCCGTGGGCAGCGCCCGGACGGCGGCGGCTTCCTACAACGGTGGCGCGGGCCTGGCCGTGTTCCAGGCCGCTCAGGTGCGCCGGGTGCAGTCGGCGTCGGGCGGAGCTGGTGCGCGCATTTTCGCGGGCGCGGGTGCTGACGGTGGCGCGGGTGGCGGCGCGCTGCTGCTGGCCGCGCGCGGCAACATCCGCATCCCCGTGTCCGCGATCATCGACGCGGATGGAGTGGACGGCGTGAACCCGCAGACGGCCGGCGCGTCCATCGTGGGCACGGGCGGTGGTGGCGGCGGCATCGTGCTGGTCGCGGCGAAGGGAAGCATCACGCTGGGCGGCACCATTCGCGCGACGGGCGGCAGGGGCGCGGATGGCTTCAACGGCAACGGCGGTACGGGTGAGGGCGGTGGCGGAGGTGGCGGTGGCGGCATCGTCCACTTCATCTCCTCCTCGACCGCCAGCGTGACTGGTTCCGTGGTGGTGTCGGGAGGCACGGCGGGGAACAACGCGGCGCCCACAGGAGGTCAGACCACCATCCTCACGGGCGGCGGAGGCGGCGGCAGCGGCGGCAACGGCGGCAACGCGGGAGGCATCATCCCGGGCACGGCGACGAACGGGAACGCCTCCGCGGGCACCGGCGGCTACTTCCTCCAGACGGTCGTCCCGGAGCCGGAGTCGCTGCTGGGCCTGTGAGCACGGGCCTTCACGGGACCGGCGTGCTCACCTGACGCCGGTTCCGGAGTCGCCCTCCGGAGCCCGCCACTCAAGCTCCAGGTACGGCGACGTCGCGTCACCTCCCGGCACGGGCGTGAAGCCGTGCCGGGTGTAGAGCCGCAGCGCCGGGTTGTCGCGCGTGACGTGCAGCCGCACGGGCACGCGCGCTCGCGCCGCCTCCGCCTGGATCCCCTTCAAGAGCTGCGTGCCCAGGCCGCGTCCCCGGTGCGAGGCAAGCAGGGCCATGTCCACCAGCAGCACCTCCTCTGGCGTGTGCACCCGCCACTGGCGGCCCACGGGGACGCCTTCCACTTCGATGAGGTCATGGCCCTCCGAGGGGTACTTCGCCGCGTGGTGCCGGGCCTGGGCCTGGTACTGCATGCGTAGGAACAGCTCCGCTTGCGCGGGCGGCAAGCCCCAGGCGGCCAGCTCCTGATCGCGCGTGCTCGCATAGAGCGTGAAGAGGAACGCATCGTCTTCAGGTGTGACGGGGCGCAGGCGTGGCGCGAAGGGCGGGGGCGTCGTCACGGTGGGTCCTTCCGCGTTGCGTGAGGGGCCACAGGCCAGGACGCCCCTCATGGGCCCTGGACCATATCCGTCACGCTTCCCCGGCCGCTCCCCCACCTGCCCGGTCCTGATGCGATGCGTTGCCGTGCGGCCTCGCAACTCCCGGCGGCTTTCCGCGATAATCCCAGTCAAAGCAGCACTTGTTTTCTGGGGAGAGAAGCCATGGGGGTTGACGGAATTGGCCGCGGCGGCGCACGCCCGGTGGTGAGCACGGATGCTTCGCAGAACGCACGGCCGGTGGTGAGCCCCCGTCCGCAGACGAACGCGAACCCGGTCGGTGATTTCTTCAAGGACTCCTTCGACAAGGCCAAGAGCACCGGCGGCGTCATTGGCGGCATCATCGGTGGCGTGCTGGGCGGCCCGGTGGGCGGCATCATCGGCGGCCAGGTGGGCGGCGCCATCAGCGACGCCATCCAGGCCTCCAAGGACGCGGCGAAGCTGAAGGAGACGAAGGACGTCCTGAAGAACTCGCCCACGGGCGCGGCGGCCGTGAAGTACATGGAGGACCACAACATCCCGGTGGAGTTCGCCGACGGTGGTGGCTCCTACTGGGACGGCAACAAGATCGTCATCGACCGCAGCCAGGATCCGCAGGAAGCGGCCCTGACGCTGGTGCATGAGATCAACCACGCGAAGGCGACCATCGACGGTCCCCGCGCGGATGTGCAGAACCAGACGCGCGACGACTACGTGAGCACGCTCCTCAACGAGGAGACGCGCGGCACGGTGGACAGCATCCGGGCGAAGAACGAGCTGGTCGCCGCCGGCGACAACGTCACCGCCACCTTCCCGCTGGAGGCCGAGTACAACGCCGCCTCCAAGAAGGCCATCGACGAGGCGAAGGCGAAGGACCCGTCGCTCACCGAAACGCAACTGCGTGAAATCGGCGACAAGGCGGGATACGATGCGGTCCTCAACGGCTTCAAGACGGGCGCGGTGGTGACCAGCACCAACGGTCAGAACTACCCCGACTACTACGGCCAGGGCTGGGACGCGGCGCACCCGTCACGCTAAATGCATCGTGTCCTCGTCGCAGCCTTGTGGGTGATGGCCACCACGCACTGTGACACGGCCCGGCCCGCGAAGGCCGGGACCCAGGAGGAACCGAAGGTGAATGCGGACGCCGAGACGTTGCAGCGCATCGAGCGGGTGGACCCGGTGCACGCCGGGACCATCCAGCAGAACCTGGCGGCGACGGCCTTCACGCGCCAGCCGCTGGGCTTCTACCAGCGCTTCCAGCTGGTGACGGTGGACGTGCGGTTGCCGCACCGGGCGCTGCGCTTCAAGTACGCGGACGACGGCAAGGTCGCGGTCAACCTCACGCCGGCCACCGCCGAGGCCATCTACAAGCTCAACCAGGACGAGGCGCTGAGCCTGGAGGCCGCGGAGGTCCCGGCCTACCTGCGCTTCTTCGTGGAGAACACCGAGGGCGGCAAGCGCCGGCTGGTGGAGCGCGCGGAGGACGTGCAGTGGCTGCCCGCCACGAACACGGACGCGGCGCTCGGCGCGCGCAAGGCGGAGGCCGTCGCGAAGCTGCACCCCGTGAAGGTCTCCGAAGGCGCGGAGGGCTTCCAGGCGTCCGCGCTGGTGCTCGTGGGCAACCAGCTGCTCGCGTGTGACTTCACCGTGCGCAAGGGCGGCAAGGTGCAGCTCGTGAATCAGCAGGTGGCGGCGGAGTCGCTGCCCGTGCCCGCCGTCCGCTGAGCCGCTCAGGCCTTCTTCGTGCGCTTGCGCGTCGCGGTCTTCCTCGCGGTGGCGGGCGCACGCTTCTTCGCCGTCGCACGGCGGGCCGCCACGGCGGTCCGCGTCTTCTTCGCACCGGAGCGCCTGGCGGCGGGCTTCGCGCGCTCCTGCGTCGCGTGGTAGCGCTCCAGCAGCTTCGTGCCCTTGGCGGCCAGCCGCTTCGCTCCGGCGGTGTCCTTGGGCACGGGTTCGCCCCAGGCGCGGGCGGACAGGGCCAGGCGCGTGGGCTCCCCCTTGTCGTTCACCATGGGCCCGCGCGGGTGGGTGAAGTGGCGGCGCAGGAAGCTGCCCTTGCGGCGCAGCTTCTCCGGCGTGTCCGCCTTGCCCTTCACGCCGGGCTTGAGGTTCGCGCCCTCCTTCTCGTGGAACCACTCGCGGCCCGCCGCCGTGAGGCCCCCCTTCGGATCCTTCAGGCGCTGACGGGTCGGGGAACGGGTCGGCATCGCGCGTGCTCCTCTCGGACTGGGGTGGAGGCTTCCGAAGGAGAGGTAGGTCGTCCCGGTCGCGTTGGCACGGGGTGACAGGCCGCCTGCTCCCTACGGGGTGGGCTTCTCCTCCGGAGGCAGCAGCGAGTCCGCCAGCGCACGGATGGCGCGCGCGTGGGCATTCCACGGGGCCTTGTCGCCTCCGAAGACGTCCAGCGGGCGCTGGGGAGGAAGTCCCCGCGCTTCGAAGTCCTGGCCCTTCGTGTCCGTGTAGTGCTCGTTCGACAGGTGGACCGTCCACCCGTTGGGCAGCGGCTTGACGAGCATGTCGGAGAACGCGCCCCGCGTGGCCGTGCCCACCTGGACGACGTTCGGCAGCGCGCGCAGGGCCAGCGTGAGGACCTCGCCCGCGCTGACCGTGACGTCGCTCGTCACCACCTGGACGGGGCCGTGGAAGGACGGACGCGGCGTGGGCTGGAGGGTGAACACCTGGGGCGGGACGTCCTTCGCGCCCGTCGCCCACTTGGCGTACGCGCGCCGGGGTTGATCCGTGAAGCGCTCCGCGAGGGCGCGAGCGACGGCGTCATGGCCGCCCCGGTTGTTGCTCACGTCCAGGATGAGCACGTCCGCGGTGCTGAAGGCCGTCAGCGCTTCATCCAGCACCGGCTCCAGCGCGGCCAGCTCCTGGGCCAGGGTGGGCGTCTGCCCTTCCGCCCCGGCGACGAAGCCGCCCATCGTCAGCACGTTGAGGTAGGCGACGCGAGGCGCGGCGAAGCCCCAGAGGACGCGCTGGTTCGCTCCGACGTGCCCTTCGCCGCGCAGCACGGTCTGGAGGATGCCGTCGCGGTACGCGCGCATCCACTCGCGCTGCACCTCCCGCTCGGGCCGCCCCGTCGCCAGGGCCGCCTGCTCCAGCATCGCGAACGTGCCCGTGGGGCGCGCCTTGTACGTCAACGTGTCGGAGGCCGCGTCGTCCGCGACCAGCTCCACGTGCGCGTCGTTCAGCGACCGCAGCGCGTCCGCGAAGAGGGTGAACAGCGCGCGGCCGTCCATGTCCTGCGTCACCCGCGAGCGCTGTGCATCCAGCCGGGCCAGCCAGTCCGGGTCGCGCTGGGGGAAGGAGGCGTAGTGCTCCGCGAAGGTCGCGCGGAACACATCGAACAGCTCCAGCGCGCTCCATGCGCGCTGCACGTCGCAGTCCGCGGGCAGGGTGGCCAGCCGGTCGAAGCGGTAGCGCGTCTCCCCCGGCGCGGAGAGGAAGTCCCGGACGTTCGCGGAGGGCCCCGGCTCCTGAATGCTGAACAGCTCCTGGAGCTCCGCCGTCGTCGACGGATCCGGATAGCACCCCGCCGCCGTCTCGTGGTGCAGCCGCATCCCCTCCGGCGTCACCGTGAGCAGCCAGCCATAGCCGCGAGAGCGCCACACGCCGTATCCGCCCGACGCGAGGTCCTTCGACGTGGCGCGCGGCGCGGCACATGCGGCGAGCAGGCCCACGAGGACGAGGGAGATGACCTTGCCGCGACTTCCTCCACCACCAGACACCCCGGCGCGAGCAGGGCGGGGGGAGGCGGAGCGTGCGCTATAAACCCCGCGCGGGGTGGGGGTGGCCTGCCCGCCGACGGGAGACATCATGGGTGGAGTCGCTCGGAAGTTGGGGTGGGTGGCCTTGGCCCTGGCGGGGGCCTTCAGCCTGGGCGTGGTGGCGCTGCACCGGGGGGAGTCCATCAGCGCCATCTGGCTCGTGGTCGCCTCGGTCGCGGTGTTCATGCTGGGATATCGTTTCTACGGCCGGTTCATTGCCGAAAAAGCGCTCCAACTGGACCCCTCGCGCGCCACCCCCGCCGAGCGCCGCAACGACGGTCTGGACTACGTGCCCACGGACCGGTGGGTCGTGTTCGGCCACCACTTCGCGGCCATCGCGGGCGCGGGCCCGCTGGTGGGGCCGGTGCTGGCGGCGCAGATGGGCTACCTGCCCGGAACGCTGTGGATCCTCGCGGGCGTGGTCGTGGCCGGAGCGGTGCAGGACTTCGTGACGCTGTTCCTGTCCGTCCGCCGCGACGGCAAGTCGCTGGGCGACATGGTGCGCATGGAGCTGGGGCCCGCGGCGGGCGTGACGGCGATGGTGGGCGTGCTGATGATCATGATGATCATCCTCGCGGTGCTGGCGCTGGTGGTGGTGAAGGCGCTGACGCACAGCCCGTGGGGCACCTTCACCGTGGCGATGACCATCCCCATCGCGGTGATGATGGGCCTGTACCTGCGCTACGTGCGCCCCGGCAAGGTGCTGGAGGTGTCCATCGTCGGCTTCGTCCTGCTGATGCTCAGCATCTGGCTGGGCGGTCAGGTGTCCGAGTCCGCCGCCTGGGGCCCCTGGTTCACCTTCGACAGCCGCACGCTGGCGTGGCTGCTCATCGGCTACGGGTTCTGCGCGGCGGTGCTGCCGGTGTGGCTCCTGCTCGCGCCGCGCGACTACCTGTCCACGTTCCTGAAGATCGGCACCGTGCTGCTGCTGGCGGTGGGCATCGTGCTGGCGGCGCCGCACATGAAGATGCCGGCGGTGACGAGGTTCGTGGATGGCTCCGGGCCGGTGTTCTCCGGCAGCCTGTTCCCGTTCCTCTTCATCACCATCGCGTGCGGCGCGGTGTCCGGGTGGCACTCTCTCATCGCGTCCGGCACCACGCCGAAGATGCTGGCCACGGAGGGCGACGCGCGGCTCGTGGGCTACGGCGCCATGCTGATGGAGGCCTTCGTGGCCATCATGGCGCTCATCGCCGCGTCGGTGCTGGAGCCCGGCGTCTACTTCGCGATGAACTCGCCCGCGGCGCTCATCGGCACCAGCGCGACGCAGGCCGCGACGACGCTCAGCCAGTGGGGCTTCGTCATCACCCCGGAGGTGCTGGAGCAGACGGCGCGCGACATCGGTGAGACCACCATCCTGTCGCGCGCGGGCGGTGCGCCGACCCTGGCGGTGGGCATGGCGCAGATCCTCCACGGCCTGGTGTCCGGGAAGGGGATGATGGCGTTCTGGTACCACTACGCCATCCTCTTCGAGGCCCTCTTCATCCTCACCACCGTGGACGCCGGCACGCGCGTGGGGCGCTTCATGATCCAGGAGCTGGCGGGCCTGGTGTACGCGCCGCTCAAGCGCACGGAGTCCTGGGGCGCCAACCTGCTGGCCACCGCGCTGTGCGTGGCCGCCTGGGGCTACTTCCTCTACCAGGGCGTGGTGGATCCGCTGGGCGGCATCAACACGCTGTGGCCGCTGTTCGGCATCGCCAACCAGATGCTCGCCGCGGTGGCGCTGACGCTGGGCTGCGTGGCGCTGGTGAAGATGAAGCGCGAGCGCTACGTGTGGGTGCCCGGCATCCCCGCCGCGTGGCTGGTGCTGTGCACCCTCACCGCCGGCTTCCAGAAGGCGTTCGGCGGCGACGTGCGCGTGAGCTTCGTGGCCCACGCGCGGGCCTTCTCCCAGGCGATCGCCGAAGGGCGCGTCATCGCCCCCGCGAAGTCCGTGGAGGAGATGGAGGCCATCATCCGCAACGACTACCTGGATGCCGCCCTCACCGTGTTCTTCATGGTGGTCGTGGTGGCGACGGTGCTCTTCGGCGTGCGCGCCGCGCTCCAAGCCTGGCGCTCGCCGGTGGCCACCTCGCTGGAGACGCCCTACGTGGCCGCGGCCCTCCCGGTGAAGCCGTGAGGCTCATGCACGCGCTCCAGCACGGCTGGCGCCAGGCCGTACGCACCGCGCGCTCGATGATTGGCGTGCCCGACTACGACACCTACGTCGCCCACATGCGCCGTCACCACCCGGACCGCGCGGTGATGACCTATGCGGAGTTTTTCAACGACCGCCTCGAAGCCCGCTACCGCGCCGGAGGCGGCCGGTGCTGCTGAGATGATGAGTCGTTGAGTCTTCCAGACAAAACTGCTTAGTGGGTTTTACGGGTCAAGCCCGTTCAACCCCTTCGCAGGAGTCTGCCGTGTCTCGTACCTCGACGCCGTTCCGGACGTGGGCGCTGGGCGCCGTGTTTCTCGCATCGCTGGGAGGCTGCTCGGGCCCCGAGGACGTGGCTGGCGCCGGGGAGCCCGTGGGGCAGGTGGAGTCCGCCGCGCTGTCGACGCGCGTGGTGGGCTATCTGCCGACGTGGGCGGGGGACGTGAACACGCTGCAGTACTCGAAGCTCTCGCACATCAACTACGCGTTCGCGCTGCCCACGGCGTCCGGTGGGCTCACGGGGGTGAGCAGCGGGGACGCGCGGCTGCGCTCGCTGGTGACGCTGGCGCACGCGCAGGGTGTGAAGGTGCTCATCGCCGTGGGCGGCTGGAACGACGGCAACGACAGCGGCTTCGAACAGATGGCCGCGAACGCGAGCGCGCGCACGGCGTTCGTGAACAACGTGGTGAACTTCGTCAACGCGGCCGGGCTGGACGGCGTGGACATCGACTGGGAGTACCCGGACCCCGGCACGTCGGGGAGCAACTACGCGCTACTGATGAACCAGCTGGGCACCGCGATGCACAGCCGGGGCAAGCTGCTCACGGCGGCGGTGGTGGCGAACGGCTACACGGGCGGCGGCGTGCCGGCGTCGGTGTTCAACGACGTCGATTTCCTCAACATCATGGCGTACGACGGCGGGCAGCCGCATTCGACGTATGACCTGGCGGTCCAGTCGCTGAGCTACTGGAAGGGGCGCGGGCTGCCGGCGTCCAAGGCGGTGCTGGGCGTGCCGTTCTATGGCCGCTCGCCGTCGAGCTACGTGGGCTACTCGGAGCTCGTCGCTCGCGACCCGCAGGCGCCCTACAAGGACAACGTGGGGGACGTCTATTACAACGGCATCGCGACCATCCAGGCGAAGACGCAGCTGGGCAAGCAGAACGGCGGCGTGATGATCTGGGAGCTGTCCCAGGACACGTCCGGGAGCACGTCGCTGCTCAACGCCATCTACTCCGTGGCGCAGGGCACGGGCGGCGGCACGGGGGCGTACCGGCTGGTGAACAAGGCCTCCGGGCGCTGCGTGGACATCAGCGGCCCCAGCACGGCGGACGGCGCCATCATCCACCAGTGGGCCTGCCACACGGGCGCGAGCCAGCAGTGGTCCATGGAGGCGACGGACAGCGGCTACTACCGCTTCGTGTCGCGCTACAGCGGCAAGGCGCTGGACGTGAAGGACGTGAGCACCGCGGACGGCGCGGGGCTCCAGCAGTGGTCCTACGGCGGCGGGAGCAACCAGCAGTTCAAGCCCGTGGCCCTGGGCAACGGCTATCACCGGCTGGAGGCTCGCCACAGCGGCAAGGTGCTGGACGTGACGGGCTGCCAGCAGGGCAGCGGTGACGGCACGCTGCTCCAGCAGTGGACCTGGTCCAACAACGACTGCCAGCAGTTCCGGCTGGAAGCGCTGTAGTGGGTGCTGTGGCGGGGCCGGTGGAGCGCCGGCCCCGTCGCTCACCGGGCGCGGATGGTATACGGGCGCCCTCGATGGCTGACTCCTCCTCTCCGTGGTCGCGTCTGCTGCGTCGTCCCATCGACCTGGGATGGGAGCGGCTGCGCGCCCCGTATGCGACGGCGCTGGGGGTGTGCTTCGCGGTGCTGGCGCTGCGCTCCCACGCGCGGCTCGTCCAGGCCCACCTCTGGGCGGAGGATGGGACGGTGTTCCTGGCGGACGTGCTCGCGCATGGCGTTGGCGCCACGTTCATGCCCTACGCGGGCTATCTGCATGTCGTTCCCCGGCTGCTGGCCTGGGGCCTGTCGCTGCTGCCCATCGAGGCGTTCGCGCTGGGGCTGGCGTGGCTCACGCTGGGAATCGACGCGGCGGTGTTCGCGCTCATCGCGCGGGTCCGCTGCCGCTGGCTGGTGCCCCATGACGGGGTCCGGATCCTCGCCGCCGTGGCGCTCTGTTTCCTGCCGGGAACCTGGGAGGTGATGGGCAACCTGGCCAACCTCCACTCCGTCCTCTTCTACGGGGTCATGCTGGTGGCGCTTCAGGACCTGGAGCGCCCGCTGGGCCCCGCCGACGGCGCGGTGCTGCTCGCGGCGGCTTCGAGCGCGGGCGAGGGCGTGTTGCTGGCGCCGGTCTTCCTGCTGCGGGGCGTGATGCGGTGGCGCGCCGGTCAGCCCCCGCGCGCGGTGCTGGGCGAGGGCGCGGCGGCGGTGGCGCTGACCGTGCTGGCGGGGGTGAACATGGTGCTCTTCCGCCAGTCGGGCATGGCCGCTTCCGACTTCGCCGCCTGGCCGCTCCCGCGCATGGCCGTGCACCTCTGGAACACCTTCAACGTCCGCTACGTGTTGCACCCGGTGCTGGGCGACGGCGGGACGCTGTCGTACTTCCGCAGGCCGCTCGGGGTCCAGGTCGCGGTGGCGGGTGGGCTTGTCGCCGTGCTCGTGATGGGACTTCGCCGGGTGCCCGCGCGGCAGCGGGCGTTGCTGCTGGCCGCGTGCGCGTGCGTCTTCCTGTTGATTCCGCTCACCTGGTACGTGCGCTCCGGGGCCGCCGGCTACCCCACGTTCGGCGCGTTCCGGGACCCGGGTGTGGTGGAGGACCGCTACATGCTGTTCGCGCTCCCGGCGGGGCTCGTCCTCTGGGTGGCGGCGCTGGCGCGGTTCCGCCCCGTCTTCGCCGCGGGCCTTTGCGTGTGCGTGGTGGTGCTGGCCCTCCCCCGGTGGACCTTCGAGCCGTGGGGGCCCGAGCGCGACTGGGCCCGGACCGCCCACCTCATCCGCGAGGCGCGCGTTCCGCCGGGCGCGGAGGCGGCCGTGCCCATCAATCCCACCGGGTGGTGGATCCGGGTGCGTGGCGCCTCGCACCCGGCGCCGTGACCGCTGTCAGGCCGGGCCCTGGGCCTTCGCAAGCGCATCGCGCAGCTTCGCGGCCAGCACCTGGAGGTGCGGGGGCTTCAGGAACGAGTAGTGGTCCCCGGGCACCGTGTGCGCGTCCAGCCCGCCGGGCGCGTAGGGGGCCCAGCCGTGGTCCCAGCGCGAGTCCTCCGCTTCGAAAAGGGTGAAGGGCCCGCTGGCCGGGGGCGGTTCGTAGACCCAGGCGGCGTGCAGGTGGACCTCGAACGCGTGGCGCATCTCGCGCAGCGGTTGCTCCGCCGCGAACAGGGGCTGGCTGGCGGCTTCCAGGGCCTCCATCCACTGCTCGGGTGAGAGCCCGTCGTTCGCGGGCAGCGGCTGGCCGGAGGCGCGCAGCAGGTCCTCCAGGAACAGCGCGCTCAGCCGCGCCTTCGTGTCCGCGTCGTCGGGGTTGCCCGAGTGCAGGCTCGCGGAGGTGTCCAGCAGCGCGAGCAGCGCGACCTGTTCACCTTCGCTCCGCAGTTGGTGGGCCATCTCCCACGCGATGCTTCCGCCCATGGACCAGCCGCCGAGCAGGTAGGGGCCATGGGGTTGGACCTCGCGAACCGCGCGCACGTAGAGGGCCGCCATCTCCGGGATGGACTCACAGGGCGGCTCCGCGCCGTCCAGGCCACGGGCCTGGAGTCCGTGGAAGGGCTGCTCCGGTCCCAGGGCACGGGCCAGCTCCGCGTAGGGCGCGACGTTGCCTCCCACCGCGTGGACGCAGAAGAAGGGACGGACACCCTGCTCGCCCTCCTGGAGCGTGACGAGGGGCGACCAGCGTGCGCCGCCGTCCCGGAGCAGGCCCGCCAGGTGCTCCACGGTGGGGTTCTGGAAGAGCGCCGCCACGGGCAGCGGACGGCCCAGCCTGGCGCGAATGGCGGACTGCAACCGCAACGTCAGCAGCGAGTGCCCGCCCAGCTCGAAGAAGTTGTCGTGCACGCCGATGGGATGCACGCCCAGCACCTCCTCCCAGATGCGCACGAGCTGTAGCTCCAGCGGCGTCCGGGGACCGACCAGGGCTCGCGTGGACTCGCGGCCTCCTTCCGGGGCGGGCAGCGCCTTGCGGTTCACCTTGCCCGACGGCGTCAGGGGGAACTTCTCCATCGCGACCCAGCGCGCGGGCACCATGTATTCAGGCAGCCGCTGCTGGAGGAAGCCGCGCAGCGCGCTGACGTCGGGCGACTTGCCGACGGCGCCCACCACCCAGGCCACCAGCCGCTTCTGGCCGCTCCCGTCGTCTCGCGCGTCGACGATGCAGTCCCGCACCGACGGGTGCTGCGCCAGCGCCGCTTCGATTTCTCCCAGCTCGATGCGGAAGCCGCGCACCTTCACCTGCGCGTCGCGCCGGCCGAGGAACTCCAGCGAGCCGTCCGGCAGGTACCGGGCCCAGTCGCCCGTGCGGTACAGCCGGCCTCCTGGCGTGGGGCTGGAGGGGTCGGGGATGAAGCGGTCGGCGGTGAGGCCGGGCTGATCCAGGTAGCCGCGGCAGACCTGGACGCCGCCCACGTACAGCTCGCCCGTCACGCCCCGGGGCACCGGGCGCAGGTGCGCGTCCAGCACGTGGACGGGCACGTTGCTCAAGGGGCTTCCAATGGAGGGCAGGTCCGGCCACGCCGCCGGGTCTCCCCTCAGCGACAGCGACGTCACCGCGTGGGCTTCGGACGGTCCGTAGTGGTTGTGCAGCACGGCGCCCGTACGCTTCATGAAGCGGCGGAGCGCGGGCGTCATGCGCAGCTGCTCGCCCGCGACCATGATCTCCCGGACGCGCGTGGGGAAGGTGCCCTCGCGCTCGGCCACCTCCGCTAGGTTCTGGAGCGCGACGAAGGGCATGAAGAACCGCTCGATGCCCGCGCCCTCCAGCAGCGCGAGGAGCTGGCTTGCGTCGCGGCGGACCTCGTCGGTGAGCAGCACCAGCTCACCGCCCGCGGCCCAGGTCGCGAACAGCTCCTGGAAGGACACGTCGAAGCTCAGCGCGGAGAACTGGAGCGTGCGCGCCATCGGAGCCACCGAGTCCCCCACCTGCCAGTGGAGCAGGTTCACCAGCGCCTCGTGGTGCATCGCGATGCCCTTGGGCGTGCCGGTGGAGCCGGAGGTGAAGATGACGTAGGTGAGCGCCTGCGCGTTGCCCAGCGGGGTGGGACGCGCGTCGGCTTCGCGGGCGAGGACGTCCGCCTGCGTGTCGAGCTCCAGCGGCAGCGCGGAGCCGCCATCCAGGACGCCGCGCAGCGCCCGCGACGTGAGCAGCACCGCCGCGCCTGAAGCCTGGAGCATCGCGGCGAGCCGCTCCGGCGGATAGGCCGGATCCAGCGGCACGTAGGCGCCCCCGGCCTTGAGCGTTCCCAGCACCGCCACGGCCAGCTCCAGCGAGCGGTGCAGATGGATGCCCACGCGGACATCGGTGCGCACGCCGTGCCGGCGCAGGTGGTGCGCGAGCTGGTTCGAGCGTCGCTCCAGCTCTCCGTAGGTGAGCGTCTGCGCTCCGAAGCGCACCGCGATCGCGTCGGGTGTGCGCGTGGCCGTGGCCTCGAAGAAGGCGTGGACACTGGAGACGGCGGGGTAGGGCACGGAGCGGAGCGTCCACTGCGCGAGCTGTCGTTGCTCCGCGTCGGTGAGCAGGGGCAGCGTGGCCAGCGGGGCGTCCGGTGCCGCGAGCGCACTTTCGAGGAGCTGTGCGTAGTGATCCGCGAAGCGCGCGACCGTGTCCTCGTCGAAGAGGGCGGTGTTGTACTCCCAGGCGCTCGACCAGCCTTCGGGCGACTCACGCACGAAGAGGGTGAGGTCGAACTTGGCCATGCCGGGCTCGAAGGTGAGCGCGCGCACGGAGACGCCGGGCAGCTCCCAGGGCGCACCCGCGTTCTGGAAGACGAACATCACCTGGAACAGCGGCGAGCGGCTCAGGTCCCGCGAGGGGACGAGCGCGTCGACGAGCTGCTCGAAGGGCATGTCCTGGTGGGCGTAGGCGCCGAGGCAGGCCTCGCGCACGCGGCCCAGCAGGGAGCGGAAGTTCTCCGCGCCGGAGGCGTCCACGCGCAGGGCGAGGGTGTTGGTGAAGAAGCCGATGAGGTTCTCCACCTCGCGACGGCCGCGCCCGGCGATGGGCGTGCCGATGACGAGGTCCTCCTGGCCGCTGTGGCGGGCGAGCAGCGCGTGGAAGCCCGCGAGCAGCAGCATGAAGGGCGTGACGCCCGCATCACGGGCCAGCGACTGGATGGCGGCCGGGAGAGAAGCGGGCAGCGGACGTGAGAGCTGAAGGCCCTTGAAGGACTGCACAGGCGGACGCGGCCTGTCCGTGGGCAGGTCCAGCGTGGGAGGTGCGCCCTCCAGGTGTTGCTTCCACCACGCGCGTTGCTCCTCCAGCGCGGCTCCCTGCATCACCTGACGCTGCCAGGTGGCGAAGTCCGGGTACTGCACGGGGAGCCGGGGCAGGGCGGGGGCTTCGTGCCGCAGGCTCGAGGCGTAGAGGGCCTTGAGCTCACGCACCAGGATGTCGATGGACCAGAAGTCACAGACGATGTGGTGCATGACCAGCAGCAGTGCGTGCCGCTGCGGCGCGGTGCGTACCAGCGTGGCGCGCACGAGGGGCCCATGCTCCATGTCGAAGGGCTTGCGCACCTCCGCTTCCGCGCGCTGGCGGAGCGCTTCGTCCGAGCCCTCCTCGAACGTGAGCGTCAGGGGCTGGTGCTCACGGACGTGCTGCACGGGCTGGCCGTGCGCTTCGGTGAAGGTGGTGCGTAGGGCTTCGTGGCACTGGACGAGCGCGTCCAACGCGGCCTCCAGCGCGCGGGCCTCCAGCGGCCCCTCCAGCTGGAAGAAGAAGGGCACGTTGTACGCGTAGCCTTCCGGATCCAACCGCGCGAGGAACCACAGCCGCTGCTGTGCGAAGGACAGCGGCAGGGGCTGCTCGCGCGACACCTCGATGATGGGCGGCGTCGGCGTCCCCTGGCCTCCCTTCTTCAAGGCCTCCAGGCGCTCGGCGAAGCGGGCCACGGTGGGCGCTTCGAAGAGCAGGCGCACCGGGACGTCCTGCTGGAGCACGTCCCGCAGTCGCGACACCACGCGCGTGGCCAGGAGCGAGTGGCCTCCCAGTTCGAAGAAGTTGTCGTGCGCGCCCACGCGGCTCACGCGCAAGAGGGGTGCCCAGAGCTCCGCGACCAGGGCCTCCCAGCCCTCGCGTGGCGCGACGTAGGTGCCCTTGCTCCCGCCCGCGTCCGGTGCGGGCAGGGCCTTGCGGTCCACCTTCCCCGAGGGCGTGAGTGGCAGCCGGTCCAGCTTCACGATGGCGGAGGGCACCATGTGTCCCGGCAGCCTCGCGACGAGACCTGCGCGCAGCGCGACCGGTTCCGCCTCCGCGCCCACGACGTAGGCCACCAGCCGCTTGTCTCCAGGGACGTCCTCGCGCACGACGACGACCGCGTCCGTGACCCCGTCGGAGTCCTTGAGGGCGGTCTCGATCTCTCCCGGCTCGATGCGGAAGCCGCGCAGCTTCACCTGCGAATCGTTCCGGCCCAGGAAGTCGAGCACACCGTTGGCGCGCCACCGCGCGCGGTCTCCCGTCCGATACAGCCGTGCTCCCGGTGTGGTGCTGAACGGATGCGGGACGAAGCGCTCCGCCGTCAGGTCCGGCCGGTGCAAGTAGCCCCACGCCAGGCCGTCACCGCCCACGTACAGCTCGCCCGCGACGCCCACGGGCGCCGGGGCTCCCAGCGCGTCCAGCACGTAGGCCTGCGAGTTGGCGATGGGATGGCCGATGGAAATGGGGGCTGTCGCGTCACCGGGCACGGTCAGCCGGTACGCGGTGGAGATGGTCGTGTTCTCCGTGGGGCCGTAGGCGTTGACGATGACCTGACCCTCGTCCAGCAGCCTGCGCGCGGCCACGGGGGACATCACGTCTCCGCCCGTGATGAGCTGCCGCATCCTCGCGAGCGCCTGGGGCTGCGCCATCGCCATCTGCTCCAGGAGGGCGGTGGTGAGGAAGAGGGTGGTGATGCCGCGCGCCTCCAGCGTCCGGGCCAGCTCCTCCAGCGAGGGCGGATGCGGACCGAAGACCACCAGCTTCGCGCCGTGGACCAGGGCGCCCCACAGCTCCAGCGTGGCGGCGTCGAACGACGTGGGCGCGAGCTGGAGGAAGACCTCCTCCGGCCCCAGCCGCGCGTAGTCCACGCCGGTCACCAGGCGCACCACGCCCCGGTGCGGGATGCAGACGCCCTTGGGCCGGCCGGTGCTGCCGGACGTGTACATGACGTACGCGAGCGCCTCCGCGGGGATCTCCACGTGGGGCGGGGCCACCGGGGCGTGGGCCCAGTCCCGTCCCTCCGCGTCGAGCAGCACCGTCCGCGCCGATGTGCGGGGCAGCGACTCCACCAGCTTCGGCTGCACCAGCACGACGAGGACCTGGGCGTCGCGCATCATGAAGTCCAGGCGCTCGGCCGGGTAGGACGGATCCAGCGGGACGTAGGCGCCCCCGGCCTTGAGGATGGCCAGCGTGGCCACCACCAGCTCCACCGAGCGGCCCGTGCACAGGCCCACGCGGCTGCCCAGGCCCACGCCCATTCCTCGCAGGTGGTGCGCCAGTTGGTTGGCGCGGGCATCCAGCTCCGCGTACGTCAGCTGGCTGCCTTCGAACTCCATCGCGATGGCCTGGGGCGCGCGCGCCACCTGCTCCTCGAAGAGGGAGGGCAGGGACGCGTCGCGCGGGTAGTCGGAGCCGGTGTCGTTCCAGGTCCCCAGCAGTTGCTGACGCTCCTCCTCGGAGAGCAGCGGGATGCGGGCGATGGGCCGCTCGGGCTCCGCGATGGCGGACTCCAGCAGGCGCGTGTAGTGGTCCGCGAAGCGCGCGACCGTGTCCTCTTCGAAGAGGGCGGTGTTGTATTCCCAGACGCTCACCCAGCCTTCGGGCGACTCGCGCACGAAGAGGGTGAGGTCGAACTTGGCCATGCCGGGCTCGAAGGTGAGCGCGCGCACGGAGACACCGGGCAGCTCCCAGGGAGCGCCTGCGTTCTGGAAGACGAACATCACCTGGAACAGCGGCGAGCGGCTCAGGTCCCGGGAGGGGACGAGCGCGTCGACGAGCTGCTCGAAGGGCATGTCCTGGTGGGCGTAGGCACCGAGGCAGGCCTCGCGCACGCGGCCCAGCAGGGTGCGGAAGTTCTCCGCGCCGGAGGCGTCCACGCGCAGGGCGAGGGTGTTGGTGAAGAAGCCGATGAGGTTCTCCACCTCGCGACGGCCGCGCCCGGCGATGGGCGTGCCGATGACGAGATCCTCCTGGCCGCTGTGGCGGGCGAGCAGCGCGTGGAAGCCCGCGAGCAGCAGCATGAAGGGCGTGACGCCCGCATCGCGCGCCAGCGACTGGATGGCGGCCGGGAGAGAAGCGGGCAGCGGACGCGAGAGCTGAAGGCCCTTGAAGGACTGCACGGGCGGACGCGGCCTGTCCGTGGGCAGGTCCAGCGCGGGAGGAGCGCCCTCCAGGTGCCCCTTCCACCACGCGCGCTGCGCCTCCAGGGCCTCGCCGTGCAGCCAGTCGCGCTGCCAGATGGCGAAGTCCGGGTACTGCACGGGGAGCTGGGGCAGGGCGGGGGCTTCGTGCCGCAGGCTCGAGGCGTAGAGGGCCTTGAGTTCGCGCACCAGGATGTCGATGGACCAGAAGTCACAGACGATGTGGTGCATCACCAGCAGCAGCGCGTGCCGCTGCGGCGCGGTGCGTACCAGCGTGGCGCGCACGAGGGGCCCGTGCTCCAGGTCGAAGGGCTTGCGCACCTCCGCCTCCGCGCGTTGGCGGAGCGCTTCGTCCGAGCCTTCCTCGAACGTGAGCGTCAGGGGCTGGTGCTCGCGGACGTGCTGCACGGGCTGGCCGTGCGCTTCGGAGAAGGTGGTGCGCAGGGCCTCGTGGCGCTGGACGAGCGCGTCCAACGCGGCCTCCAGCGCGCGGGCCTCCAGCGGCCCCTCCAGCTGGAAGAAGAAGGGCACGTTGTACGCGTAGCCTCCCGGATCCAACCGCGTGAGGAACCACAGCCGCTGCTGCGCGTAGGAGAGGGGCACTGCTCCGTCGTGCGGAACGTGCACCAGGGGCGGCGGCTTCGGGCCCGCGTCTCCCTGCTTCAGGGCCTCCAGGCGCTCGGCGAAGCGGGCCACCGTGGGCGCTTCGAAGAGCAGGCGCAGGGGCACGTCCTGATGGAGCACGTCCCGCAGGCGCGACACCACGCGCGTGGCCAGGAGCGAGTGGCCTCCCAGGTCGAAGAAGTTGTCGTGCGCGCCCACTCGGCTCACCTTCAAGAGGGGCGCCCACAGCTCCGCGACCAGGGCCTCCCAGCCCTCCTTGGGGGCCACGAAGTCGTCGCCTCGCGTGGGCTCGGGGGCGGGCAGGGACCGGCGGTCCAGCTTGCCCACGGGCGTCAGCGGCAGCCGCTCCAGCTTCACGAACGCGGAGGGCACCATGTGCCCCGGCAGCTTCGCGGCGAGGCTGGCGCGCAGGGCGCCCGGCTCCGCTTCCTTGCCCACGACATACGCCACCAGCCGCTTGTCGCCGGGCGCGTCCTCGCGCACGACCACGGCCGCGTCCTCCACGCCGGGCAGGCCGCGCACGGCGACCTCCACCTCGCCCGGTTCGATGCGGAAGCCGCGCAGCTTCACCTGCGTGTCGCTCCGCCCCAGGAACGCGAGCAGCCCGTCCGGCCGCCACCGCGCCAGGTCGCCGGTGCGGTACAGCCGCTCTCCCGGCGTGGTGCTGAACGGGTGCGGCACGAAGCGCTCCGCCGTCAGCGCGGGCTCGTTCAGATAGCCCCACGCCAGCCCGTCGCCGCCCACGTGCAGCTCGCCCGCCACGCCCACCGGCGGCGGCTCCGGCCGCGCGTCGAGCACGTACGCCTGCGTGTGTCCGATGGGACGGCCGATGGGCACGGGATGGACCGCGTCACGCGCCGTCTTCAGCTCGAAGGAGGTGGAGAACGTCGTGTTCTCCGTGGGGCCGTAGACGTTGATGAGCTCGCGGCCCGTCTCCAGCATGCGCCGCGCCGCCACCGGGGACATCACGTCCCCGCCCGTCATCACCTGCCGCACGCCCGCGAGCGCGCGGGGCTGTGCCAGCACCATCTGCTCGAACAGCGCGGTGGTGAGGAACAGCGCGCTGATGCCCTCGCGCTCCAGCGTGGCACCCAGCTCCTCCAGCGAGGGCTGATGCGCCGGGAAGACGACCAGCTTCGCGCCGTGGAGCAGGGCGCCCCACAGCTCCAGGGTCGCGGCGTCGAAGGAGATGGGCGCGAGCTGGAGGAAGACCTCCTCCGGCCCGAACCGCGCGTAGGACGTGCCCGTCACCAGCCGCACCACGCCCCGGTGCGGGATGCACACGCCCTTGGGCCGGCCGGTGCTGCCGGACGTGTACATGACGTAGGCCAGGGCCTCGGGGGGCACGGTGAGGCGCGGGGCCTGCGTGGACTCCTTCGCGAACGCACTCCACGACGGCTCCAGCACCACCACCCGCGCCTCCACCGCCGGAAGCTTCGACTCCTGGCCCGGCTGCACGAGCAGCACCGGCAGCCGCGTGTCCCGGACCATGAAGAGGAGGCGCTCGGTCGGGTAGGAGGGATCCAGCGGGACGTAGGCGCCTCCGGCCTTGAGGATGGCCAGCGTGGCCACCACCATCTCCAGCGAGCGGCCCGTGCACAGGCCCACCAGGGTGCCCAGGCCCACGCCCAGGCCGCGCAGGTGGTGCGCGAGCTGGTTGGCGCGGGCGTCCAGCTCCGCGTACGTCAGGTGGCTGCCTTCGAACGCCACCGCGATGGCGTGCGGCGTGCGCGCGGCCTGCGCCTCGACGAGGGCGGACAACGAGGCGTCGCGCGGATAGGCGGCGCGGGTGTCGTTCCAGTCCACCAGCAGCCGGTGGCGCTCCTCCTCGGAGAGCAGCGGGATGCGGGAGAGGGGCTGCTCCAGCCTGGAGACGGCGGCCTCCAGCAGGCGCGTGTAGTGCGCGGCCATGCGCGCCACCGTCGCCTCCTCGAAGAGGGCGGTGTTGTACTCCCAGAGGAAGCCCAGGCCGTCCTGGGCCTCCTGCGCGAAGAGGGTGAGGTCGAACTTCGACATCCCCGTCTCCACGTCCAGCGGCTCCACGGCCAGCTCCGGCAGGGCCTTCGCCGGGGCGCCTCCGGCGTTCTGGAGGACGAACATCACCTGGAACAGCGGCGCGCGGCGGGTGTCCCGCTCGGGCTGGAGCGCGTTCACCAGCTGCTCGAAGGGCAGATCCTGGTGGGCGAAGGCCTCCAGCGTGACGTCGCGCGCGAGCCCCACGAGGTCGCGGAAGGTCGCGTCCCGGGGCGCGGTGATGCGCAGGGGCACCGTGTTGATGAAGAAGCCGACGAGCCCCTCCAGCTCCTGGCGCTGACGGCCCGCGAGCGGCGCTCCGATGACGACGTCGTCCTGGCCGCTGTAGCGGGAGAGCAGGGCGTGGAAGCCCGCCAGCAGCATCATGAAGGGCGTCACGCCGTGACGCTGACCCAGCGCCTCCACGGCTCGTGACAGCGCGGGCGAGGCCTTCCAGGCCAGGTGCGCGCCCTCGAAGGTCTGCACCGCCGGACGCGGCAGGTCCGTGGGCAGCATCAGCGCGGGCGGCGCGTCCTGGAGCCGGGCCTTCCACCACCCGAGCCGCGCGTCCATGCCCGAGCCCACCCAGGCCAGGCGCTGCCAGCGCGCGTAGTCCGCGGGCTGGAGGGACAGCGCGGGCAGCCGCGCCTCGGCCCCGCCCGTCTCCTCGCGGTAGAGCGCCGTCAGCTCGCGCTCCATCACGCCCAGCGACCAGCCGTCGCAGATGATGTGGTGCAGCGTGACGAGCAGGGCATGGTCCCCGTCTCCCACGCGCACCAGCGTTGCTCGCAGCAGGGGGCCCTCGGCGAGGTCGAAGGGGCGGCGCACCTCCTCCTCGGCCCGGCGCGTGAGCGCTCGCGGCGAGGACACCTGCTCGCGGCGCAAGGGCACGTCCAGCGCCATCGCGATGCGCTGCACCGGCTGGCCCTCGTGCTCCACGAACGTCGTGCGCAGGGCTTCGTGGCGCTGGACCAGGCGCTGGAGGCTGCGCTCCAGCGCGCCCGGGTCCAGGGGGCCCGTCCAGCGCGTGAACCAGGGCAGGTTGTAGGAGAACCCTTCCGGATCCATCCGGGTGAGGAACCACAGGCGCGCCTGCGCGAAGGACAGGGGCGGCGTCTCGCCATCCGACCGAGGCACGAGCGGCGGCTCCGCGTCCGGGCCGGCCTCCGGCTTCAGCGAAGCCAGGTGCTCCGCCAGCTCCTCCACGGTGGGGAAGGCGAACAGCGCGCGCACGGGCAGGTCCACCTGGAGCCGGTCGCGCAGCCGCGCCGTCACCTGCGTCGCCAGCAGGGAGTGGCCGCCCAGCTCGAAGAAGTGGTCCTGCGCGCCCACGCGCGGCAGGCCCAGCAGCGCGGCGAAGACGCCCGCCACCTCCGTCTCCAGCGGCGTGCGCGGGGCCACGAAGGCCCGGGCTCCTTCCGCGTCCTCGCCCGGCGCGGGCAGGGCGCGGCGGTCCAGCTTGCCGCTGGGGGTGAGGGGGAACGCGTCCAGCAGCACGAAGGCCGCGGGCACCATGTACTCGGGCAGCCGTTCGCGCAGCGCCGCCTTGAGCGCCCCGGCGTCCACGGCCGCCCCCGGCTGCGTCACCACGTAGGCCACCAGGTGCTTGCCCCGGGCCGCGTCCTCGCGGGCCACCACCGCCACGTCCTTCACGCCCGGCAGCCTCGCCACCGCCGCCTCCACCTCCGGCAGCTCGATGCGGTAGCCGCGCAGCTTCACCTGCGCGTCGCGCCGGCCCAGGAACTCCAGCGTGCCGTCCGGCAGGTACCTCGCGAAGTCACCGGTGCGGTACCTCCGCGCGCCCGGGTGAGGGCTCAGCGGATCCGGCACGAAGCGCTCCGCCGTCAGGTCCGGCCGGTGCAGGTAGCCTCGCGCCAGCCCCGCGCCGCCAATGAACAGCTCGCCCGCGACGCCCACCGGCACCGGCTCGCCGCGCGAGTCCAGCAGGTACGTGCGCGCGTTGGTGATGGTGCGGCCAATGGGCGGCAGGTCCGGCCACGCGTCCGGGTTGCCCTTCAGCACGTGGGCGGAGGCCGCGTGCGTCTCCGTGGGGCCGTAGTGGTTGTCCAGCACGCACCCGTCCAGCGCGTGGAGCAGCCTGCGCAGCGCGGGCGTCATCCGCAGCTGCTCGCCCGCGGTGTTGATCTCCTTGAGCGACGTGGGCACCAGGCCCTCCGCGTCCGCCACCTCCGCCAGGTGCTGGAGCGCCACGAAGGGCAGGAAGATGCGCTCGACGCCGTGGGCGCGCATCAGCGTGAGCAGGGCCCGGCCGTCGCGCCGCGTGTCCTCCGGCATGAGCACCAGCTCTCCGCCCGCGGCGAAGGTGGGCAGCATCTCCTGGAAGCACACGTCGAAGCTGAGCGCGGAGAACTGGAGCGTGCGCCCCCGGGGCGCGGCGGAGCGGCGCACCTGCCACTGGATGAGGTTGAGCAGCGGGCGGTGCGGCATGGCCACGCCCTTGGGCACGCCCGTGGAGCCGGACGTGAAGATGACGTAGGCCAGCGTGTCCGGGCCTCCCACGGGCGCGGGCGCCGTGTCGGGCGTGCCGGGGTCGTCCTCCAGGAACAGCCGCTCCACGCCGTCCTCCGGCAGGCCGGACGCCAGCGAGCGCCGGGTGACGAGCACCTTCGCGCGCGACGTCTGGAGCATCAGCGCCAGCCGCTCCGGCGGATAGGCCGGGTCCAACGGGCAGTAGGCCGCCCCCGACTTGAGGATGCCCAGCACGCCCACCGCCAGCTCCAGCGAGCGGTCCACGCACAGCCCCACCGCCGTGTCCGGCGCCACGCCGCGCGCCCTCAGCGCATGGGCCACGCGGTTCGCGCGGGCCTCCAGCTGCGCATACGTCAGGTGCGCGTCCCCGAAGCGCACCGCCACCGCGTCCGGGCTTTTGCGCACGCTGTCCTCGAAGAGGGCGTGCACCCCGGAGCGCACCGGCACCTCCGCGAAGGTGTCGTTCCAGTCCACCACCGCGCGCTCCCGCTCGCGCGCCGTCAGCAGGGGTAGCGCGGACACGGGGGACTCGGGCCGGGCGATGGCGCCCTCCAGCAGCCGCGCGTAGTGCGCGGCCATGCGGGCCACCGTCGCCTCGTCGAAGAGGTCCGCGTTGTACTCCCAGCGGGCCTCCATGCCGCCTGCGTCCTCGTAGAGGAAGAGGGTGACGTCGAAGCGCGCGACGCCGGGCTCGAAGTCCACCTCCGTCACGGTGAGGCCGGGCCACTTGAGCGCGGCCCACGGCGAGTGCACGTGCACGAACATCGCCTGGAACAGCGGCGAGCGGCTGGGGTCGCGCTGGGGCACCAGCAGGTCCACCAGCTGCTCGAAGGGCATGTCCGGGTGCGCGTACGCGCCCAGGCACACGTCGCGCACGCGGCCCAGCAGCGCGAGGAACGTCGGGTCACCGGACGCGTCCAGCCGCAGCGCCAGCGTGTTGGCGAAGAAGCCGATGAGCCGCTCCACCTCGCGACGGCCGCGCCCCGCCACGGGCGTGCCCACCACCAGGTCCTCCTGCCCGCTGTAGCGCAGCAGCAGCACCTGGAACGCCGCTAGCAGCGCCATGTACGGCGTGACGGCGGCCTTGCGGCTCAGCTCGCGGAGGCCCGTGGCCAGGGCCGGGGGCATGGGCAGGCGGTACACCGCGCCCCGGGACGTCTGGCGCGGCGGACGGGGCCGGTCCGTGGGGAGCTCCAGCGCGGGCGGCGCTCCCTCCAGCCGCTGCTTCCACCACGCGCGCTCGGCCTCCAGGACGTCGCCCGTGAGCGTCTGGCGCTGCCAGTGCGCGAAGTCCGCGTACTGCGCCGGCAGCTCCGGCAGCCGGGGCGCTTCGTTCCGCGTGAAGGCGGTGTAGAGCGCGCCCAGCTCGTTCGCCATCCACCCCAGCGACACCGCGTCGCAGACGATGTGGTGCGTGACGAAGAGCAGCGCGTGCTCGTCGGGTGAAAGGCGTGCCAGCGTGGTCCGCACCAGCGGGCCGCGCTCCAGGTCGAACGGCGTGCGGGCCTCGGCCTCCGCGCATTCGCGAAGGGCGCGCTCCCTCTCGGGCGCCTCCCCCTTCGTGGACAGGTCCACCGCGCGCAGGGGCACGTCCAGCGCAGGGGTGATGCGCTGCACCGGCTGGCCGTCCACGGTGGCGAAGGTGGTGCGCAGCGATTCATGCCGGGCCACGACGCCCTGGAGGGAGCGCTCCAGCGCGCCCGCGTCCAGCGCGCCCTTCAGCCGCACGAAGAAGTAGACGTTGTACGTGGCGCTCGTGCCCTCCAGCTGCGCCAGGAACCACAGGCGCTGCTGCATGAAGGACAGCGGGAGCGCCTGCGCCCTGGAAACGAGGGGCAGCGGGGCGCGCTTCTTCCCCGGCGTGGCCGGCGAGGAGGTCGTCATTCGGGAGGCTCCGTTACACTTCGAAGGCGGCGAAGCCGCGCGAGCGCAGGGCGCGCCGCAGCACGGCGAGGACGAAGAACCCCAGGGCCGCGCTCGCGGTGACCCACCGGATGCCCCAGCGGTCCCCCAGCGCGCCCTGCACCCACACGCCCACCGTGAAGCCCACGAAGAGCAGCATCGTGCTCAGGCTGGCGATGCGCGCCTGGAGCTCGGTGGACACGCGGGCCAGGCACAGCGCGGACAGCCCCGTGAGCGTCAGCATGTAGAGGGCGCCCAGCGCCATCACCGCGACGGCCGCGACCGGCAGCGACGGCGACAGCCAGTACGCCGCCGCCGTCGGACCAATCAGCAGCAGGCCCACCTCCAGCAGCCGGGCCTTGCCCATCCGGTCCGCGAGCGCCCCCGCGCCCAGCGCCGCCACCAGCGAGCCCACGCCCTGCGCGGTGACGAGCACCGACGTCGCGCCCGCGTCCAGCTGGAACACCTGGATGGCCATCACCGGCGCCAGCGCCGTGAAGGGCGCGATGCACACCGCGATGGCCAGCGTGCCGCCCAGCGCCACCACCAGCGCTTCGTCCGCGAGCGCGACCCGGAACCCCTGGAGGATGCCCGCCCACAGCCCGCCGAAGTCCGCCGGCTTCCCCGCCGCGGTGGCCCGCACGCGCGTGAGCGACAGCAGCACCGCGCCAAAGGACAGCGTGTTGATGAGCAGCGCCCACGCCACGTCCGCGTGGGCGATGACGAGCGCCCCCAGCGCGGGCCCGCAGATGCGCCCCAGGTTGTTCTGCGCGGCGTTGAGGCTGAGCGCGCTGTGCAGGTCCTCCTTCGGCACCGACACGGCGATGAGCGCGGAGTACGCGGGCGTGAAGAGCGTCACCGCGCAGCCGTTGAGGAAGGACACGACCGCCACCCAGCGCACCGTCAGCCCGCCCGTGAAGGCCAGCGCCGCCAGCACGCCCGCGAGCACCAGCTGCACCAGCGCCCCCACGCCCACCGCCCGGCGCCGGTCGAACCGGTCCCCCAGCGCTCCTCCCAGCGGCGCCAGCACGATGGCCGGCAGGAACGTCAGCGCCGCCACGCCCCCCGTCCACTCCGCCCGCCCCGTGACCTTCGTCACGTACACGCCCAGCGCCAGCACCTCCATCCACGTGCCGATGTTCGACAGCGCCGCCCCGCCCCACAGCAAGGCGAAGTCGTGGTGCTTCAGCACGCGCAGCGAGGACAGGCGGGACGATGGAGGCGTGGACACACTCGCTTTCTAATTCACCGAGAGCGCCGGGTGTTCAAGGACTTCGAAGCTGGTCGGTTTGGGCGGGGTTGCGGCGGAATCGTGCAGTGCTGCTTCAGTTCCGCCGGGGCAGACGGAGGGTGAAGGTGGAGCCCTCGCCCAGGGTGGAGCGGGCGGAGAGCGAGCCGCCGTGCAGCTTCGCCAGGGCGGCGGCGATGAAGAGGCCCAGGCCGTGGCCGCGCTCGCGGTCCTCGTCCGCGCGCTGGAAGCGGTCGAAGACGTGGGGCAGGGCGCTGGCGGGGATGCCCACGCCCCAGTCGCGCACGTGGATGAGGACGAGGCCCGGGTTGAGCGTGACGCCCATCTCCACGTGGCGCGACGTGCCGCTGTACTTCACCGCGTTGGACAGCAGGTTGTTGAGCACCTGGCGCAGCCGCTCCGCGTCCAGCAGCAGGGGCTCCAGCGGCTCGCCGTCGTGGAAGGTGAAGTCCATGTCCGGCTGGAGCTCGCGCCACTCCTGGATGAGCTCCTGGAGGAAGGGCGCCAGCGCCGTGGGCTGTAGCTTCAGCTCCAGCTTGCCGTCCGCCAGCCGGGAGGCGTCCAGGATGGACGTCACCAGCCCGTTCATCCGATCCAACTGGCGCAGGACGGCCTCCGCGGAGCGGCGCTCGTCGTCGATGCCGCGCTTCTGCACCTTGCGCAGCAAGAGCTGCGTGTTGAGCCGCGCGGAGGAGAGCGGCGTCTTCAGCTCGTGCGCCACCCAGTTGAGCATCTCCTCGCGCGCCAGGCTCACCGAACCGGACGCATCGCGCGCGGCCGGGGCGGCGTCCGTCCGTTGCTCCACGCGGTACTTGAGCGCGCTGCTCACGGCCTGCTCGAAGGTGCTCAGGTCCACCGGCTTCGCGAGGAAGGTCTGGGCCGCTTCACGCCCCTGGGGGCGCGCCGCGCTCAACAGCAGGAACGGCACGTCCGAAAGGGTCGGCTCGGAGCGCATGGCGTGCAACAGCTGCATGCCGGTGCGCCGGGGCATCATGTGGTCGCTGACCACCAGGTCCGGCGTCTCCGTGCGCGCCAGCAGCAGGGCCTCCTCGCCGTTGTGCGCGCGGATGACCCGGTGGCCCAGGTCCTCCACCACCTCGGAGAAGACCTCCAGGAGCGCCTCTTCATCCTCCGCGATGAGGACCAGGCTCATTCACCCAGCCCTCCCACGGTGGTCCCCAGCGGGCGGGCCTGGCCTGTCAACAGTCCTACCGCGGAGCGCACCGGGGCGAGCACCTTCACGCCGGTGTCCTTGATCTGGAACTCTCGCAGGTCGGGGGAGTACTCGCTGTCCCGCATCTTGAGCACGGACATGATGCGGTGCATCTGACCGTGCAGCTCCACGTAGCGCAGCAGCAGCAGGTTCTCTCCCAGGATGGCGACCGGCGCGTCGTTGAAGTCCAGCTCCGTGCCCACGATCTTCGGCACCTCGCGGGTGAAGAGCGAGGTGACTCCCCGCATCCGCAGCCGCATCGCGAGCGAGGCCAGGAAGGTGCGCCGCCGTCCGGGGTCGATGATGGACAGCTCCAGGTCGGTGAGCCCGTCCAGCACCAGCCGCTGGACCTTGAGCGCGTCCACCTGCCGCAGGATGTCCCGCACGAGCACGTCCGCCTCGAACTCCATGGGGGGCACGTACCGCAGCGTCAGCCGCCCCTCGCCCAGCAGGGGATCCACGTCCAGCCCCACGCGCTTGGCGCGCGCCATGAGCATGGCCGGCGCGTCGAAGAAGGAGACGAAGAGCGCCCGCTCGCCGTGGCGCGCGGCGTCCGCGGCGAAGTGCGTGGCCAGCAGCGTCTTGCCAATGCCCATGCTCCCCGCGAGCATCGTCGTGCTGAGCTCCGGGAGCCCTCCGTGCATCAGCGCATCCAGCTCCGGCAGCCCGAAGCCCTTGCGCTTGAGCGTGGGCGGCTCGTCCCGGAACTCCAGCGGGACGGCCTCCAGGCGCGGGATGAACTCCACGCCCCCCTCGTGGATGGTCATGGTGTGCTCGCCCGTCAGGTGGGGCCGGCCGCGCAGCTTCACCACCTCCACCCGGCGCACGCGGCGCGAGCCGTGGACCTGGACGGACAGGGACACGATGCCGTCCACCGTGGTGGCCTCCGGCAGCGCCATCAGCCGCTCCAGCGGATACTCCGTGGTGAACAGGCCGATGCAGTTGCTGGCCGCCAGGCCGATGCCCAGCTCGTAGAGGAACTCGCGCAGCCGCGCCTCGTCCTGCCAGAGGTCCCGGATGGAGCGCAGCCCGTCGATGAAGAGCATGGCTGCGCCGCGCTCGCGCACCGTCTGCAGGAGCAGGTCCCGCGCCTCCTTCGGGCCCCGCTTGAGCGCGGAGTAGGCGCTGATGATGAAGAGCTTCTCGCCCAGCACGTCCGGCTTGAAGAACTCGAAGCTGGACAGGGCCCCCATCAACTTGTCGTGCGGCTCCGAGGTGACGGTCGCCAGCACCACGGGAATACCGCGCGCGGCGGCCATGAAGGCCACCTGACTGCACAGCACCGTCTTCCCGGACCCGGGCGTACCGGTGACGATGAAGGACTGGCGCGGAGGGATGCCTCCGCCCAGGAGGACGTCGAAACTGGGAATGCCGCTCTGGAAGAGGGCGGACTCACTGCTGGGCATGCCAGGTTCCGTCAGGCGGCGTGGGAACATCGCGCGAGGCTTTCGCCGCTCGAAAGCACGCGCCGGGACAAGATGCGCACGGGCAACAGGGCCTGCCCGGGGCACCCTCCGTTTTGTTGCCGCATAACCGACACTTCCGACGGGAGCCATCACGACGAACCCGGGTGCCCGGCGTACCGCCAACCGGTCAACACCTCTGGCCGCGGGGCGGGCGGGCGGACGTCAGCGGGAGGGCGTGGGCGGAGGGGCCGCCTCGCTGGCGGTGAAGCCCCGGAAGCGCAGCAGCGCCACCACGAGTCCCACCGCGCAGACGCCGGAGACGTAGTGCGCGGGCGCGAGCGGGCTCTCTTTCATGGCCAGCGTGACGGCCAGCGGCGTGAGGCCGCCGAACAGCGCGTAGGCCACGTTGTAGGAGAACGACAGGCCGGAGAAGCGCACCGCCGGGGGGAAGGCCTGCACCATCACGGCGGGCACCACGCCCGCGACGCCCACGCAGAACCCCACGCCCGCGTAGAGCGGCACCAGGTGCTCGGGGGAACTCGCCACGCCCCGGTAGAACAGCTGCGCGGCCACGAGCAGCACGCCCGCCCCGATGCCCATGGCCCGCGTGGCCCCCAGCCGGTCCGCCAGCAGCCCGTAGCAGACGCAGCCCACGGTGAGCGTGAGCGTGGCCACGCTGTTGGCCGCCAGCGCCCGCGCGGGCGGGATGCCGTGCAGCTGCTGCATCAACGTGGGCGTCATCAGGATGACCACCACGATGCCCGCCGTCAGCACCCAGGTGAACAGCATGGACACGACGACGGCGGGCCCGTGGCCCCGGAGCGCGGCCTTGAGCGGCAGCTCCTTCACCAGCGCCTTCTTCTGACGCATCTCCTCGAAGACGGGCGTCTCCTGGAGCCAGCGGCGCAGGAACACGGCGAGGAAGCCGAACACGCCGCCCACGACGAAGGGCACGCGCCAGCCGTACGCCATCACCTGCTCCGGCGTGAAGACGGTGTTGACCGCGGTGGCCACCAGCGACCCCAGCAGGATGCCCAGCGTGAGCCCGGAGGTGAGCGTCCCGCACGCCAGCCCCACGCGCTGCTCCGGCACGTGCTCGGAGACGAAGACCCACGCGCCCGGCACCTCCCCACCCACCGCCGCGCCCTGGAGCAGCCGCAGCGTGAGCAGCAGCAGCGGCGCCGCGTACCCCGCGGTGGCGTACGTGGGCAGCAGGCCCATGCACAGCGTGGGCACCGACATCAGGAAGACGCTCAGCGTGAACATCCGCTTGCGCCCGGTCCGGTCCCCGAAGTGCGCCATCACGATGCCGCCCAGCGGCCGCGCCAGGTAGCCCGCCGCGAACAGCCCGAACGTCTGCAGCTGCCGCAGCCAGTCCGCCGTCTCCGGGGGGAAGAACAGCCGCCCCATCACCCCCGTGAAGAACACGAAGATGATGAAGTCGTAGAACTCCAGCGCGCCCCCCAGCGCCGCCAGGCCCAGGGTGCGGACGTCCTGGGCGGACAGGGGACGGGGAGCGGCCAGCGGGGACGGGGCGTCGGAGGAGGGGGTCGCCATGCGCGGGAGGACCGGGAGGATATGCCGGGACACCCGCCAGGGCCCCATCCGTTACGTTGTTAAGGTGTATTCACCGCAAAACCTGTTGACACGGTGTGCGAAACTTGTGAGCCGGGCATGTCATCGGTATCTTCCCGGAATTACGAGTTCCGTCCGGGGAGTACAATTTGGACAGGGTTGATACCGCGACGCCTCCGCCGGCCGCACCCGGAGTGGACAGCCGCTTCGGGAAGTACCGCATGGTGCAGCGGCTGGCCGCGGGCGGCATGGCGCACATCTTCCTTGCGACGCTGGACGGGCCGGACGGCTTCTCCAAGGCGTGCGTCATCAAGCGCATCCTGCCGGAGTACGCGAACCTGGAGCCCTTCGCGCGGATGTTCGCGGACGAGGCGAAGGTGGCGGCGCTGCTCACGCACCCGAACATCGTGCAGGTGTTCGACTTCGGGAAGATCGACGGCCAGTACTACCTGGCGATGGAGTGGATCCAGGGCCAGTCGTTGGACCGCATCATGCGGCACGCGGCGGCGTCGAACATGCCGCTGGGCCCGCGCGTGACGGTGGACGTGGGCATCGCGATGTCGGACGCGCTGACGTACGCGCACGCGAAGACGCTGTCGGACGGAACGCCGCTGAAGCTGGTGCACCGGGACATCACGCCGGGCAACGTGCTGGTGTCGCGCGACGGCATCGTGAAGCTGGCGGACTTCGGCATCGTGAAGAGCTCCGTGAACCTGGAGCGCACGGTGGCCGGGGTGGTGAAGGGCAAGTACGCGTACATGTCCCCGGAGCAGATCACCAACCGGGAGCTGGACCACCGCTCGGACCTGTATTCGCTGGGCATCGTCCTCTACGAGCTGTCCACGGGGCGCCGGCTGTTCAAGCGCGACACGATGGAGGCCACCATCGTGGCCGCGTCGCAGGGGGACGTGCCGCCGCCGTCGCAGGTGGCGCCGGGCTTCCCGCCGGAGCTGGAGCGCATCCTGCTCAAGCTGCTCGCGAAGGACCCGGCGCAGCGCCACCAGACGGCGCGCGAGCTGCACGACGAGCTGGAGCGCTACCGCACGGCGCAGCACTGGACGTCCGGCGGCCGGGAGCTGGCGACGCTGATGGCCACGCTCTTCCCGCCGGATGCCTCCGGCCGGGTGTCCACCGCGGTGGCGGTGCCGGGCTCCATGCCGGGCTCCTCCAGCCTGGTGGGCTCGGGCGTCTCCAGCGCGCCGCCGGCCATGGTGCCGGAGCACGCGGTGGACCTCCAGGAGTCCAGCGCGCTGGTGCCCACCGGCGTGCTGCCCCGGAGCACCGGGACGGGGTCCACCACGGGCGTCATCCCGGCGCCGGAGCAGGTGGCCGCGCCCGGAGCGTTCCCCTGGGGGCTGGCCGCCGCGGCGGGCGTCGCGCTGGTGGGCAGCGCGGTGTTCTGGCTGTTCATCGCGTGAAGGGCGGGCGCACCGTGTCGTCGTGGGAAGCGGGACAACGAACGTGAAGAATCAGAAGACCTGGATCGCCGTCATCCTGCTGGGCACCGTGGCCGTGAACGCCGGGGCGTACCTGATGGTCCGCTCGCGCAAGGCCGCGCAGCCGGAGCCCGTCGCCACGCGGCCCCCCGTCCCCACGCCCGACGTGGCCCCGCCGCCGCCGCCCGTGGCGGCGCCGCCGTCGGAGGACGCGAACGCGGGGCTCGTGCGGGCGCTGCGCGCGTCGGGGCTGGCCGCGCTGGAGGACCGCGACTACGACCGCGCGGTGGCGCAGTTCACCGAGGCGCTCAAGCTGCGCCCGAACGACAAGGACAGCGACCTCACGCGCCTGCTGGGCATCGCCACCGACCTGCGCTCGCGCGACCAGGGGCATGCCGCGCAGGCGCCCACGCCGCGGGAGCCGTCGCCGGGCCGCGCGACGCCCCGCACGCGCGCCGCGAAGCTCGCCGCCGCGCGGGCCGCCCGTGAGCAGCAGGCCGCGCAGGCCGGTCCCCAGGAAGAGGCGAAGGGCGGGCTGCTGCTGGTGACGTCCACGCCGCCGGGGCTGGTGGTGATGGTGGATGGCAGGGCCGTGGACCTGACGCCCGCGCGGCTGCCGGTGTCCGCGGGCACGCACCGCGTGGTGCTCGCGCAGGGCGAGCGCCGCCTGTACGAGGAGACGGTGGAGGTGGACGCGGACGCGGTGCGCTCGCTCAACCGCGACCTCACCGCGGAGCTGACGCCCGCCGCGCCGAAGCCGGCCGCGGTGCCCGTGGCGGCGGTGGTCCCCGCCTCGCCCCCCGCCGCGAGCGCGGCGCCCGCGGGGGGGCCCGTCGCGCCCGCCCACACGCCGGAGCCCACGCCGCCGCCGGAGCCGTCCGTGGCGAAGGCCGCCGTGGCGCAGCGGGGCGACCTGGAGGTGACGTCGCCGGGGCTCTACGGCGAGGTGTGGATCAACGGCCGGCCGTATGGCTTTCCGCCCATCTCCGCGCAGGCGCTGCCGTCAGGCCCCGCGCGCGTGGAGGTCCGCGTCAACGGCGAGGTGAAGCGGCGCATGACGGTGGAGGTGGAGCCGGGCCGCAGCACCCGCGTGCGCGTGAAGTGAAACAAGGCTCACGCCCGCATTCGACGCAGTGCGCGTAATCCCAGAACTTTCGGACGGGGCTGGAGCCGGTACACTCGGTTTCACGCGGAGGCTGTCTCCCCCCGGGACAGGGCCCGCGTCTCCCACCTTCGAGAGGGTTGTTTCGTATGGGCTTCACCAGGCACGGGCGTCGTGTGTGTGTATGGCTTGCGCTGCTGGGCGCGGGCACGGGCTTCGCGCAGACGGAGCCCACGCTGGACCCCGGGCCTCCGGAGACGCCCTCCGTGGACGAGCAGCGCGAGGAGCAACTGGACGACGAGCCGGAGGTGCACAGCCAGGTGGCGTCCTTCGCCATCACGAAGCTGCACGACTCGCCGGCGGTGGTGACGGCCATCACCGCGGATGAGATTCGCGCCTCCGGTGCGCGCGACCTGATGGACGTGCTCTTGAACGTGCCCGGCTTCTTCTTCGGCGTGGACGTGCAGGGCACGGTGGGGCCGGGCTTCCGGGGCCTGTGGGGCCAGGAAGGCAAGGTGCTGCTCATCATCGACGGCAAGGAGATCAACGAGCAGCTCTACTCCACGATGCAGCTGGGGCACGAGTTCCCGGTGGAGCTGATTGAGCGCATCGAGGTGGTGCGCGGCCCCGGCTCCGTCATCTACGGCGGCAACGCGGAGCTGGCCGTCATCAACGTCATCACCCGGGGCATCCAGGGCAGCACGGACGCGCTGGCGGTGGGCACGTACGGGCAGCTGTCGCACGGCCTGGGCCGCCGGAGCCTGACGCTGTCCGGGCGCAAGGTCTTCGAGAGCGTGGCGGGCCTGAGCGCCTTCGCGTCCGCGTCGCTGGGGCAGGGGCAGCGCAGCGACGCCGTCTTCGACGACTTCTACGGCGGCTCCGCGAGCATGAACGGCGCGTCGCGGATGGATCCCACGGTGGTGCAGGCGGGCGTGGGCTACCGCGACCTCCAGCTGAGCGTGCTGTACCAGCGCCAGGACACCTCGTCGGTGGTCTCCGTGGACCAGGTGCTGCCCGCGCCCGCGGACACCGACTTCGAGTCCTTCCACGCGGAGCTGAGCGACCGCTTCCGGCCCACGGACCGGATTGAAATCATCCCCCGGCTGAACCTCACGCTGGGCGAGTCGTACCGGGACTCGGACGAGGACTCGGAGTTCTTCTACGACAAGCGCTACCGGCGCCTCCGGGGCCGGGCGCTGGCGCGCTGGGCGGCGTTCGACTTCCTCCAGCTCACGGGCGGCGTGGACCTGGCGTTCGACCAGGGGCAGCTGCGGGGGCCCGCGGGCATCGGCCTGCAGGAGCCCTTCAACGGCGACCAGGACGTCGTCTCCTACCGCAACGTCGCGGGCTTCGTGGAGGCGTACTCGGACAACCCCATCGCGACGGTGGTGGTGGGCGCGCGCTTCGAGGACCACAGCTTCTTCGGCAGCTCGTTCGTGCCGCGCCTGGTGCTGCTCAAGTCCTTCGGGCCGGTGAGCGGCAAGGCCCTCTACAGTCGCGCCTTCCGCGCGCCGGGCATCGAGAACATCTCCCTGGGCGAGGACGTGCGGCCGGAGCGCACCACGGTGTACGAGCTGGAGGCCACCGTGCGCCTGGGCGAGGGCCAGAGCTTGAGCGCCAACGCCTTCGACGTGGGCGTGACGGACCCCATCATCTATTCGTACGACGTGGACACGGGCTCGGAGGCGTACCGCAACCTGGGCCGCCTGGGCAGCCGGGGCGTGGAGCTGGACTACCGGCTGCGCGGGCCGTGGGGCCGCGCGCAGGTGGGCTATTCCTTCTACCGGCCCGGTGGCCGCAACGACGTGGAGGACTACCTGGTCCCCGGTGAGCCCAAGGCCTTCACCGGCCTGCCCACGCACAAGGCGACGCTGACGGGCACGGCGAAGGTGCTGCCGTGGCTGTCCGTCAGCCCCACCGCCGTGCTGGTGGGCCAGCGCTTCGCCGTGGGCGCACCGGACGAGGAGGGCGTGTCGGAGGTCCAGTCGCTGGCCCCCCGGCTGCTGCTCAACCTCTTCGTGCGCGCGGAGAACGTGGGGACGAAGGGCCTGGAGATTGGCGCGGGCGTCTACAACCTGCTGGGCAGCGACTTCCGGGTGGCCCAGCCGTACAACGGCGGACACGCGCCCCTGCCGGTGTTCAGCCGGGAGTTCCTGGTGAAGCTCACGTACGTCTTCGAGCCGTCGTACGACGACGAGTAGCCTGGCCGTCAGACGGAGCGCATCCGACGTTGCGCGAGGGCGTGGCGGGGCGTAGGGAAGCCGTCCCCGCCATGTCCGAGAACACCCAGCTCCTCGAAGCCGTCCGCAAAGAAGCCAAACCGGGCCTCTGGTCCAGGGGCGTCAGCCTCGCGCGAGATGGCGCGGTGGCGCTCCAGTCGCGCACGGCCTCGGAGATAGAGCTGCGCGTGAAGGTAACGGGCCGCGCGGTGGCCTTCACCGTCGTGCTCTACCCAGGCGACGAGGCGTGGGAGTGCGACTGCCCCAGCCCGGTGGACCCGTGCGAGCACGTCGTCGCGGCGGCCATCTCCCTGGACAAGGCGGAGAAGCAGGACGCGCCGCTGGAGGCGGTGGCCGAGCGCTGGTCGCGCGTGGTGTACCGCTTCACGCGCGTGGAGGGGGGACTCCAGCTGCACCGCGTCCTGGCGCACGCGGACGGCACGGAGGAGCCGCTGGAGGACCTGACGGGCCGCATCGCGAAGCCCCAGGGCGGCGTCACGTTGCAGGTGGAGCAGGTGGACCTGGTGATGGAGCGCCTGCTGGAGCGGCGCACCCGGGGGCCGCTGCTGGCGGAGAAGCTGGACGCGCTGCTCAGGGCCCTGGAGCCCGCGCGCAACGTGCTGCTGGACGGCCGGCCCGTGGCGGTGTCCAGCGAGGTGCTGCCCCCGCGCGCGAAGGTGGAGGACCGGGGCCAGCAGTGGGTCATCACCATCACGCGCGACCCGCGCATCACGGAGGTGGTGAGCCCCGGCGTCGCGCTGACGGCGGAGTCGCTGGTGCGCCTGGGCGAGACGGCGATGACGGGCGCGTGGCTCCAGCACCTGCCGCTGGTGCGCACCTATTCGCCGGAGCAGCTGGGCGAACTGTCCGCGAAGATTCTGCCGGAGCTGGCGCGGCGCATGCCGGTGGACATGAAGAGCCGCCGCCTGCCGGCGCTGGACCGCGACCTGAAGCCGCGCATCCTCCTGGAGCTGAACCAGCTCACCCAGGGCCTGTCGGTGCTGCCCACGCTGGTGTACGGCGCGCCGCCGTCGGTGCGCATCGACAACGGGCGCATGGTGTACCTGCGCGGCGCGGTGCCGCTGCGCGACGAGGCCGCGGAGCAGAAGCTGCTGCACCAGCTGCGCGACGAGCTGAACCTGGTGCCCGGCCGAAGGCTCACGGTGCAGGGCCCGGAGATGATGCGCTTCGCGGACAAGCTGCGGAAGTTCCGGGGCGACCTGGGCGGCGACGCGGCGGGCATCGTCAGCCCGGACATGCGCCTCAAGCCGTCGCTGCGCGTGGAGGGCGGCGCGTCCGGCGCGGGCGTGCCGGAGGTGCGCTTCACGCTGGAGTTCGAGGTGGAGGGTGGCAAGGGCGGCGCGCGCACGGTGGACGCCGCGGCCGTGGTGCGGGCGTGGACGGAAGGGCTGGGGCTGGTGCCGCTGGACGGAGGCGGCTGGGCGCCGCTGCCGCGCGCGTGGCTGGACAAGAACGGGCAGCGCGTCGCGGCCCTGCTGGCCGCGCGTCAGGCGGACGGGCGCGTCGCGAACCACGCGCTGCCGGAGCTGACGCAGCTGTGTGAGTCGTTGGATCAGCCGCCGCCTCCGGGCCTGGACAGGCTGGCCCCGCTGGTGGAGGGCTTCGAGAAGCTGCCGCCGCCGGTGCTGCCCGCGGAGCTCAACGCCACGCTGCGCGCGTACCAGCAGCAGGGCGTCAGCTGGCTGTCGTTCCTCAAGGGCGCGGGGCTGGGCGGCATCCTCGCGGACGACATGGGCCTGGGAAAGACGCTCCAGACCATCTGCATCCTGGGCCCGAAGTCGCTGGTGGTGTGCCCCACGAGCGTGCTGCCCAACTGGGTGGCGGAGCTGCAGCGCTTCCGGCCGTCGCTGAAGGTCTGCGTGTACCACGGCCCCGGCCGCAAGCTGGACCCCACGGCGGACATCACGCTCACCACGTACGCGCTGCTGCGCCTGGACGCGCCGGTGCTGGGCGCGCCCACGTGGGAGGCGGTGGTGCTGGACGAGGCCCAGGCCATCAAGAACCCGGAGAGCCAGGTGTCGCGCGCGGCGTTCGGGCTCAAGGCGAACCTGCGGCTCGCGCTCAGCGGCACGCCGCTGGAGAACCGCCTGGACGAGCTCTGGAGCCTGATGCACTTCACCAACCCGGGCCTCCTGGGCGGCCGCCGCCAGTTCGAGGAGAAGACGGCGCAGCCCATCGCGGACGGCAAGCCGGGCGCGGCGGAAGGCCTGCGCCGCCGGATCCGCCCGTTCATCCTGCGCCGCCTCAAGAAGGACGTGGCGCCGGAGCTGCCGCCGCGCACGGACTCCGTGATGCACGTGCAGCTGGATGAGCGCGAGCGCTCCGTCTACGACGCGGTGATGGCCGCGACGCGCGCGGAAGTGGTGGCGCTGCTCAACGAGGGGGGCAGCGTGCTCAAGGCGCTGGAGGCGCTCTTGCGGCTGCGGCAGGCGGCCTGCCACTCCGCGCTGGTGCCGGGCCAGCACGCGAAGACGTCCTCCAAGGTGCAGACGCTGGTGGATGCACTGGAGACGGCGGTGTCGGAAGGGCACAAGGCGCTGGTGTTCTCGCAGTGGACGTCGCTGTTGGATCTCATCGAGCCGGGGCTCAAGGAAGCGGGCATCGGCTTCGAGCGGCTGGACGGCGCGACGGCGAACCGAGGCGAGGTGACGTCCCGTTTCCAGGGACAGGACGGCGCGCCGGTGCTGCTGATGTCGCTGAAGGCCGGCGGCACGGGCCTGAACCTGACGGCGGCGGACCACGTGTTCCTGATGGACCCGTGGTGGAACCCGGCGGTGGAGGCGCAGGCGGCGGACCGTGCGCACCGCATCGGGCAGGAGCGGCCGGTGATGGTCTACCGGCTGGTGTCCCAGGGCACGGTGGAGGAGAAGATCCTGGGCCTCCAGGAGAAGAAGCGCGCCCTGTTCGAAGCCGCGCTCAGCGAGGCCTCCGGCGCCGCCGCCATCACCCGCGAGGACCTGCTCCAGCTGTTCGCGTGAAGAGTTCCCTGTGACAGGTTACTCATCAGGCAAGGTCGAGAGCCCACGAACCATTCTGCCAATTCCGCAAGGTTTGCTGGGCTCCAAGGGCCGCTAGACCTTGGCCCTTTGCTGCATCTTCCAGGACCGCTGTGGCTTCGGCGGTCTTATGCCGAAGCAGGAACGCAGCCGCAGTGACCCTGACATCCATACGGGCGTGCGAAAACAGCGCTGCCAATGCGTCACGGCCCGCATCGCCCCTCTCGCGCAAAGACATGAACGCGGCAAGCGCCTTTTCGGCGTGCTGATTGCCCGCCCTTGCATCCCCCCGGAGGATGCAGTCCGTCTGAGCCGCGATGCTCTGGGCGAACTGCTCCACGAACTTCTCAAGCGACATCACCAGACCCCATTCTTCACGTTCTCAATGGCCCGAAGGCCGAAGTCACGTTGAACTTCGAAGGACTGAGTGCTCAACCATTCTCGCACTGTCGTGAAGGTGTTGGTGATGTCGAATCGCTTCGAGGAGAACAGGGCGCTGACTCCAGAGTGAAGCCCCTTGTCGAGTGGGACGACGTTCTCCCGGTTGTGGAGCGCCTGTGGCCCGAAGCGAGCCGCGTTTCCTTCCGTCTGCTCCACGATGTGATGCCACTCCTTTCCCTCACCGGCCGGTCCCATGGCCCGTTTGAAGGACTTGAAGGACGAATAGCCCTTCGGCCCACTCGACGGCGCGGGCCCCTGTGAGTCTCCGCCGCCACCACCTCCCGAGCCCGCTGCGTCATCGACTCGCTGGAGGATGATGGCTGCCCCGGGACCGACGCTCAACACCGCCGTCGCGCGGCCCGCTGGCACCGCGATTCTCTCCAGCGCCAGCACACCCTCCGCTGATAACGAGAGCACCGGCACCGTGGCCTCCGCGCCCACCGCGATTCCCTTCAGCGTTCGCGTCGTGGCCGACGCCGCGCCCCAGGTGAAGAGCATCCCCGTCGTGAGCCGCGACACTTCGCGGATCTGCTCGCCACGGGTCATGGACTGGAAGCGCCCCGAGTACGCGGGCGATGACGCGATGAGCGCCGCCACTCCCGCGGGCAGGTGGCTCAGCCCCGCGATGCTGTCCACGGGTCGCGTGAGCAACTGGCCCAGTGCGTGGTACAGCTCCGCGAACGCATCCTCCGCTCCATCCAGGGTGCGGCTGATGACGTCCGCGTCGTCGTACACCTCGGCCAGGGGGCGCCAATCCGAAGGCTGGAGCTGTGCGTCCACGGCCCGGAAGACGCCGCTCCTGCCGCTGTAGAAGCGGCCCAGCTCGAAGCCATGCGCGCGGAAGGCGCCGTCCTTCCATTCAACCGTTGCAACCTTCTGCTGGGTGCGTCCGTTGAGGGCCCACGCCAGATAGCCGTCGGGTCGCAGCACCGCGATCTGTGCCCGGGAGAAGCGCTCCACCCGCAGCAACAACTCCTGCCGCCTGACTTCGCCTCCCTCCATCACCTCTCGCAGAAGGAATCCTGCGGCCATCCGAGGCGGGAAGGTGCGCAACGTGACGGTCTTGCCCAGCAGCACCCCCAGCAGACGCGCGGCCTGTGCGGGTGTCAGGACGCCTCCCAGGGGCCGTTCGTCGCGCGCCTCCAGCCCCGCGTTCGTCAGCAACTGCTCCCAGCCGTCCGGTTGCACGTCGTCGGGACGGGGGGCGTCCGCCATGGCCACCGCGCGAACAGGGCTCGCTCCCGTCACCACTTCGCGCACGGCCTTGCGGCGGTACAGCGGCGGCGCCTCCTCGGGAGGTGTGACGCGCGGCACTGGCGCGGATGCGTGCGGCGCCTCGTCGTTCGACACTCGCGCCCCAGGGGCGTCCGTGGCCGTGCTGGACGTGTAGCTCAGCGTCCTTCCGTGCCCGGCAGGCACCGAGGCACAACCGGTGAAGAGGAGGGCCACGCACGCGAGCAGGGCGTCAACGCGCATTGTCCGCCCCCAGGCCCACCGACGCGAAAGCCCCCGGACGCAGCGTCCCGTCACCTTCCGGGAACAACAGCGTCCCCCCCGTGGCCACCGCATAGAGCTTCCCCGCCAGGATTCGCCAGCGCGCTTCCGCCGCGCCCAGGTAGCGCGCCCCGGGCTGGCCCATTCCCACACCGAGCCCCTTCACCGCGACCTCCAGGCTGCGCTCCAGGAACTGCACCGCCACGCGCCCGTCCGCATCCATGCGGCCCCAGGAGAAGGCTTCCGCGCTCAGCGATAGCGACAGGTGCCGTTGCAGGCCGCGATAGCCCACGGCATCCCAACCCACCCGCGCTTCCGCCTGGAGCGAGTACCCGTCCGGGAAGCGGGCGGAGGCCAACGGCACCCCTGCCGGGTCCGCTGACTGGAAGCGCGCCAGTTCGTAATCCGGACCGAAGAAGCCCTGCCGGAAGCCACCCTGCTGCCTGCGTGCCTCCAGGCGCAGCGACACGTCATGTGTCGGTGTCACCGCATCCGCCCCTACGCCCAGCACCGCGCCCCAGGCGCCTCCGACACCCGGCCGTCCTCCCCAACCCGCCAAGAGGTGCGCTTCAATGCCCGGGCGCCTGAGCACCACCGCCGTTCCATCCAGGTGCGCCAGCGTCACGGAAGGCGCATTCCCTCCGGCCCGTCCCCAGTCATGCACGGTCGAAACAGCGAGCGAGTAGCGCCCCTGCGACTCGCCGGATCCAAGGAGAACGCGTCCCACGTCCAGCGCGACCTCTCCCCCCATCATCCGCGCGCCCAGCACATCGGAGGCGAAGGCCTCCGTGTAGAGCGGTCCCGCGGTGCCCGTGAGGAAGCCGCCCGCGGGGTGGTAGTCAGGATTCGTCCTGTTGGAGTAGCGGCGCACCAGATGCGCCGACAGCAGGCTGTAATCCTCCAGGGCCCCCAGCCAGATACCCACGGGCGCAGCGTCCGAGCCCAGCTTGAGGCCACGTACGAGTTGGCCCCAATCGGAGAGACGGTCCCAGTCCTCGCGTCGCACGCGGCCCGGGCCGCCCCATGCTCGCAGTCGGATGGGGGCGCCCAGGTTGAGCCCGAACTCCGGGCCGCCATCCAGGATGAGCGTGGGCTCCAGTTGGACGAAGCCTTCGGTCTCACCGTCGCCTGAGCGCGGAAGGAGCGCGAGCGTCGCCACCTCCAGCCGTGCCAGTGAAGACCAGGAGCGCGTTGGCGGCGCGGGCTCGGAGTCGGAAGACGCCGCGGCCTCCCCTCGAAGAGGCAGAAGCCATAGCCACAGCACCGCCCACCCGCGGTTGCCCATCGCTCGCGCCTCCTGGCTGCACTCCGATGCGAGGTGCAGAGCCCGGTCATAACCGCCGGAGCCGATGCCTCGGCCCAACCGGGCGATGAAGGCCCCCTGGGGCATGTGAGCCGTCGAAAATCGGGACTTCCGATTGTTGGCTGTCGTCTCCCAGCCCGGTGCGCTCCAGGGTTTGGCGCCGTCGTCACCTTGTCGGGGGGCACGTCGTCGTGAGGACTCCCGGCACTACTTCGCGAACGTCACCGCCACCTTCGCGGCGTCCGGGTCGCTGAAGCGCAGGAGGTCCTCGCCCTCCTGCACCAGCGCGTCGCGGACGGGCTTCTTCAGTGCATCGAAGGCGTTGCAGACCAGCGTCGCTGCGCCCATCTTGCGCTCGGTGGTCCAGGTGCCCGCGGTGCGCCCGTCCACCAGGAACACGTTCAGCACGCGCAGGTTCTTCGTCGACAGCAGCGCGCGGTGCTCCTCGGGGACGACGCGGGTGCGGTCCGCGTGGGCAAGGATGAGGTTGTCGAAGTCCGGCAGGAAGCGCACCGGCGCGGGTGTGTCCTCGGGCGGGCGCGGGGCCTTGGGCAAGTCGAAGAGGACGCGCTTCTTCGCGTCGCGGAGTTCCACCAGCTTGCCGCGCACCTTCTCGAAGGCGTCCTTCAGCGGCTTGATGCCGGACCAGGCCTGCATGTCCGCCACCGTGGCGGGGCCGAAGGCGGCCAGGTAGCGCAGCACCAGCGGGGACGCGTCGTCGTCGGTGGAGAGCTTCTCTCCCAGCCAGGACTCCGCCAGCGTGAAGCCGGCGTTGCCCGGCCAACCCCACTCCAGCCCCTCCTCGGGCACCTGGACCAGGGGCAGCAGCATGCGCGTGGCGAAGCCCATGGCCCGCTCGTCCCCGCCCACGTGGTGCTTCAGCAGATGCGCGCGCACCTCCTCGAAGGTGCGGGGCTGCTCTTCAAGAAAGGGCTTCGCGGTGGCCAGCAGCGCGGGCAGGTCCAGCGCCGTGGCGCGCTCCTTCAGCACGGAGCGCATGGCGGCGGTGAGCAGGGGCACGAAGAGGCCGCGGTAGCGCAGGTAGTCCTTCGCGGTCATCAGGTGCAGCGTGCCGCGCATCATCGTGCCGCGCGCCAGCTCGCGCTTCAGCGCCAGCTTCGTGAGGCTGTCGCGCTGGAAGCCCTGGAGCCGGGACCACAGGGCCAGGTACGGCGGGCGCGCGAGCTGGGCCTGGAGCCCCACCAGGTGCTCGATGGCGCGCGGCACGGTCAGCTTCTCGCGCGTGAGCAGCAATTGACGCGCGAGCAGGGCGCGGTTGAGGGCCTGCTGGGACAGGACGTCGCTGGGCATGCGCCCGAGCATACCCAGCGGCCTTCAGCGCGTGAGCGCGGGAATCACCTTCGCGCCGAACGCTTCGAGGAACCCGTCCTGGTCGCGGTTGACGTTGTGCAGGTACAGCCGGTCGAAGCCCAGGCGCAGGTCCTCGCCCAGCCAGTCCACGTGCTGCTGGAGGCTGCTGGACACGCGCAGCGGGCCGTCCAGGTCGTGCGGCTGCACCACGCTCGCGGCCTCCGCGAACTGCGCGGGCGTGCGCAGGTCGGTGAGGACGCTGTTGGAGAAGATGTTGGCCGCCCACTGGTTGCAGGCTCCCTCGCGGGCGAGCTCGTCGTCGGACGCGTAGGACAGCTGCACCTTGAGGAACATCGGCTTGCCCTCGCCGCCGCCCTCGCGGAAGGCGTCCACCACCTTGCGCAGCTCCTCCGTGGGCCGGGCCGTGGTGATGAGGCCGTCCGCCCAGCTCCCCACCCACTCGGCCGTCCTGGGCGTGACGGCGGCGCCCACGAGCAGCGGCATGTCCCTGGGGCGCGTGTAGAGCTTCGCCTCCTCCACGGTGACGAGCCCCCGGTGCGTCACCGTCTCACCGCGGAAGAGGGCGCGCATGATGTCCACGCACTCCTTGAGGCGCGCGTTGCGCAGGTCCTTGGCGGGCCAGCCGGTGCCGGTGATGGCTTCGTTGAGGTACTGGCCGCTGCCCAGCGCCATCCACGCGCGGCCGGGGAACATCTCGTTCAGGGTGGCCAGGGCCTGCGCGACGATGGCCGGGTGGTAGCGCTGGCCCGGCGCGGTGACGGAGCCGAAGGACAGCCCGGTGGTCGCGAGCGCGGCGCCCATGAACGCCCAGGCGAAGCCGCTCTGGCCCTGCGCCTCCGTCCACGGGTGGAAGTGGTCGGAGTTGAGCGCGGCCTGGAAGCCCGCGGCTTCCGCCTTCTGGGACAGGCGCAGGAGTTCGCTGGGGGTGAACTGTTCGTGCGACGCGTGGAAGCCGATGAGTGACATGCGGGCGCCACCCTGGAGCGGGAGCGCCCCCTCCGCGAGGCCCGTCCTCGCGCGAGTGTTGGCTGAACGAAGTCTGATTGCCCCCGGGTGTGGGGTTCCGCACGGCCGTCTCATCCGAACAGCCGACGCCTGCGAGCGGAGGGCTAAAGGGAACGGAATGATTGAAGACCTCTGGTACAAGAACGCGGTCGTCTACTGCCTCGACGTCGAGACGTTCATGGACGGCAACGGCGACGGCGTGGGGGACTTCAAGGGCCTCAAGCGCAAGCTGGACTACCTGGCGGGCCTGGGCATCACGTGCCTGTGGCTGTTGCCCTTCCAGCCGACTCCCAACCGCGACAACGGCTACGACATCAGCGACTACTACGGCGTGGACCCACGCCTGGGAGACCTGGGCGACTTCGTGGCCTTCACGCACGAGGCGAAGCTGCACGGCATCCGCGTCATCATCGACCTGGTGGTGAACCACACGTCGGATCAGCACCCGTGGTTCCAGGCGGCGCGCAAGGACCCGGACAGCCCCTACCGCGACTACTACGTGTGGGCGAAGAAGAAGCCCAAGGACGCCAACAAGGGCATGGTCTTCCCGGGCGTGCAGCCCTCCACGTGGACGTACGACAAGGAGGCGCGCCTCTGGTACTTCCACCGCTTCTTCCACTACCAGCCCGACCTCAACGTCGCGAACCCGGAGGTGCGCGAGCAGATCCTCAAGATCATGGGGTTCTGGCTGGAGCTGGGCGTGTCCGGCTTCCGCGTGGACGCGGTGCCCTTCCTCGTCGAGCTGAAGGGCGTGAAGCACCCGGACGTGAAGGACCCCTACAAGCTGCTGGAGGAGATGCGCGAGTTCCTGTCCTGGCGAAGGGGCGACGCCATCCTGCTCGCGGAGGCCAACGTCACCATGGACGAGGTGATGGAGTTCTTCGGCGAGAACGACCGCATGCAGCTGGTGTTCAACTTCCTGGCGAACCAGAACTTCTACCTGGCGCTCACGCGCGGGGACGTGACGCCGCTGGTGCAGGCGCTGAAGTCGGCGCCCAGGCTGCCGCACACCGCGCAGTGGGCGAACTTCCTGCGCAACCACGACGAGCTGGACCTGGGGCGCCTGTCGGACAAGGACCGGCTGGAGGTCTTCGAGGCGCTGGGGCCGGACAAGGGCATGCAGCTCTATGACCGGGGCCTGCGCCGCAGGTTCGCGTCGATGCTGGACGGCGACCGCCGCCGCATCGAGGTGGCCTACAGCCTGATGTTCACGCTGCCGGGGACGCCGGTCCTCTGGTACGGGGACGAGCTGGGCATGGGGGAGAACCTGGCGCTGGTGGAGCGGCAGGCGGTGCGAACGCCCATGCAGTGGAGCCCGGAGCCGCACGGCGGCTTCACGCTGGCGGAGGCGCCGGTGAAGCCCCTGGTGTCGGAGGGCCCCTTCGGCTTCCAGCACGTGAACGTGGCGCAGCAGCGGCGCGACCCGGCCTCGCAGCTCAACTGGACCGAGCGCATCATCCGCGCGCGCAAGGAGTGCCCGGAATTGGGGTGGGGCGCGTGGAAGGTGCTGCGCACGGGCAACAAGGGCGTGCTGGCCATCCGGTACGACTGGAAGGGCAACGGGATGGTGGTGCTGCACAACCTGTCGTCGCGGCCCTGCACGGTGAAGCTGGACGTGGGCGGTGACGAGCCGTGCACGCTCTTCAACGTGCTCAGCGAGGGCCACTCCCGGCCCGAGGACGACGGGCGCCACGTGCTCACGCTGGAGGGCTACGGCTACCGCTGGTTCCGCGTGGGGTTGGAGAACCCGGCGCGCAGGCACCGGACGGAGCCGCTGCCCTGAAGGTGAGGGAAGCGGCCCCGCCGGTGTCACCGCGTCAGCGACGTCAGTTCAACTCCACCTTCTGGAAGATCCGCTCCGGCGGGGCGACGCCGTCGGAGAAGTCCAGGATGGTGGTGGAGTAGGTGGGGTCCCACGAGGAGCCGTAGAGCACCTGGTCGTGTCCCAGGCCGCGGAAGTCACCCACCAGCATCCGGTTGGCCAGCAGCGTCGGGTAGTAGCTCACGCCCTGGGCCTCGCTGTAGCGCACCTCGGCCGGCGCGACGCCGTCGAAGAAGTCCGCGATGAGCATGGCCGGGCCGGTGGTGCCGTTGTTCACCAGCAGGAGCTGATCATAGCCCAGGCCCCGGAAGTCTCCCGCCGCTTGGTTGTCGTCCGCGTCCGTCAAGCCGTCGAACAGCGTGAAGGCACCGGACATCTCCACGTAACGCACCTGCGCCGGCGCCACGCCCGTGCTGAAGTCGAGGATCTTCACCCGCGCGCCCGTGCCGGAGCGGTTGATGCAGAGCACCTGGTCGTAGCCCCGGTTCTGGAAGTCGCCCACGTAGAGCTTGTCGTCCGGCTCGGAGCAGTCCTCGAAGGAGTTCGGCATGCTCCACGACTCGTGGTAGCCGGTCTCCGCGGGGACGGCGCCGTCGCTGAAGTCGCTGATCATCACCCGGCCCCCGACGCCGGAGCGGTTGAAGAACAGCACCTGGTCGTGGCCCCGGTTGAGGAAGTCACCGGCGAGCTGGGTGTCCTCCGGGTCGTGCCAGCCGTTGAGCAGGGCGTTCTGGCCCCAGGACTCGAGGTAGCGCACCTCGGCGGGGACCGCGCCGTCGCGGAAGTCGGTGACCATCACCCGGCCGCCCATGCCGTCGTTGTTGATGAAGAGCATCTGGTCGTAGCCCAGGCCCCGGAAGTCCCCCTGGAGCTTGATGTCGCTGGGGTTGTGCCAGCCTCCCAGCAGGGGCGAAGCGCCCCAGGCCTCCTGGTAGTGGAAGAAGGGGAAGCCGTTGGCGTTGACGTAGCCGGAGACGAGCACGCGCGGGCCGTAGCCCGACCCGTCGATGGCGAGGAGCTGGTCCGCGCTGCCCGCGCCCGCGAAGACGCCCGCCTTGTAGACGGAGGGCATGGCCAGCCGGAACGTCTTGGGCGCGTTGACGAGCAGCGGGCTGTTGCGGCCCTGCTGATCCAACGCGTAGATGCGCAGCGTGTGGTCCTGGCCGTCCACGTAGACGTCCGGGATGCGGAAGGAGAAGCCGTTGGCGCCGGACGCCATGGGGTAGGCGTTCTTCACGTCGGCGCGGTAGAGGTTCGCCACCACGTTGGCCACGGACGCCGGGTTGCCGTCGATGGAGTAGTAGACCGTGATGGACGCCGAGGGCGAGTCCAGGTCCAGCGCCCAGCCCGCCACCGTGCCGTCGCCGGAGATGCTGTCGAGCGTGCCGAAGGCGCCCGGCAGGTTGAAGGTGCGCGGCGAACCCGCGAGCAGCGGGTTGTGGATGCCCTGCGCGTCGATGCCGTAGACGTACATCGTGTGGTTCTGGCCGTCGCGGTAGTACGCCGGCACCGGGAAGTAGAACCCATGGTCGCCCAGGATGCCGTCGTACGCGGTGTTGACGTCATTGCGCGAAACGTTCGCGGTCGCGGCGGCACCGAACGCACCGGAGCCCGCCGGCCCGTCGATGTAGACGTGCACGTCCACGGAGACCTCCGGCGACGCGGTGTCGAACGTCCAGCCCTTCACGTAGCCGGTGGAGGTGATCTCCTCGAAGTTGCCCTTCATCTCGCCCGGGTACATCGACGCGGCGGAGGCGACGTCGCCCGCGCTCAGGCCGTTGCGCTGGCCAATGGCCTGGCCGCCCTTGGGGCGGATGGTCTGCAGGGTCGCGCCGGTCACGGGGTCGGTCTTGCCGAACGCCGTCGTGCCGTAGTGCATGATGGACCCGTAGTCATAGGGCCCGAAGTTGTCGCCGTCGCTGATGTGCTGCTCGAAGTTGTGCTCCTTGCCGGGGAGGATGTTGTCCCAGAGGATGTCCACGAAGTCGTCGCGGAACTCGCGGCTCTGCTCGTGCCAGAAGCCGATGGCGTGCCCCAGCTCGTGGATGACCGCGCCCAGGCCGCACGCGCCCTCCAGCGTGATGAATTGCCGGCCTCCCTGGCGGCCCACGGCCGACGAGCAGCCCTGGCCCTTCACGAAGTAGACGTGGTCGGTGGAGGAGGGCGTGCTGGCGGAGATGGGCACGAAGCGCAGGCCCGTCTTGCGCTGCCAGTGCCGGATGGCGTCGTTGACGACGTAGTTGTCATCCAGCGACCCATAGACGTGCACGTACGGGACGACGCCGTTGGGCCAGCGCTTGCTGCTGCCGGTGACCTGGATGCTCTCCGCGGAGACGCGGTTGCCGGCCTGGGCCTTCACCTTCGGGGACTCGCGCTCCACGTCCTCCACGGTGCCCAGGATGATGTCGCCCTCGAAGAGGGCCAGGCCGTTGACGGCCTCGTACTTCACCTCGCGGGCCTCCGCCTTGGGGCCAATGCGGACCCACGCCGAGCGCACGCCGGAGATGGCGGGCGCCTGCGGGGCGGGCGGAGGGGGGGTTTCGGCGGCGTCTTCAGGACGGCAGGCGGTGCCAAGGCAGGCCACGGCCGTGAGCGCCCGGATGAGCCGGGCGTGCTGGGTGATGCGCATGTGGGAATCCCCCTCGTCGGGTGTCGCGGTGACTCGCGGTGCAATACGAAGGGACCCGCGAAAGCTGGCTGTTCGTCGGAGGAAGTTCCCGCGCTAAGAGGGGCCTCCGCCATGAACTCCGCGCCTCCTGAATCGCCGCTTCCCTCGCGTGTCGCGCCGCGCTGCGCGCTCGCGTTCGCCGTGCTTTACGCCTGCTACGAGGCACCGGAGGGCATTGGCGGCCGGCTGCTGGGGAGCTTCGCGGTGACGGCGGTGCTGATGATGCTGTTCCATGCCGTGGCCTGGGGCGTGGGACGGTGGCTGGGTTATCGCAACGGCTTCCATGCGTATGCGTTGGAGTGGAGGCCTTCCGCGCTCGCGAGGGCGCTGGCGGTGATGCTGGTGCTCAAGCCGGTGTCCGTGCTGGTGGGCGTGGCGCTGGGCGTGATGAGCGTGCAGCCCCTGGAGAAGCCGCAGGTGGGCACGGCGCTCCTGGTGGCGGTGCTGGGCGTCGCGGTGTCCACGTTCGTGCCGTCGCTGGCGGAGGACATCGTGGCGCGAGGCTTCTGGTTCCGCGCGTGGCCCGTGGCGGGGCAGGGCGTGGGCTACGTGGCCCTGTCCGCGGGCGTGTTCGTGCTCACGCACGTGTACCGGCTGGGCAACGGTCCGCTGGAGTGGCTGATGTTGTTCTGCACGGGGCTGGCGTACGCGGCGGCGGTGGCCCGCACGGGCTCGCTGTGGGGCGCCGTGGGGCTGCACTGGGGATGGAACCTGGCGAACGGGCTGCTGGACCTGCAATGGGACGTCAACGCGGTGGGGCAGGGCGGCCGCTGGCTGTCCGCCGCGACGGGCCTGGTCGCGCTGGGGCTGGTGGTGCTGCTGCCGAAGCGACGGGACTCCACGGTGTAGGTGGCGGGTCGCGGAGCTTCGGGTTACAGACCCGGGGGAGGAGGCTCGCGATGCCCGCTCCCCTGACGCGGCGCCCGGAGACGAAGTCGTTCAGCATCGAGGACCTGCTCGACCGCGTGCGGCGCGGCGAGGTGCGCATCCCCGACTTCCAGCGCCCGCTGCGGTGGACCGCGGAGGACGTGCGGGACCTGCTGGACAGCGTGTACCGGGGCTATCCCATCGGGACGCTGTTGTTCTGGCGCCGGGACGCGCCCGCCGCCAACGTCAGCTTCGGCCCCGTGCGCATCGACGCGCCCTCCACCAGCCAGGGCCTGTGGGCCGTGGATGGACAGCAGCGCGTGACGGCGCTCGCGGGCGTGCTGCTGCATCCGGCCTACGGAGACGACGCCGGACGCGATGACTTCCACCTGTACTTCGACCTGGAGACGGAGGAGCTGCATCCACCGCCGGAAGAGGGCACGCCCCCGCCGCACTGGCTGCCCATGAACGAGGTGCTGGACAGCGAGTCGTTGCTCCACTGGCTCAACCGCTACCCGGACCGGGAGGCGCACCCGGAGCACCTGCGCGCCGCCATCCGCCTGGGCAAGGCCATCCGCGAGTACCAGGTGCCCGCGTACGTCGTGGACACCGCGGACGAGAAGGTCCTGCGCATCATCTTCAAGCGCCTCAACACCGCCGGCCGGCCGCTCACGGATGAAGAGGTGTTCAACGCGCTGTACGTGGGCTCGCGCTCGCTCAGCCTGGAGTCGGTGACGCAAGGGCTGCGGGAGCTGGGCTTCGGCGCCATCCCGGAGTCGCTGCTCCTGCGCGCCGTGCTCGCCGTGCGCGGCCTGGACTTCACGCGCGGCTACCAGGAACAGCTCAACCAGGACGATGAGCTCACGGAGACGGTCCGCCGCACGGACCGGGCGCTTCGCGATGCCATCGTGTTCCTCAAGCGCGATGCGTTCATCCCGCACCTCAAGCTGCTGCCCGCGCCGGAGAACTCGCTGGTCCTCCTGACGCGGTTCTTCCAATTGCACCCGGAGCCCTCGCCGCGCTCGCGGGAGCTGCTGTCCCGCTGGTTCTGGCGCCACATCGTCTTTGGCGGCTGGGAGCTGAAGCCTCCGGAGGCCCTGCAGGTCTTCGCGGCAATCCGCTCCGACGAGGAGCGCTCCCTCCAGACGCTGCTGGCCCAGGTGCCGCCTCCGCTCATCCGCTGGTGGATGGAGACCGGCCTGCCGGTCATGCCCCACGCCACCGTGAGGCCTCCGCTCGTCCTTCGCATCGCGATGCTGTCCCTCCAGCCGCGCCACCTGCTGACGGGCGCGGTGCTGGACCCGGCGGAGCTGCTGGAACAGAAGGGCGAGGGCTTCCAGCTCCTCCTGCTCCCGGATGACGAGCGGTGGCGCACGCAGCGGGCCCAGGACCGCAGGACGGTCCGGCGCCTGATGGAAGGGACCTTCAACTACCTCTTCCATCCCCCGGTGGAGGGACGCTCGCTCCTCCAGGTGCTCGAAGCGCAGCCGCCTCCATCCGAGGAACTCCTCCACAGCCACGGCCTCACGGCGGAGGCCCTGGAGTCCCTGCGGCGCAATGACGGCGCGTTCCTCGCCTTGCGTCAGGCCGTGCTGGAGCCCGTCCTGCGCCAGTTCATGGAGGCCCGGACGCGCTGGGACGAATCGGACCGGCCTTCGCTCCAGTCGATGATCATCGACGACGATGAGGACTGACATGGACCCCACGCTCCCCGTGTCCACCACCGGCATCCTCGACGTCCTCATCGGGGACGTGCACGTCGGCACGCTCACGCTGCTCGCGGACGAGCGCATCGAGTTCAGCCTCTCCGAGGACTACCGCCAGCGCTACCCGCGCCCCGTCCTGGGCCAGTTCTTCGAGGACGACCTGTCGCGCCGCCACACCAGCCGCATGCGGCTGCCGCCGTTCTTCTCCAACCTGCTGCCCGAAGGCCCGCTGCGCGACCTCATCTCCGAGCGCCAGAACATTGCCCGGCAGCGCGAGTTCTTCTTCATCGCGCACCTGGGCGCGGACCTCTCCGGCGCCGTCATCGTCCGCCCGGCGGGCGAGCTCGCCGGCCACGACGCGCCCCTCACGGACGTCCCCGCCGAACCCGCGTCCGACGGTGAGCCGCTGCGCTTCTCGCTCGCGGGCGTGCAGCTCAAGTTCTCCATGCTCCGGCGCGACCGGGGCATGACGCTGCCCATGGGCGGCCTGGGCGGCGACTGGATCGTCAAGCTGCCGGACAACCGCTACGACCGCGTGCCGGAGAACGAGCTGTCCGTGATGACCTGGGCGCGCGCCACCGGCATCGACGTGCCGGAGCTCCAGCTGCTCAAGGTCTCCGACCTGCACGGCCTGCCCGAAGGCATCACCCTGCGCGAGGACCTGGCGTACGCCATCCGTCGCTTCGACCGTCCGTCGCCCGGCCACCGCGTGCACATGGAGGACCTGGCGCAGGTGCTGGGGCTGTACTCCGACGAGAAGTACAAGAAGTACAACTACGAGACCATCGCCAACGTGCTGCTCAAGGTCGCGGGCCTGGACGCGCTCCAGGAGTTCCTGCGGCGGCTGGTGTTCATCATCGCGTGCGGCAACGGCGACGCGCACCACAAGAACTGGTCGCTCTACTACCCGGACGGCACGCACCCCACGCTGTCGCCCGCGTACGACTTCGTCTCCACCATCCAGTACATGCCGCAGGATCAGCTCGCGCTGAACCTGGCGAAGTCCAAGCGCTTCGAGGACGTGTCGCTCCAGAGCTTCGAGCGGCTGGCGCGCAAGCTGGGCCTGAGCGACGAGGACGTCCTCCCGGTGGTGACGGGCGCCGTGGAGGTCGCGCTCGACGCGTGGACCACGCTGCGCGCGGACCTGCCCATGCCGGAGCTGTTCAAGCAGCGCATCGAGGAACACTGGAAGCGCGTCCCGCTGCTCCAGGGCAACGTGAAGCGCAGCGCGGGCGAGCTGCGCCAGACGGCGAACGCCTTCTTCACCCTCTACAGCGAGCTGCCCCGCCTGGGCCCTGGCAGCGACGACTGCACCCGCGAGGCCCTGCGCCGCCTGGCTCCGCCGCCGCCCTCGCCGCGCGTGCTGGACCTGGGCGCGGGCACCGGCCGGCAGTCGCTGGTGCTCGCGCGGGAGCTGGGCACCCGCGTCACCGCCGTGGACCTGCACCGGCCCTACCTCGACCGGCTGGAGCGCGAGGCCCGCGAGCAGGGGCTGTCGGACGCCATCGTCACGCGGCAGGAGGACATGGGCGCGCTGACGCTGCCGCCCGCGTCCTTCGACCTCTTGTGGTCCGAGGGCGCCATCTACGTGATGGGCTTCGGGCAGGGGCTGCGCCAGTGGCGGCCGCTGCTCGCGCCCGGCGGGCAGGTGGCCGTCACCGAGTGCTCCTGGCTCACCGACGTGCGGCCCCCGGAGGCGGTGCGCTTCTGGTCGGCCGCGTATCCGTCCATGGCCAACGTCGCCCAGAACCGGGCCACCGCGGAGGCTGCGGGCTTCACGGTGCTGGACACCTTCACGCTGCCCGCGTCCGCGTGGTGGGACGACTACTACACGCCGCTGCTCCAGCGCATCGACCGGCTGCGCCCCACGGCGGACGCGGCGCTGCGCGAGGTCATCGCGGCGGCGGAGCAGGAGGTGAACCTGTACCGCCGCCACGGGGACAGCTACGGCTACGTCTTCTACCTGCTGCGCTCGCGCGAGGCGTGACGCCCTAGCGGAAGCTGTTCAGGTAGTCCGCGTGCCACGCGGCCGGCAGCGCGGCCAGCACGTCCACCGGAACCGGCTTGTGCTTCTGCCGCGCCAGGTCCGTCTGCATGCGCGCGTCACCCACCACGAAGCCGTTGGCGATGAGCGTGTGCTCCTTCACGCCCACGTCCAGCAGCTCCGTGTCCGTGCCCAGGGTCAGGTTGTAGACCTGGCCCGCGTAGGGCACGCGCTCCACGGAGGCCAGCGTCGCCTCGCCGTCCTTCGTGAGCAGCACGTCGCCCACCGCCAGCTCGCCCGCCGCCACGACGCCGCGGGTGCGGCTCACCATGGGGTGCGTGTTGGTGACGAGCACGTCGCGGCCCGGGCCCGCCTTCAGGCGCACCATGGGCTGGGACTCGGTGCCCTTCGTCACGGTGGTGACGGTGAGGGCGCGGCCCCCCGCCTGCGAGAGCACCCGGTCACCGACCTTCACGGACTCCACGGGGACGGACTTCCCATCCGCGCGCAGCACGCGCGTGCCCGCCGCGAGGCAGCTGTTCTTGAAGTCCAGCACCGCCAACCGGCGGAAGCCCACGCGCGTCACCGGGCTGAAGCCGCCACCGGAGCGGGGGCACGTCGCGTTCACGGTGGTGAAGGCCTGCATGGCCACGTCCTGCTCGTTGGCGAGGCAGTCCGTGCCCAGGTCCATCAGCCCGTTGAAGGGAAGGCTGGACGCGTCCACGCCCGCGCCCAGCGGCAGGCTGCCCGTGAGCACCGTCTGGCCGGGGGTGGTGGTCGCGACGTTGTTCACCTTGCAGCGGCCGCCCGCGCTCAGGAGGACGATGTTCACCTCGCTCTTCACCGCCTGCACGGTGCAGTTGGACGGCAGGCCCGTCACGTAGGTGCCCCGCGCCGGCAGGTACAGCTTGGCCGAGTTGAACGCGCCCGGCGTGGGCCAGTACGCCGTCGTGTCGGGCTTCCACCGGTTCGCGGCCACGGACTGCAGGGCGTCCACCGCCGCCACGCCCGTGTAGCCTCCGGCGAAGGCGGTGATGTTGCCGGCCGCGTCCTTCTTCGCCAGCGTGTAGTCGCAGTCCAGCGCGCCCGTCGCGGAGCCGCGCTCCAGGCAGGTGCGGATGGCGTTGCCCGGCAGGCTGGTGCCGATGAGCTCACGCGGGTGGTCGAAGTTCAGGCCCGGCGGCAGCAGCAGCACCGTGGTGTCCGCGGTGGAATAGAAGGTCTCCATCCGGCCGCTGGCCTCGTCGTAGGCCATGGCCACCGAGTCGTAGTACAGGACCCGGTCCGGCCCGGCGTCCAGCACCACGTTCAGCGGATCCGTCTCCAGCGTCTTGGCCAGGTACGCCTCCGTGGCGGTGGTGGCCAGCAGCTGGAACTCCTGGCGGTCCGGCGTCGTGGAGTACGCGTTGAAGTCCACGTAGGAGTAGTCCGAGCCGCCCGCGCAGGTGATGTAGCCCGAGCCCTCGAAGGTCGTCGCGGCGGTGCCGTGCGCGACCTCCTCCAGCGGCAGCAGGTGGCCGCACCACTCGGTGGGCGTCGTCTGCGCCTTCACGTCGCCGGCGGCCTTCTGTGCGAGCACGCGCTCCCGCTGCTGCGACAGGCTGGAGAACAGGCGCGGGGAGTTGGCCGGGGTGTTGCCCGCCGCCTCCAGGCGCTTCATCAGGAAGGCGTACTGGTCCGCGTCGCCCAGGTCGAGCGGCATCTGCGTGCCGGCGTGCTGCTGCTTCCACTGCGCGTACCGCTTCGACATCTTCAGCGAGTCGGTGGCCCGGTCCTGGCGCACGGCGGCCGTCGGCGCTTCGCGCGCGGGCTCGGCAGTGCAGCCGGCCATGAGGGGAGTCGAGAGCACCATCGCGGACAGGGCGAGGCGCTTCCAGCGGGGGTTGACTTGGAGCATCGGGGAACTCCGGAACCGGACGCCTTCTCACCATGAGTCGTGGCTCGGTTCACGGATAGTGTATATGCAGGAGTTCCGGATGTCCCATGAAATCAGGTTGAAGTCTGTGACATCTCCGTGCCTGTGATTGGGAGGGGGACGACAGGGATTGAGACCTTCTGGGTTACAAGCCGGGCGGGAAGGGTGGCGCGGAGGGGGATGAACGGGGAGGATGGGCCGCGCATGCCGGCCCCTGCTCCCCGCGCCGTCCCCGCCGGGGACGCGCCCACCGACGCCTCGTTGACGCTGCTGAGCATCCCCGGGGCTTCGCAGGCGGAGGTGGACACCTACTGGCTCAACCACGTGTACCAGGGCGACCGGCTGCCCCAGCTGACGCTGCGGGCGGTGGCGCTGGGCGCGGGGCTGGGCGTGCTCACCTGCGCCACCAACCTCTACGCGGGCCTGAAGACGGGCGTGGCGTTCGGGGTGGCCGTCACCGCCGCGCTGCTCGCGTCCGCGACGCATGGGGCGCTCCGGCGCTTGAGTCCCCGCGTCGCGGGCGCGCCGCTGTCCCTGCTGGAACTGGGCTGCGCGCAGACGGTGGCGTCGTCGGCGGGGTACGCGACGGGGGGCGCGCTCGTGTCGGTGCAGGGCGCGTGGCTGCTCACCACGGGGCACCACCTGCCCGGGGTGACGCTGCTGGCGTGGACGTTCCTGCTGTCCGCGCTGGGCGTCCTGTTCGCGGTGCCGCTCAAGCGGCAGCTGGTGGACCGGGAGCAGCTCCCGTTCGCGTCGGGGACGGCCGCGGCGGCGACGGCTCGCGCGCTGCACGCGGGCGGCGAGGCGGCGGGGCCCCGGCTGCGGATGCTGGGCGTGGGCGGGCTGGTCGCGGGGCTGTTGACGCTCGCGCGCGATGGCTTCGGGCGCGTGCCGTATGCGTATGCGTTTCCCGGGACGCTGGGTGGGGTGCCGCTGGAGCGGCTGGGGTTCGCGCTGGAGACGGGGTTGATGCCGGTGGGCGGGGGCGCGCTCTTGGGCGTGCGGGTGACCGCGTCCATGTTGCTGGGGGCGCTCGTCGTCCACGGCGTCGTCGCGCCCCGGTTGATGGCGGCGGGCGTGGTGGCTCCGGACGGGGACTTCCTCGCGTGGGCGCTGTGGCCGGGCGCGGCGGCGCTCACCACCGCGTCGCTGTTGCAGTTCGCGCTCCAGGCCCGGGTGTGGGGCCGGGCGCTGCGGGGACTCTGGGGCGGGGCGTCGCGGCAGGCGCCCCATCCCATTGAAGCGCTCCAGGTGCCCGGGCGGTGGTGGGTCGCGGGGATGCTGGTGCTGACGCCCGCGACGGTGGCGCTGGCGCGGGTGGGCTTCGACGTGCCGGTGCCGCACGCGCTGCTCGCGGTGGCGCTGTCGTTCGTGCTGTGCCTCATCTCCTGCCGCGTCACGGGCGAGACGGACGTGAGCCCCGTGGGCGCGCTGGGGCAGGTGACGCAGTTGACGTACGGCGTGCTGCTGCCCGGGGACGTGAAGGCGAACCTGGCGACGGCGGGCCTCACGGTCAACGCGGCGTCCTCGTCCGCGGACCTGCTCACGGACCTGAAGGCCGGGCACCTGCTGGGGGCGAATCCGCGCCGCGTGTTCCTGGCGCAGCTCCTGGGGTGTGTCGTGGGGGCGCTGGTGGTGGTGCCGCTGTTCTACCTGCTGGTGCCGGACCCGTCCGTGCTGGGGTCGGAGCGCTTCCCGGCGCCGGCCGCGACGGTGACGGCGGGCGTGGCGCGGGTGCTGGCGTCGGGGCTGGGCGCGGTGTCGGCGGACCTGCGAAGCGCCATGGCCTGGGCCGCGCTGGCGGCGGCGGTCCTCACGCTGGGCGAGCAGGCGCTGCCGGAGCGCCTCCGCCGCTGGACGCCGTCCGCCGTGGGGGTGGGGCTGGCCTGTCTGCTGCCGGCCTCCACGTGCCTGGGGTTCTTCCTGGGCGGGCTGGGGTGGGAACTGGCCCGCCGGTGGAGGCCAGCGTCGGAAGGGCCTGGCGTGACGCTGGCGGCCGGGCTCATCGCGGGCGAGGGGCTGGTGGGGGTGGGCATCGTGCTGGCGCGAGCGCTCTGGTAGCCTTCGGGCATCCGCATGCGCTGTCCGGTCTGCCACCGCCGCCTCGCGCCCGGCGCGGCGTGTCCCGTGAATGGCGTCGCCGCCGGGTCCGGTCTTCCCCTGGAGCCGCTGGCGATCCCCGACGTCCCCGGCCTGTCCGGTGCCGCCCTGTTGGGGGTGGGCGGCTTCGCTCACGTCTTCACCGCGGTGCGCGAGGTGGATGGCCGCGAGGTGGCGCTCAAGGTGGGCCTGGGGCCGCACCATGCGCGCTTCGCCCACGAGGCGGAGGCGCTGCGGCGCGTGGGGCCGCCCACGGTGCCGGCGGTGCTGGAGGAGGGGCGGGTCGGGGGCAGGCCGTTCCTGGTGCAGGAGCTGTTGCGAGGGCAGACGCTCGCGGCGTGGATGGCGGCGCTGCCGGGGACGGGCGCGGCGTCCGTGGCTCGGGTGCGGGAGCTCTTGACGGGGCTGTGTCCGGCGGTGGCGCGCGTGCATGCGGTGGGGCTCGCGCACCGGGACCTCAAGCCGGAGAACATCTTCCTGCGCGAGGGTGGCGCGCTGAGCCTCCTGGACTTCGGGCTCGCGCGGAGGCTGGAGGACGGGCCGGCGGAGGAGGCGGGGAACCGCGCGGGCACGACGGTCTACATGGCGCCGGAGCAGTGCCTGGACGCGCGCGAGGCGGGCACGGCGGCGGATGTCTACGCGCTGGGCGTGCTGCTCTTCGAATTGCTCACGGGCACGCCGCCGTTCCATGGCAGCGCGGACGAGGTGCGCGAAGGACACGTGAGCCGGCGTCCGCCGCGCGTATCCGAACGGGCGCACGTCCCGGTGGCGCTCGACGCGGTGGTGGCGCGGTGTCTGGCCAAGGAGCCGGCGGAACGGTACGCGAGCGCCGGGGACGTGCTGGCCGCGTTCGAGGCCGCGTGCGCGGAAGGGCCCGCGCTCCCCGGAATCGTCGGAGCGAAGGACGCGAGGCCGGCGCAGGCGTCGACGACGTTCGCGGGAGCGCGCCCGGTGGCGGTGCTGGGCCTGCGCACGGCGGCGTCGGTGGACGGGCTGGCGGCCACGCTGGAGCCATTCGGAGGGGTGCTGGCGCGGGTCGCGGCGGGTGGGTACCTGCTCGTCTTCTGTGAGTCGTTGTCCGCGGAAGCGAACGTGCGCGCGGGCGCGCTCGCGGCACGGAGGCTGGTGGAGTCCGGAGAAGCGGCGGCGGCCCTGCACGTCGCGGTGCTTTACGTGCATCCCGGCACGGCACTGCCGCGCATCGCGGGCGCCGCGCTGGAGCGGCCGGAGACGTGGTGGGGACGGGCGGTCGCGCCGGGCGAAGTGCGCGTGACGGCGGAGGCCGCCGCGAGGCTCGAGCCCGGCTGGGTCGAGCCCATCGCGAAGCAGGACGACAGCGAGGCCGAGTCCGAGAAGCGTGCGCCCATCGCGCTGCAATCGGCCGCGGAGGGCGCACGCGCCGTGGACGCCGCGCACGAGGCTGGAACGGTCTTCCGCCTGCGCCTCCATGACGAGGAGGGCGCGCGCGTTGATGGGGAACCTCCGCCGTTCGTGGGCCGCGACGCGGTGCTGGAGGCACTGGTCTCGGATGCGGAGCGGAGCCTTTCATCGTCGGTGCCAGGCCTGGGCGTGCTCACGGGTGAAGTGGGGCATGGCAAGTCGCGGCTGCTCAAGGCGCTCGCGTCCCGGCTGGAGGCCGAAGGTCGCGCGCGTGTCGTCCGCCTGCGCGCGCCGCCTCCGGATGCGTCGGTGTCCAGCTCCCTGCTGGATGCCCTGCGCGCCGTCGTGGGCCGTCCGTCCGCGGATCCCCGTGCCCTGGCCGACGCGCTCCTGGCCCAGGCCCGGGAAGCACCGCTCGTGCTGCTGCTGGACGACGCGCACCTCGCGGATCCGTTGAGCCTGGATGTCCTGGAGCGCGCCACGCTGGAAGGGCCCCGGGCGCCCTTGTGGATGTGCCTCGCCGGGCGCCCCTCGCTGCTGGGCCTGCGCCCCCACCTGGGCGAACGCAGTGCCCTCGCCTCCCGCCATCCGCTGCCGCCCCTTCCTCCCGAGGCGAGCCGCGCGGTGCTCGTCCACCTGCTGCGCCCGGCGGAGCACATCCCCGAGCCCGTGCTCGCGCGCCTGGAACACCTGGCGCAAGGCGTGCCCCTGTCCCTCGTCGAGCTGGCGCGCGCTCTCCGCGCCGCCGGGGCCCTGCGGTCAGCTCCGGGCGGTGGGTGGTACGTCGCCCCGGACGCGCTGCTGGACGTCTCCGTCACGCCGCTGTTCGAGCGGCTGGCCCCGCGCGTGCTCGCGGGCCTCCCGGAGGTCCACCGCGTGCTCGCGCGGCTGTGCGCGGTGCTCGGCACGGAGGTGGACGTGGGGCGGGTGGACGCGGCGCTGCGCCACCTGACCACCGGGCCGGAGCTGTCGCGCGCGGCCTCCCTGGACGCGGGCGCGGGCCTGCAACGCCTGACCCGCGCGGGCCTCCTGCGCCCCTCGGGCCCGGGCCGCTTTGCCTTCCGCCACCCGCTGCTGCGCGAGGCCCTGGAGGCCCTGCTGCCTCCCGCGCCCCGGCGCGCGCTGCACGCCGCCGCGCTCAAGGCCAGCGTGGGCGAGGACGTGGCCGAACGCCGCCGCCGTGCCCACCACGCGGCGGTCTGCGGCGCCCACCAGGAAGCCGCGCGGGACTACCTCGCGCTCGCGGAGGAGGCTCGCGCGGGCCACCTGCCCGTGGAGGCGGAGCAGCACTACACGCGCGCGCTCGCGCTCCTTCCGGAGTCCGACGACGCGCGCCGGGCCCAGGCGCTCGCGGGACGCGGCAAGGTGCGCCATCGCCTCCAGCGCTTCCGTGAGAGCCTCGCGGACCTGTCCGCCGCGCGTGCCCTGGCCCGCGTCCGGGGCGACGCGGCGCTCGAAGTGGACCTGCTGCTGGAGGAGGCCACCGCGCGCGACTGGATGGAGGACTCGGACGGCTCCGCCGCGTGCACGCGCGAAGCCCTTGACGCCATAGAGCCCCTGGACGCGCCGCGCCTGTCGCTCCGGTGCGGCCTGGCCCGGGGCCGCCTGCACGTGCGCCAGGGCGAGTGGGCCGCCGCGGCCCGCGTGCTCACGTCCACCGCCGAAGGCGCGGAGAGCGCCAGGGACCACGAGACGCTGGTCGTGTCGCTGGCCCTGCTGGGCTCCGCGCTCACCTTCCTGGACCGCGCCCCGGAAGCCGCCGCGCGCTTCGACGAGGCCCTGGAGCGCTGCGAGGCCGCGGGCGACGGGCTGCACAAGGCCGCCGTGCTCAGCAACCGCGTCCTCCTGTGGCTGCGCCAGGGCGACGTGCCGCGCATGGAAGCCGACCTGCGCCGCGCCATGGCGCTGGGCCGCGAGCTGGCCCACGCGCAGATGGAGCGCTGGTCCACGTTCAACCTGGCCGAGGTCCTCTACATGCAGGGCCGCCTGGACGAAGCGCTCCCCTTCGCGCAGCGCGCGTACGAGCTGGGCGTGCGCTTCTTCCGTGAACACCCCGTGCCCGTGGACGCGCTGCTCCTCGCCCGCATCCAGGCCGCCGCGGGAGACGAGGCGGCGGCGGCCCGGCAGCTCGCCTGGATCTCCCAGCGCTGTCCGCCGGAGTCCCTGCCGCCCACCGCCATCATGCGGCGCCTCGTGGAGCTCCAGGTCCATCAGCGGACCGCCGGCGCCTTCCATGCAACGGATTGGGAAGCGCTCTGCACGGAAGCGGACGCGCTGGCGTCGCCGGACGAGAAGGCGGAGATCCTCCTGCAGGCCACCGGCATCGCGCGCCGCACGGGTGCCATGGCCGAGGCCCGCGCGTGGCTCGAACGCGCCGCGCCCGCCGTGGCGGAGGCCCCCCTGTGGTCTACGTGTTTCCACGCACTGCGTGCCGCGCTCGCACCGGCAGCGCTGTAACGGGAAACGCTACTCAGGTCCGCGCCCGTAACCTTTCGCGCTACAGGGAGACAAGAAGGCCGCGCCTGGGGTTTCCTTCGCATCCCATTTCCGATTCCTGCCCAAGGAGTGTTCGCGCGATGGCCTCCTCCGTCCTCCGAGTCCCCTGGTGTTTCCTCTTGCTGGCCCTGACCGGCTGCGAGCCCGCGCTCCCGGACGCCACCGGCGTGGGGCCTCGCGCCGAAGAGAAGCTCGGCACGCGTGAGTCGGACATCCGCATCGCCAACTCGCTCACGACGCAGGAGCTGGTGGTCAACGCCATCGCCGCGAACCACGACGCCAACGAGGCGCTGGCCACGAGCTCGCTGGAGTCCCTCTTCGACCCCGACGTGATGGTTCCCAGCGGTGAGGCCACGCTCATGCAGAACCAGCTGCGCGACCCGTTCGCGCAGCGCTTCATGGCGTACCTGGTGGGCTGTGCGCTGGGCGAAGGGGAGACCCTCGAGTGGCTCAATCCCTTGCAGCCCTCCGGCTCGCAGCGCAGTGAATGGGCGGGCTCCGCGGGACTCTGTCCGTGGTGGCGCACGGAGGTGCCGGGCGACGCGTGCCTCAAGCGCGTGACGGCCTGCCTCCTGGCGCGCAACAACAGCCGGGGCTTCCGCGTGGAGCTGTCCATGCGCGGCGAACTCCACGAGCCCGAACTCGGCATCGCGGAGCCGTTCACGCTGGATGCGTGGACGCAGCCCATCGACCAGCTGCCGACCGCGACCTCGCCGGTGAGCAGCTCGGTGCCGTGCGCGAGCCGGACGTCTGGCGCGGGGCGGGACTGCGGCTGGACGATGCACTCGGTGGGCTGGTGCCCCGCGGGTCAGACCATCGCCGTGGGCGCGGGTGGCCCGCCGAGCTGCCCCTCCGGGACGCCGCTGGGCTCCAGCTCGGACGCGCGCATGGTGCTGCGCGTGTGCCGGGGCATCGCCGGCTGTGACAGCGCAGACACGCGGCACGTGGCCTCCAGCCAGGGCTGCTCGGCCGGCTCCACGAACCCGCTGCCTTCCCCCGCCACGGACCCCTCCATGAGCTTCACCTGTCCGTCGTCGGGCGGGTACTTCACGGTGATGACGGCGCCGTGGGACAGCGCCGCGGAGGGCACGGCGAACGTGGGCTTCACGGCCGGCGTGCAGGCCCCGCTCTCCGAGCGCGCCGTGTACCGGATCCGCGAGGGCGCCTTCTACGGCAACCTCTTCGGGAGGTACGCGCTGCGCGACGACATCAACGTGACCGTGACGCTGGCGGCGGGGAAGCGGGACGGCTACGTGATCAACCGGCCGCCGTCTCCCCAGGCGGAGCCCATCTTCAAGGACCTCTACGCCTGCTACGACCCGGGCTGGGTGTCCGGCCTGGCGTACGCGACCTACCGCGTGTGCGCGCTGCCGGGCACGCACGAGGACTGCGCGGCCAGGGTGACGGGGCCGTGCTGGGGCAGCGACACGGTGGCCACGAACCGGTGCGAGATGCAGGACGGTCCGCTCCTGGGGGGGGACGGCGACTTCGAGAAGTGCCGGGACGGGGCCAACGACCCCTGGGCGGAGCCCGTCACCGTCTACCTCAACGGAGCATGTGACCTGGTGGATGCCCAGCACCGCGACCTGTGCAAGCGCAGGTCGGAACCGCCGCCGCCCCAGGACGGCGTCACGAGCAAGCGCTAGCCCATGGCGGGCAACGGCGAGGAGGCCCTCTACGGTGAGGAGCTGCGGCCCGGCGCGCTCGTGGGCGAGTGGGTCGTGGACCGCGTCCAGGTGCAGGGCCCCGTGTCCGCGCTGTACCGGGCGCGGCACGCGCGCTCCGGCGTGCCCGCCGCGCTGAAGGTGCTGCACCCGCAGGTGGCCGCGGCGGCGGTGGCGCTGCGGCGCTTCCGGCGCGAGGCGGCCACGTTGCAGCGGCTGAGCCACCCGCACATCGTCACGGTGCTGGGGTACGGCGAGCTGTCGGACGGCCGGCCCTTCATCGCCATGGAGTGGCTGGAGGGCCAGGACCTGGCGGCGGAGCTGGCCACGCGCGGGCCGCTGTCCCCGCGCGAGGTGCTGGCGGTGATGGAGCAGGTGGGCGCGGCGCTGCGGGTGGCGCACGCGGCGGGCGTGGTGCACCGCGACCTGAAGGCGCAGAACGTGGTGCGGCTTGGGCCCGGACGCGGCGGCCCCGCCGTGAAGCTGGTGGACTTCGGCGTGGCGAAGGGGCTGGTGCCGGGCGCCCCGGGCAGTTCGTCGCTCACGCACACCGGCGTGGTGCTGGGCACGCCGCTGTCCATGGCGCCGGAGCAGATCCGCGGCGAGGTGCCGGACGCGCGCACGGACCTGTACGCCGTGGGCGTGCTCCTCTTCCAGTTGCTCACGGGCGTGCCACCCTTCCAGGGCACCACCCGCCACGAGGTGGAGCAGCTGCACCTGCACGCCCCTCCGCCGCGTCCAGGCGAGCACGCGCCGGTGTCCGCCGCGCTGGACGCCGTCGTGCTGCGGTGTCTGCGCAAGGCGCGCGAGGAGCGCTACCCGGACGTGGACGCGCTGCTGGAGGACCTCCGGGGCGCGGTGCTGGGCGGCGCGGCGCCGGTGGAGGTGCCGCGCGCGGTGGGGCTGTACGTGGAGGCCCGGCTGACGGGCGAGCCGGGCCCCGCCGCGATGGAGGACCTGGACGCGGGCCTGGAGCGCGCGAGCACCCTGGCGCGCGAGGCCGGGCTGGAGGTGCGGGTGCTGGGCGGCGCGTGCCTGCTCGCCGTGGCCAGCCTCCCGGACGACGTGCGCCGCGAGCGGGAGCTGCGGGCGCGGGTGCTGGACGTGGCGCTCGCGCTGACGGGCCGGGACGCCTCCGCCGCGCGCTCCCACGTCACCGTGCACGTGGACCGGCTGACGGCGCGCGACGAGCCCCACGGCTGGGCGGACGGCGCGGCCTCCGCGTGGGACGCGGAGGGTGGGGAAGGGGGCCTGCTGCACCTGCCCGGCTGGGTGCGCGACGACGGGGAGGAAGGGACGCCCGTCGTCACCGGCCCGGCGCTGCGGGGGCTGGAGATGGACTTCGCCGCCAGCCTCCTGCCGGACGCACCGGAGCGCTGGCGGCTCTCCGCCAGACGGTAGGGAGGGCGGGTGCCGGGCGCGGTCCTGGGCAATGGGTCCGACTGTCGGACCCGTTGGGCCGCTTCGCCTCCGGCAGGGGGGCTACCTCATGGCCCCCTCAAGGCTTGATGCCGTGCCTGCGCAGCAGTCGGTAGAAGTGCACGCGGTCCATGCCGGCGGTGACGGCGGCCTGGGCCACCTTGCCCTGGTGCTTCTCCAGCAGCGCGCGCAGGTAGCGGCGCTCGAAGTCGTCCACCACGCGCCGGCGCTGCTCCGCGTACGGCCGCGACAGGTCCACCTCCAGCGGGCTGCCCTCCGGACGCGAGTCCTCCTCCGCCAACGGCAGCGCGTCCTCGAACACCAGGCAGCGCTCCAGGTGGTTGCGCAGCTCGCGCACGTTGCCCGGCCACGCCGCGTGCCGCAGGCGGGACAGGAACTCCTGCGTGCGCAGCGCGCCCGTGCGCTCCGGGTCCGCGCCCAGCGACTCCAGGATGCCCGACACCAGGAGGGGCAGGTCCTCCGGCCGCTGGCGCAGGGAGGGCATCGCGATTCTCAGCACCGCGAGCCGGAAGAACAGGTCGGAGCGGAAGCGGCCCGCGTTCACCTCCGCGCGCAGGTCGCGGTGCGTGGCCGCGATGAGCCGCACGTCCACGGGCTGGTAGGTGTTGCTGCCCACCCGGCGGATCTCCCGGTTCTCCAGCACGCGCAACAGCTTGGGCTGCAGCTCCGGAGGCAGCTCGCCAATCTCGTCCAGGAAGACGGTGCCTCCGTCGGCCTCCTCGAAGACGCCCGCGCGCCGGCTCACCGCGCCGGTGAAGGAGCCCTTCTCGTGGCCGAACAGCTCGCTCTCCAGGATGTGCGGGGGGATGGCGCCGCAGTCCACCACCAGGAACGCCGCGTCCCTGCGCCGGCCGGCCTGGTGGATGGCGAGCGCCGCCTGGCTCTTGCCCGTGCCCGTCTCTCCCTCCAGCAGCACCGTGACGTCGCGCGCGGAGGCCCGCTCCATCATCGCGAAGCAGCCGCGCATGGCCACGGACGTGCCCACCAGCGTGCCGAAGCGCGTCAGCTCCGACAGGGGCAGCCGGTTGCTCTCCGCGCTGAAGTCGAACCGCAGCACCACGCGGCCCAGCCGCAGCAGGCTGCCGCTGCGCAGGATGCCCTCCACCACCTGCACGCCGTCCACGATGACGCCGTTGAGGCTGTCCAGGTCCTTCACCTGCGGGCCCTTGGGCCCGATGCGCACCTCGCAGTGGAAGCGCGACACGGTGGAGTCCTCCACCGCGAAGTCGTTGAGCGGGTGCGAGCCCACCGAGCAGGTGTCCGCCGTGGACTCCCACACCGTGCCCGCGCCCGGGCCCTCCACCACGGACAGGCGGAAGCGGCGCACCGTGGGCAGGTCCCCCGGACGGCGGGCCTGCTCGTACGGCAGCGTCACATGGAGCGCGGCTTCCGCCCCCTCTTCGTCCGGGCGGGCGCCCTTGTCCTTCGACTCCCCGGGGGGCCCGTCGATGCGGGTTCGATCCGACACAGACATGCGGTTGAAACTACCACGTCCGGGTCCCCCGGGGCGGGCAGCCGGATGTCGGCCAGGACACAGACTCAGGGCACGCGCACCGCCCGCGTCAGCTCAGCGTCACGTCCAGGAACATCATCAGCACGAAGCCCACCATCAGCCCGGCGGTGGCCTCCTTCGCGTACTCCTGGCGGTGGCTCTCGGGGATCATCTCGTCGCTGACGACGTACAGCATGGACCCGCCCGCGAACGCCAGCGCCCACGGCAGCACGCCCGACGCGAACGACGTGGCGAAGAAGCCCACCAGCGCGGCCACCCCCTCCACCAGCCCCGTGTAGAGCGCCACCAGCACCGCCTGCTTGCGGCTGTACGCCACGCCCATCAGCGCCAGCGCGACGACGAAGCCCTCCGGGATGTCCTGCAACCCGATGCCCACGAGGATGGGCACCGCGATGGTCATGGAGCGGCTGCCCACGCCGGTGCCCACCGCCAGCCCCTCCGGGAAGTTGTGCAGCGCGATGGCCAGCACGAACAGCCAGATGCGCTTCAGGTTCACCGCCTCCGCGTTGCCCTCCTGCCCCTTGATGAAGTGCTCATGCGGGATGAAGCGGTTGCACAGGTGCAGGAAGAGGCCGCCCACCAGCATGCTGCCACCCACCACCACCGCCGGAAGGAAGCGTGAATGGGTGCGCTCCTCCGCCAGGTGGATGGCGGGCACGATGAGCGAGAAGGCCGTGGCCGCGAGCATCACGCCCGCGCTGAAGCCCATCAGCACGTCCTTGGAGCGCTGGGAGATGCTGCGCGCGGCCAGGGCGGGCAGGGCGCCCAGGCTGGTGGAGAGGATGGTGACGGCGCTGCCAACGAGCGCCAGGGCGAGGGTGGACGAGCCGAAACCGCTGTCGGACATGGCCCGCCCAACCTGTCGCACTCCCCGGCGCCCGGCCACCTTTTCGGCGGGGCCGGACGCGGGGATGCCCGCCATGGAACAGCACCGCCCCAAGAAGACGCACTCAGGGCGACAGGCGCTGCTTCTCCCGCAGGAGCAGGTGCCACTCCTGGAGGTTCAGCTTCAGCGCGGACAGCCACGCGTCGATCTCCGGATCCAGGCGCGGATCCACGCCGCGCAGGGACTCCAGCAGCGGCCGGGCACCGGACTGGCCCAGCCGCGCCAGCCCCTCCAGCGCGGACTTGCGCACCGCGAGGTCGCTGTCGCTCTTGTACAGCGACGTGAGCGAACGGCGCGCGCCCGCGGACTCGGAGCCCGGCACGCCGCCCAGCGCCTTCGCCGCCGCCGCGCGCAGGCCCGCGTCCTCCGAGCGCAGCTGCTGGGTGAGCTTGCGCACCGCCTCCGGGCTCGCGGCCTCCATGGAGACCTCGCCGAGCAGCCGCTTCGCCACCGCCGGGTCGTCCGAGGCCGCGGCCACCTTCACCGCGGCTTCCGCCAGCTCCGGGTTGTGGCCGAAGTAGATGCCGGCGCTCTCCGTCACCAGGTTCTCCACCACCGCCTGCCGCACCTCCGGCGCGCTGTCGCGCACCAGCTGCTCGTAGGTGACGACGCCGCCGTTCTTCGCCATGAACTCCACCGACGGCGAACCCTGGAGCGCGCGCACCGCCGCGGCGCGCAGGCCCGGGTCCACGTCCTGGCTCGCGCGGGAGAGCAGCGGCTGGAGCAGCTCCGGCTTCTGAGCGTTGCTCGCCTTGGTGGCCAGCGCCGCGCCCACGGCCTCCAGCACGGCGGGGTCGCGCTCCTGACTCACCGCCCGGCCCAGGGCCTCCGGCGGCAGCGCGATGGCGGCCTCCTTCAGGCGCAGCCGCGCGTACTTCCGATACGCGGGCGAGCCCGCCTTCATGGCGACGCGCACCTCGTCCAGCATGCCCTCCACCGTGCAGGCCGTCTGGGTGGGCGCGGCGATGGGCGCGCCCTGCGCCAGGGCCAGCCCCGGCAGGAGCGACAGCCAGAGGACGCGGGTCTTCGTCATTCGCGAGCCCATCAGTGCGGCGCTCCTTCCTCGACCACGCAGTCGTGGTGTTCCTTCTTGCCCAGCCAGATGCGCGCGAAGTCCGTCGTGCCGGTGGCGTACAGCGCCTTGAAGTCCAGGGAGTCCTGCCGCAGACGCGGGTCCTTGCGCGCGAACTCCTCCACCAGGGGCAGCGCGTCCGCCCCGGCCGCGCGCACCGCGAAGCGCAGGAAGGCCCATCTCACGCACAGGTCATGCTCGCCGTCGAAGGCGGCGCGGTAGGCGGCCAGGGCCTTCTGCGGATCCTCGGTGACGGCGAGCCGGAAGGCGGCCATCTCGCGCACGTCGCGCTCCTTGTCGGTGCGCATCACCTTCGCCAGCGCGTCGATGGAGTCCGAGTCCAGCAGCGGGTCGGAGTACGACGGCATCTCCAGCGCGAGCAGCCGCACGGCCGTGTCGTCCGACGTGGTGCCGATGTCCAGCAGGTCCTTCCAGTACGGCGCATAGGTGCCCGTGCGCTCGTAGTCCTCCTTCATCACCCGGCCCAGCGTGCGCGTGGCCACCCACGCGGCGGAGTCCGCCGAGTCATCCAGCGCGATGGCCTTGAGCCGGCCCCGCGTCTCCGGCGTGAAGCGGTGCTGCGTCTCCAGCGCGTCCAGCGCGGAGGCTCGGTCCGGCGTGGCCAGGGACTTGTCCTCCGCCACCGCGACCAGCTTCTCCGTGACGCGCGGGTGGCGCACGGCGGGCGCGGCCTTGAGTGCCTCCAGGTAGATGGCCGGCTCCGGAGGCGCGGCCTTCACCGCCCACTCCACCAGTTGCAGCGCGCGGTCCGGATCACTGCCCACGAGCTCCGTCAGCCGCTCCTGGAGATAGGCCACCAGCGCGGTGTCGCGCGCCTGGATGGCGGCGGCCACGGCGGCGTGCAGCGACTCCATCGTCGCGGAGCGGTCCAGCGCGGCCAGCCCGTCCCAGCACCCGGGCATTGGAATCTCCTCGCGCGGTCCGGCGCGCGCGGCGGGCGGAGGGCCAGCGGCGGCGTTGCCGGTGACGGCGCCAGGCGCGGAAGGAATCGCCGCGACGGGCAGCGGAGGACCGGCGTCATCGGGCCCGGCCGCGCCCCGCCACCACACGACGCCCAGGGCGACGAGGAGGACGAGGCCGGCGAGCGCGACCTTGAAGAGGGGACGAGAGGTCATGTCGAAGGGAGGCTCACGCGGAGGGGAGAAGGGACGGGCGCAAGCGCGCCAGCCGTCGGGGACGTGACGCCGGGCAGGGGACATGGAGCCCCTGCCCGGCGGGCACGGCACGCGGACTACAGCGTGGGAACGCCCAGCCGGTTGTTGCAGTAGGCGTTGGTGCCGCACGTGGTGCCCACGCTGGTGTACCAGGCCGACTTGCGCGTGCCGTACTGCCGGTTGTCCGAGTGCGAGTGCGGGCCGGTCGCGCTGCCCGTGCCGCCCACGAGCCCCAGCGCGCAGCGGTCGCACGTCTTCGTGCCGGAGCTGACGTTGGCGTAGAAGTGCAGCTGGCGGAAGTCCCAGCCGTTCGCGCCGGACACGACGTAGTAGTTGCCCGCGCCGCCGTTGCAGGTGGAGCCGTAGCAGGCCGCCGCGCAGCCGCCGTAGTAGTAATAGTAGTAGTTGCCCACCAGCATGCCGCGGTGGTTCCACTCGCCGCAGGAGCTGTTGCCCACGTCGAGCGCCGTGTGGCTGCTCCCGGTGCAGTTGTAATAGGTGGTCGAGTTCACGTAGGCCGCCGTGTCACAGATGGGGCCGTTCGCCGTGGCCGCCGTTCCCGGACTGGCCCACGCCGCGGCGGCCAGCGCCACCCCGGCGGACAGCAACGTCTTCAGCTTCATGCGGTGCTCCCTCCCGTCAGCCGCCCTCCGTATCCCCGTGAATGGGGGCAGGGCGGTGAAGCTGTAATACATGAAATACCTGTCTTGATCTCGAAATTCGAGAATTGAGAAGTACAACGATTCCAGGGGCTTCCGTGCCGCGCCGTGTCGTTCCGGGGTGGGCGACGCAACTGGCGGCAAACGTTCACGACAATCTGGAATGTCGGCGTTCGTCCGACCCCTGGCGCCCCGTCGCCGGGACCTCTGGCCGGGTGTCCCCGTCACCTGGGAGAAGCGACATGACCACGATTGGAAAGCCCGGCTCGCGCCCTGTGTCCCCTGTGTCCTCGCAGCCGGCGAAGACGCCCGTGGCGCCCGTGAAGCCCAACGCGGTGAAGGCCGCCGTCTCGCAGCGCATGTCGGACGGCTTCGACGCGGGGCCCCGGACGGGCGCGCGTCCCCAGGTGCTGACGGAGGTCCGCACCACGGAGACGGCGCTGAAGAAGGACAAGGGCCTCGGCGGCTTCTTGGGCGACCTGGGTTCGTCCATCGGTTCAGCGGTCGGGAAGATCGCCAAGGACGTGCAGAAGGCGCTCGCGCCGCAGGTGAGCACGAACGCGGACGGCCGCACGGTGGTGGACCTGGGCGCGGGCAACAACACCGCGACGGTGTCGCAGAACAAGGACGGCGGGCTGACCATCAAGTCCGGCAGCGACACGGTGACGCTCACCGCGGAGCAGGCCCGGGGCGCCATCATCAACGGCGGCGCGGGCAATGACTCCATCACCGTGGACGCCAGCGTCACGCAGGACCTCACCCTGGACGGCGGCGAGGGCGACGACAAGCTCGTCGGCGGCAAGGGCAACGACACGCTCGTCGGCGGCGCGGGCAACGACACCGTCATCGGCGGCGAGGGCAAGGACACGCTGCAGGGCCAGGACGGCGACGACTACCTGGAGGGCGGCGCGGGCGATGACCGCATCCTGGGCGGCGAGGGCCGCGACGTGCTCTACGGCCTGGACGGCAATGACTACGTGTCCGGCGGCAACGGCCGGGACTACATCGACGGTGGCGCCGGCAACGACCGGGCCTACGGCGGCGAGGGCGACGACCAGGTCATCGGCGGGCGCGGCAACGACACGCTGAGCGGCGGCCGGGGCAACGACGCGGTGGCGGGCGGCGAGGGCACGGACACGGTCCGCGGCGGCACGGGCACGGACAAGCTCTACGTCGAGGAGAACGAGACCACCGCCGACGCGGCCGAGGGCGAGCGCGAGATCGTGGACATGACGAATGCCGACCAGCGCGGCTCGTCGGTGTCCGTGACGGGCAGCGCGGAGTTCCAGGCGCGCACGCAGTCGGACCTGGACGCACTGCGCTCGCTGCCCGCGGGCCAGGAGCTGTTGGGCACGCTGGACGCCAGCGGCAAGACGACGGTCATCCGCGAGACGTCCGGCGGCAACAGCGCGGGCGGCACGAACTTCAACGACGGCTTCATGAACGCGGACGGCACGCCGGGCAAGGGCACGGACGCGCAGGTGAACTACAACACCACGCGCATCTCCCTGGGCACCGAGGAGTGGATGAACCGCCCGCCCGTCGTCGGCCTGTTCCACGAGCTGGTGCACGCCTCGGACATGAACAACGGCACGCTGGCGCTGGGCTCCAAGAACGGCACGCGCAACCTGGAGCCCTCCGCGGTGGGCCTGCCCATCGACCTGGACCAGGACCCCTCCACGCCGGACGTGGTGCAGGGCGGCCGTCCTGGCGAGAACGTCCTGCGCGACGACCTGAACCTGCCCACCCGCCCGCGCTATTAGGATGCGGAGGATGAGGACCTTCCGCCGCGCGGGTGCCATCATGGCGCTGGCGTTCATCGCGGGGTGCGCGCGGGCGCCAGCGCCGCCCGTGGCAGCCCCGGCGGCCTCAGGAGGACAACGCGTGGCCCAGGCGGACGTGGAGCTGAAGGTGGAGTCGGTGGCGCGCGAGGCGGACACGCTCGCCGTCACCTACGCGGTGCACAACCGGACGCCGAAGGCCGTGCTGCTCCTGGACGGCCTGTGGGACGTGGGCTTCAGCGGCCACCTCACGCTGGCGCCCGAGCGGGCCTACGTGGACCTGTCCGGCGGCAAGGTGGTGCTGTCGCGCATGCTGCTGCCGGTGCCGGAGGATCTGGCGGTGGAGGCCCCGGAGGTGCCCGCCGTCACCCGCGTGGAGCCGGGCGCCACGGCGAACCGCCGCGCCGTCGTCCCGCTGCCCCTGCGCACCGCGCTGCCGTACCCCACGGGCCCGGAGGAGACGCGCGAGCTTTCCACCGTGCGCGAGGTGTCCCTGCGCGTGGGCTACCTGCCGGACGCGGACGCCCTCACGCTCAGCCAGGGGAAGGACTCCCAGGGCACGCCCGTCCAGACGCCCCAGTACGGGCCGGCGGTGACGGCGCAGCGCGTGCTGGACAGCGGGCCGCTGCCGGTGACGGGCGCGAAGTAGGGAGCCCACGGCCCTGGCCTCGCCGGACGAACGCGATGACGGCTCCGGACCCGTCATCGTCACCGAGGACTCGGAGGGACGCCGCTCGCTGCGCTTCGGCGACGGGGGCGCGCGCCAGAGCGTGGTGTGGCCTGGCGAACCCCTGCGGCTGGAGCTGCCGTACACCCGCATGGCGATGGTGGCGCTGGCGTTCGTGCCCCGGCCGGAGAACATCCTCGCCATCGGGCTGGGCGGCGGCGCCATCCCCATGTTCCTGCGCGCGGTGCTGCCGGACACGCACATCGACGTGGTGGAGCTGGACGCGGCGGTGGTGGACGCCGCGAAGGCCCACTGCGGCTACCAGGAGGACGCGCTCCTGCGCACGCACGTGGCGGACGGGCGGGCCTTCATCGAAGCGGACGGGCCGCCCTACGACATCATCATCCTGGACGCGTACGGGGCGGACCAGATTCCCGGGCACCTCTGCACGCGCGAGTTCCTGGGCGCCGTGCGCGCGCGGCTGACGCGAGGGGGCGCGGTGGTGGGCAACGTCTGGGAGTCCGCGGCGAACCCGCACTTCGACGCGATGGTGCGCACCTACCAGGTGAGCTTCCACGGCCTGTCCCTCTTCGAGGTCCCCGCCAGCACCAACCGCATCCTGGTGGGGCTGGAAGGCCCCTCGAAGCTGACGCGCGAGGCGTTGGTGGAGCGGGCGCGGCGGGTGGAGCGGGAGCTTGGCTTGCCGTTCCGGTTGAGCACCCTGGTGGCGCAGCGCTACCGGCCCCTGACGCGGCGGCTGGCGCGGGGGCGGGTATTGACGGACGCGGGGCTGGGGCCCGGCGGCCTCATCCCGGAGGAGTGAGGCCGCTCTGCTGGCCAGTGAGCACGGCCCCGCCCGGCCGCGGCTGAATCGGGGGGCGGCGCTGCTAATCTTGAAGGCTCGGTACGTGAGCATCCTTTCGGGAGACGCGATGAACGGCGCGAACGACGGACGACCCGGCCAGCCCCCTGGTTCCTCCGAGGACGAGGCGCCGCAGGCGGACGGCGAAGCCGAAGCCGCGGGCCTGGAGGCCCGTCCGAAGCCGAAGCCCATCTACGTACTGGAGGGCAACACGCTGAAGACGCGGCTGACGCGCGACATGGGCATCCACTATCCCTTCGTCGGAGCGGGCATGGCGTTCGTCTCCCTGCCGCCGCTGGTGGTGGCGGTGTCGGAGGCGGGCGGCCTGGGAATGTTGGGCACGGCACCGGAGCCGCCGGGAGTGCTGGAGGCGCGGCTGAAGGCCATCCAGGCGGGCACGCAGCGCCCCTATGGCGTGGACTTCATCGTGGACAAGCTGGAGCCGCACGGCTTCACGACGCGAGACCACGTGGACACCTGCATCGCGGCGAAGGTGCCGGTGGTGGTGTTCCACTGGACGATGCCGCCGCGCGAGTGGATTCAAGCGCTGCAGGCGGCGGGGACGCGGGTCTGGGTGCAGGCGGGCACGGAAGACCTGGCGAGGCAGGCGTTGGACGCCGGGGTGCAAGGGCTCATCGCGCAGGGGCGGCAGGCGGGTGGGCGCAACCTGGGCAGCACCCCGACGCTGGCGTTGGTGAAGGCGTTCCGGAAGCTGACGGACGCGGTGCCGGTGCTGGCGGCGGGAGGCATCGCGGACGGGTTCAGCGCGGCGCGAGCACTGCACCACGGCGCGGACGGAGTCTGGGTGGGCACGCGGCTGGTGGCGTCGGTGGAGGCGTACGCGCACCCGCTCTACAAGCAGCGGCTGGTGGACGGTGACGCGGGCGACACGGCGATGACGACGTTGTTCGGACCGGAGTGGCCAGGCAAGCGCATGCGGGTGATCCGCAACCGCGTGGTGCGCGAGTGGGCGGGACGCGAGTCGAGCGTGCCGGCGACGGTAGAGTCAGAGACCATCGGGACGACGCGGCTGTTCCCGGGCGTGCTGGACGTGCGGTACGTGATGCCGAAGTTCAGCTCGTTCTTGCCCACGCCGGACACGCAGGGCGACCTGGAGGAGATGAGCCTCCCGGCCGGAGGCGCGAGCATGTCGCGCATCGACACCGTGCAGCCCGCGGGACAGATTGTGGTGGAGATGATGGAGCGCGCGCGGCGGTTGCTGGAGTCGCCGGAGGGGCTGGACGAAGCGGACGAGGACGACAGGGGTTGAACGATTGCTTCGACTCTGGATCGCCTTCAAGTTGGCGTCGAGTGAGACGACGCGTAGCATCCGGCGAGGGCTGAGCGCTACGGCCGCTTGAGTCCGGGCTCAATGTACCTGTCACCCTGCGCAGGTAGTTGCGCGAGACGCCTGCGGATGACCAGCCCTGCATCCCAATGGGGAAGAATTCTCAGTTAGCATAACGGCAGAAGTGTGGGGCCATTCGCAGGTCGGATATGGACAGTGCACTCTTCACCTATGGCTGGAGTGAGGGGCTTCATTGTTGGGGTTTTCGCCAACCCGATGTCTTGACAACCCTACCTTGCACACAGGCCGCCTCCAGGTAGATGAAAAATCACATTGGCATTATATGCGCTCTACTTTGAGCTTGTCGGAGCAGATAACTCCCGTCTCCGAATGGGGCTTCTCGCGCGGTGGTGAAATCTGGGGCACCCACGTCCTGGCCCAGGTACATCATGAGGATCTCTTCGAGCGAACTCGCTAGATCGCCTGCAAGTTGAGCCCGCTCTACGTCGCCTCGACTCCTGAAACGGTCGCTTCGTTGCTGTGCGTGGATTACTAGAATGCTGATGTATCGTTCCAGCGCAACGGGTGCCAACTGCGTTCGTGCGACAAACGCAGATGTCCATGACCCCAGGATAAATACCGGTATGGGCGCCCACCATGCGTGCAGAAGTGCAGTTATCACTGCCGCGAATCTAAAAATATTGACGCCTGCTACGAGACTGCTTGGCCATCCGTCGGTGACTGCGTTTTGAAGCCCGTTGGGCATGGCCTTGCTTGCTATTGGATCAACCAGAACCTTGCCCAGCCAAAGGCCGGTGCAGTGAAGCCTCAGGCAGAACGGTGCGATCAGCCCGCCGACGACCGCCATTCCTAGTGAAATAATGAGCCACATAGTCTCTTGAGTGAGCTGTCGTCCAAGTGGAACCACCGAAGTCTATTTCCGGTGGGGCGTCCGGTGCATCTAAGTTTTTATAGCAGAGGTTGACCTTGGCATCTAATGCTGGTTCTAAGGAGCAAGATGCGAAGTTGTGAGGTCCAATGATTTCACGCCGCAAGGCTGTAGCGACCGCGAGCCCCGCTAGGAACGATGCGGTGCTGGTCGAAGCAGGGGAGTCGGCGAGGCAGCTTGGGCCAGGAGCATGATAGGCTCCCTGATTGATGTCCACGCTGATTCCATCGGGGGAAATCAATGCCAGAGAGTATGAAATCTATTTTCCTATCTGCCGCCAAGACGCTCATTAATTCCTTGCTTATTGCCGCCGTGGCACTTGGTGTCGTTGGCGTAGGGTATAAATTCTTCCGGCCAGTTCCGCTCACAGGCGGTGAGTTGGCGGTGTCATTGGCTCGGCAAAGCATGCAGACTGGTGTCGAAGACTTCGCCGGTATGGCGAAGCACTACCTGAACATATCGGAGGAGGACATGCTGGATAGCCTTGCCCAGTCACGATTCCGCGATGCTCGTGGAGTTCTTGTTGTAAAGGGATGGAGTGCGAAGGAGGTAGAGGGAGGGCTCTACTTGGTTAGCTTCGAATGGTCCAATCCCGCCAACGATGGGCAGCTCGGAATTTTCTTTGAGGTTGATACAAAGAATCGATTCGCGCGCCCCATTGTTCCCGATGACGAGCTCTCCCTTAAATACGGTGTCCTGTCGAAAGACGAGTTTGAGAAAGCTGAAGCGGTCACGCGCGATGCAATCAAGCGCAAGTACCCCGATGCCGCTATGGAGTATGCCAATCATCTCCTTACCATCAGTGGCAAGCCCGGGGGCGACTACGATCCGAATGAGGTGGCACAGTCCGTCCATCGAAGCCTCAAGGAAGCCTTTGAACACCGTAAAGATCAGTTCCTTCGGGTAAAGATGGTTAAGGGAACCTCTGTGGGTGAATACACAGCAAAGTACTGACGCCGAGATTCATTGACTGAAGGAGAAGTAATGGCAGGGCCACGCGGCGAGCGTCCCCAATGTGCATCGCTCGCTGCGCGGCATTGCCTCTTCGCCTGGGCCAGTTCGTTGGTGGTGCAACGCGCTCGTTTCCGACACTGGCGATTTAAATTAATTCACCACTGCTTGAAGGAATTGAGGTCCGGATCATAGGCAGCAGATAGGTGATTCCTATTCATTCGCGTCGACGCCGTCTTGCGATACGTGATCGCTAGCTTGCGTGACAGGAGTGTATCCTTACAGCGCGTAGCAAAACACGGAAGCCGTGCTGCACGACGAACCCGGCGCCGAACCTGTTTGGAGGCTCACTTCGGGAAGCGAGCCTTCAACTGCTCCTGCCACGCATCCAGCGCCTTGTTCACGTCCATGCGCTCGGTGGCGGTCTCGGCCTTCGCGGCATCCGTGTAGAGGCCCACCAGCTTGCGCACGAGGTCCGGCGCGACGTCCTGACCCTGGGTGCGCTTGCGCAGCTCCGCCACCAGTTTGTCCAACCGTTGGGCCAGCCGCTGCTCGGAGGCGTTGGTCCGGGGCAGGCCAGGCAGCGGGGGCAGCACGAGCGGCGGAACCTTGGGCATCTCCGGAACGACGACCACCGGGGGCGCGTCGTGCCGCGCGATGCGTTGGGTCAGCTCCTTCTCGATACCATCGAGCGCCAGATGGATGCGCGCGCGTTCGGACTCCTTCGTCGCGTCCACGGCTGCGCGGTACTGCTGGATCAACTTTCCGCGCAGCTCTCCCTCCGCGTCCACGTCCTTCGCCCTTGCGCGCTGCTGCTTGAACAACCCGAACAGCCGCCGCGCCAGCTTCTTCTCGGATGCTGTCGCCACTGGCAGCGGAGGCAGTCCGGAGGCCTTGCCCTCCGTCTCGGACGTCGCCTCCACTTCCTCATGCGCCTCCTGCACGGGCTCGCTCGGCACGACCGGAGTCGGAGTCACTGGAGCCACTGGTGCTGGCGCCGCCACCACTGGCGCAACGGGCACGGGCGGACGTTGCACCACGAGCGGAGGCGTCTCCCCAGGCCGCGTCAGCCACCAGAGCCCCGCGCCCGTTACCATGACCCCAGCGACCGCCGCCGCCACGAGCGGTGCCACCTTCCGGCGGTCCGCGAGCAATGCCGCGAGCCCCGGCGGCCGGGGCGCCGTGGGAGACGTGGGAGACGTGGGCTCCTCCCGCTTCTGCACCGCGGGTACTCCAAGCCCCAGCGTGCCCGGAGACCGCCCCAACGAAAGCGCCTTCAATCGCTGCCGCACCTCTTCCGCGGAGGCAGGCCGCTTCGCAGGCGCCTTCTCCAGCAACTGGAGCACCAGCGCATCAAGCTCCGGCGGAATGCCCTCCACCATCGACGAGGGCGACAGTGGCGCTTGTTCGACGTGCGCGAACATCACCTGCACGTTCTCACCCTGGAAGGGCCGCGCGCCGGTGAGCATCTGGAACGCCATCACGCCCAGCGCGTACAGGTCCGTGGCCGGGCCCACCGTGCCGCCACGGATCTGCTCCGGGGCCATGAAGTCCGGCGTCCCCAGCACGGAGCCGTCCGCGTGCGTCAGTCCGTCTTGCGACTGCAGCACCTTGGCGATGCCGAAGTCGACCAGCTTGAGCGTGGGCGCCGCGTCCGGCCGCTCCACCATGAACACGTTCGCGGGCTTCAAATCGCGGTGCACCACTCCCGCCCGGTGCGCCGCCCCCAATGGCGAGAGGATCTGATCCAGCATCCAGACCGCAGTCCCCACGTCCAGCCGTCCTCGCGCGCGCAACACCTCCGCGAGCGACTGGCCCTGAAGCAGCTCCATCACCACATAGGGCCGGCCGTCCGGCAGCGTCCCGAAGTTGAAGATGTCCAGGATGCCCGGGTGCCGGATGGCGTTGACCGACCGCGCCTCCACCACCAGCCGCTGCTCCTGCTCCGGCGACATCAGCTCCGCGCGCAACACCTTCACCGCGGCCTGCTTGCCGATGATGGGGTGCTCCGCCCGGTACACCACCCCCATGCCACCCGCGCCAATGCGCTCCTGGATGAGGAACTCGCCCAGCTGCGCCCCCAGCAGCGGATCCACCTTCGGCGCAGGGGGGGCCATGGCCACCGGCACCTCCCGCTCCGTCAGGGCCCGGTGCGCCCCCGTCTCCGGAATTCTTCGCGTCTTCATGGGAAAGCCCGTTTTGCGGTGACAGTACCGCGAGCCAGGGGACGCCGTCGCGTGCCCTGGGGGCTTGCCGGTTGTTTGCTCGTCGGCCAGTCGACGCGGGTTTCCCCTTACTTCCAGTGACCCGGTCCTTTTCCTCCCAGCTGCCGTTGATCAGCGGGGGAAGCGCGACGTCAGGCGCTCCTGCCACGCATCCAGCGATTGATGCACGGTCATGCGCTCGGTGGCGGTCGTGGCGTTCGCCGCGGACTTGTAGATGTCCACCAGCTGCTTCGTGAGCTCCGGCGCGACGTCCTGATTCTGCGTGCGCGTGCGCAGCTCCGCCACCAGCTTGTCCATGCGCTGGGCCAACCGCTGCTCGGAGGCATTGCCCTGGGGCAGGGTGGGGAGTCTGGGAATCACGAGCGCCGGGACCCGGGGCTGCTTTGGAGGAGCAACGGCGACGGTGACAATCTTCGGGGGCGCGTCGTGCAGCGCGATGCGCTGGGTCAGCTCCTTCTCGATGTCATCCAACGCGACATGGATGCGCGTCCGCTCGGAGTCTGTCTTTGCTTCGGCGGCGGCCCGGTACTGCTGCAGCAGCCTGCCGCGCAGTGCTCCGTCCGCATCCACGTCCTTCGCTCGCGCCAGCAGCAGCGTGAACAGAACTGCCTGCCGCTGCTCCATCTTCTTCTCGGAGGGAGTCTCCGCCGGTAAGGGCGGCAACTTCGTGGACTTCGCCAGGGTCGCTGTCGCCGTCTCCGCCTGCGCTGCCTCCTCGATGACCTCGGGCGGCGCCTCGACAGGGACCTGCGCCGCCAGGACCGGCGATGGCTCCACGGGCAGTGTCTCCACCTTCACCGGCTCGGAAGGCCGCGGAGGCGCCATCACCTGCGGCTGCTCCGGCTTCCCTGAATGCGTCCCCCACCCGTAACCCACCCCCAGCAGCGCCATCCCAACGAGCGCAGCCACCGCGATGGACATCCTGCTCCGGCGAACCGGCGGCGAGACGGCCGTGATCCCCTGCGGTACCGCCCGTGACTCCGCGCTCGGCGGCGGTGCTGCCTCTGTCTCCAGGCTCGCGGGCGGTCGCGCCAGCCCCCGGAGCTTCATCCGCACGGCGGTCGCGGACTCAGGCCGCTTCGCGGGCTCCTTCTCCATCAACTGGAACACCAGATCATCGAGCTCCGGCGGAATCCCCTCCACCCGCGACGACACCCGGGGAGGGATCCGCTCGACGTGCGCGAACATCACCTGCACGTTGTCACCCTGGAACGGCCGGGTGCCCGTGAGCATCTGGAATGCCATCACCCCCAGCGCGTAGAGGTCCGCGGCCGGGCCCACTTCGCCACCGCGAATCTGCTCCGGGGCCATGAAGTCCGGCGTCCCCACCGTGGAGCCGTCCGCCCCTGCCTGCGCGTCCTGCTCCTGCATCACCTTGGCGATGCCGAAATCCACCAGCTTGATCAACGGCGCCGCGTCCGGCTGCTCCATCAGGAACACGTTCGCGGGCTTCAGGTCGCGGTGCACCACCCCCGCCCGGTGCGCGGCGCCCAGCGCGGCCAGGACCTGATCCAACACCCACGCCGCCGTCCCCACGTCCATCCGGTCCCGCTCGCGCAGCCGGTCCGCGAGCGACTGGCCCTGGAGCAGTTCCATCACCACGTACGGCCGGCAGTCCGGCAGCGTCCCGAAGTTGAAGATGTCCAGGACGCCCGGATGCCGGATGGCGTTGACCGCCCGCGCCTCTACCAGCAACCGCTGCTCCTGCTCCGGGGACACCAGCTCCGCGCGCATCACCTTGATGGCCGCGTGCTTGCCAATCAGCGGGTGCTCCGCCCGATAGACGACCCCCATCCCGCCCGCGCCCACGCGTTCCCGGATGACGAACTCGCCAATCTTCGACCCCACCAGCGGATCCGCCGCCGGAGCTGCCGCCTCTGAGAATGGCTCGTGCTCCAGGGCCGGTCGCATGGGCTCGATGCTACCGGTCCAGGTCCATGACGTCCCGCGTCCAAACACGCCGGTTGCCCGCCCGCCCGCTGATGGATCCGTGCTCTTCAAGGAATGCGGTTCTTCAGAGGGGAAAATGTGGATCCACGGAGGGGGGAGGGCCTCAAGGAAACGGGGGGGACCCGTTGTAGAGTCAGGTCCGTCCTTTCCTGGACGTTCCCGGGTCGCGCTTCTGCATCCCTGCTCCCCAGGGATCGCACCCGAGGGGGAACATGGCACCGGCATACGACGCCCTGGTCATCGGCACCGGGTTTGGCGGCGCGGTGGCGGCCTGTCGGCTCGCGCAGGCGGGCCTGACCGTGCGCGTGCTCGAACGCGGACTGCGCTACCCGAAGGGCAGCTTCCCTCGTGACTTCGAGGACCCCCGCAACGGCTGGCTGTATCAGCACCGGCAGGGCCTCTTCGACATCAAGTTCCTCAAGGGGATGAGCATCGTGCAGGCCGCGGGGTACGGCGGCGGCTCGCTCATCTACGCCAACGTGCACCTGCGCCCGCCCGCG